>JAJDNP010000170.1 GCA_022340645.1 Gammaproteobacteria bacterium | reverse complement strand
GTAGAGCAAATAGAGATAAATCCTGCTGATTTACGTATTGATACTTACCGTTCATCCGGCGCCGGCGGACAGCACGTCAATAAAACAGATACCGCGGTGCGCATCACACATTTGCCCACAGGCACCGTGGTTGAATGCCAGGATGAGCGCTCGCAGCATAAAAACAAGGCCCGTGCAATGTCATTGCTGCAGGCCCGCATAATGAACGCGGAAATCGAAAAGCAACAAAAAGAACAGGCGCAAACCAGAAAAAGCCTGGTCGGCAGCGGCGACCGTTCCGAACGCATACGCACCTATAACTACCCGCAGGGCCGTGTTACCGACCATCGCATAAATCTAACCTTGTACAAACTGGATGAAATTATTCAAGGTGACTTAAGCCAGGTAATTAACCCGCTGATTAACGAGTACCAGGCAGAACAGCTCGCTGCCCTGGCCGATGAATAGGCCAGCAAGTAGACAGCAAGCACAGCAACAGAGACAGAACTTCAATACAAAAGTCCATGAACATCCAGCAAGCGCTTCAACAGGCCAGTCAAAAGCTGGCTGAATCAAGCCCGTCCGCAGTACTGGATGCGCAGGTACTGTTAACATTTGTGCTGCAATGCAACAGCGCACATTTACTTGCCTGGCCCGAAAAAAACCTCAATCACGAGCAGCAGTCACTCTACCAGCAACTGCTGCAACAACGTCAGCAGGGTATTCCAATTGCTTACCTGACAGGCTTACGCGAGTTCTGGTCGTTAAATTTTTCTGTCAATCACAGCACCTTAATTCCCCGGCCGGAAACAGAAACCCTGGTTGAATATATACTGTCAAAATTTAACAATGAAGATAAGCTGTCGGTGCTGGACCTTGGAACCGGTAGCGGTGCAATTGCGATTGCTATAGCATACGAAAGGCCAGACTGGATAATCTATGCCAGTGATAATTCAGCAGAGGCACTCGAAGTGGCCAGGCAAAACAGTGACATTCATCAAACGCATAATGTAACTTTCATCAACAGCAACTGGTTCGAAAAAATAGAACAAGGTGATCTTGATATCATCGTCAGCAACCCGCCCTATATTGCGCAAGCTGACCTGCATTTACAGCAGGGTGATGTACGCTTTGAGCCGCAAAGCGCATTAAGCTCGGGCGAAATCGGCATGGACGATATTGAACATATTTGTTTACATGCCAAAGCTTTTCTAAAAGCAGACGGCTGCCTGGTTATTGAACACGGTTATGACCAGAAAAAACTGGTTGCCAGCTGTTTTCATAAAAACGGTTATTCAGAAATTGAACATAAACAGGATATGTCGGGACATACCAGAATAACGGCGGGAAAAAAATATTAAAGCGAGTAGGTGCGAATTTATTCGCATGTGATGAGTAATTATTGACACATTTGTCCGAATAAATTCGAACCTACAAACTGATGACTGCCAACTGATAACTACGCTTTTATCATGCCAAAAAACGAAATCACATTTAACGACGAACAATTGCTGCGCTACAGCCGTCAGATAATGCTGCCGCATTTCGGCGTTGAAGGGCAACAGCAGCTGCAAGATGCACATGTTGTCATCATAGGCATTGGCGGCCTGGGCAGTCCTGCGGCCCTGTATCTGGCCGCATCCGGCGTTGGCAGCTTGACGCTGGTTGACTTTGATAATGTTGATAACAGCAACCTGCAGCGTCAGATCATTCACAATACAGGCAATATTGGCGACAATAAGGCTGCTTCAGCCAAAAAGACATTACTCGCAATCAATCCGGAAACTACGATTAATTGCATCGATAAAAAGCTAACGCTGGAGGAACTTAACTCGATTATTTCGGGTGCCAGCTGTGTCATTGATGCTACGGATAACTTTGCAGCACGTTTCCTGATTAATCGCGCATGTGTTAAACAGCATGTTGCCCTGGTCTCTGCAGCGGCAATTCAGTACCAGGGCCAGATCTGCGTTTTTGATTTGCGCCTAGAAAACAGCGCGTGTTACGCCTGCCTCTACGCTGAAGAACAGGCAGATAATTCGCAGGAAAATACCAGCTGTAGCGAAAATGGCATACTCGCACCCGTGGTCGGTGTTCTGGGTAGTATGCAGGCACTGGAAGCGATCAAGTTGATATGCAATATTGGCGAAACATTGCAAAATCGTCTGTTTATTTTTGATGCACTTGCTTTACAATGGCGTACCATAAAACTAAACAAAGACCCCAAATGTCAGGTCTGTTCTTTGAGGTAGTCTTTGGTCTTTTGTCAGATCTCTAAAAAAAACATTAAAATGTAATAACCTATTACCAAAAGTATTAACACTTAAATACTTTCGACCAATGACAAACGACCAAAGACCAACAGCAACACTCTACCTGCCCCGCCCCCTGGTTAACACATTACTGGCGCATGCACAGAAAAACCCGGACATTGAGGTGTGCGGATTAATAGCTAACGATAACTCCGGGCAGAAATATTATTATCCAGTCGACAATATTTCGGAAAATCCGGGCAGCCGGTTTTTAATGGACGCTTCGCAACAGATTAAAGCCATGAAGCAAATGCGAGAGAAGCAACAGCAACTGTATGCTATTGTACATTCCCATCCGACGACCAACGCAACACCGTCACAACTGGATATAACAGAAAATGACTATAAAGATGTTTATTTCCTGATAATTTCGCTAAATACCAGGGGGGTGCTGGAAATGCGTGCATATATCCAGCAACGGAACGCCATGCAGGAAGTTGAGTTAATACTGGAAGATGAAGATTAACAAATGAAGTTTTAAGTTAACAACCTGATGCATTTGTATTTATGACTTATAACTTACAACTTAAAACTTGTAACTCAGGTTTAATACCCGTAACCCTGATTATAGTAAGGATAACTATCGCGATATTGATAAGTCGGTATGCGCATAAATTCACGCATCGTACCATCCGGCCTCAAGGTTAATAAATTATTGCCAGCAAGTTTATATTTAAAACGCATCAATTCTTCATGGCCTTCAACACTGGTAAGCAAATATTCATTTTCGATTTTAATTTGCCCGTTTAAATAACGTGAAGTACCGTCAGTCCACAGATAGCGATCATCGTTAATACCCAGCATTTCACCGTCCTGAGCTACCCAGAGGCCATTCAAATCAGGTTTTTTCAAACCACAAAAATCCGTAATACAGGGCTTCTGTTTCGCTTTTTTATGTAACGGAGAGCGTTTCTTTGCGGTCGCGGAAGGATTCCTGCCGAGCTGATTGTGAAACTGCTCGGGTGGCGATATCTTATTCAGCGGTGACCGGTTATGTTGCTTCGATTTTTCCGGCACATTGTAATTAAAATTTTGCACCAACGGCACGTTGGAGCGTGATGATTTCGTTGCGCTATCAGCTTCAGCCTCAGGGTTCCACTCCGAGGTTTCCCATGGCTCGTCAACCCAGCCGTTTAAATCATGTTTCGACCACCGCGACCCATAAGGCGTATATCTCTCCAGCGGCAGAACACCCCAGTCCGGGCTACCCCAAACCGGGCTTGCTGTATTATAGCCTGGCTGCACCCATGGCGATCGCAGCCACGGTGACTTTAAAAAAGGGCTATTGCTGTTGCCGGGCGACAAGCCACGCAATGCCAAGGCACGCATATACGGGTTACGCGAATAAAGATAGCGTGTATAAAGATTATTGTAACCATTCAACCCAGCAGAACCTGTATTACCTGACCATCCATATGCACCATACGCTGGCACCTTGTCTACAATACCCATTGCTACCATCATATTCAGCATCATTTTTACAAATGGCATATTACCGTTATATGCGTAGAGGGTTGTTCCGGCGGACGCTATCTGACTGTGCAATACCGTCAGCAGTAAAGCAGGAATAATGGTTTTAAATAACGCCTTCAACATAACAGTATTATATTGATTATTACCTCTCCTATTTATTATTTTGTAAAAAGCTGAACATTACCGTGCCATTTTAAAGCCAGTTCTGTTTAATACACGTCAGCCCACTTTCCATCACCATTAACTATTGGCATGCGGCAGGCAATGCGAAAAAAAATATATGTTATCAGGCCGTTATTATTCAGTAAGAATATTCGGCAACTCGCCATAATGGATGCTTCAGAAAAATCCATTATGGTATTGCTGTGGTGCGCCGAATTGACGCCATGCCTTTCCACGCCTTGATTTTAGAGTCACGTTCATCCCACAAGTTGCAGCAAATTTTAAAAGGCTTTTAGAGGATTCAGCTGTGCAACATGATAGTTCAAATCCGCCAGGTCAGTTTTTAACTTCAGTATTGAACCGGACCTCTTCTCCAGCCTGCTCGCTCGCCAGGCACGACAACATTTGAAACAGTTCAGCGTTATCGCCACTGTCACACAACCATTGTTTGGCGGCCTCGTCATAGTTGAAGTGAAATCCGCCGGATTTTGCTGCCATCCATAGCTGCCCCACCGCACCCTGTTTACTAAAGATGATCTTGCTGCCGTCCTCGAACTCCAGCGTCAACACACCGCCAACCTCATCATAGTCGATATCCGAGCCACTGTTATCAATGGCATCCTGGATGTGCTGAATGGTTTGATCGACAATTTCCTGAAATTCTGACTCGTTCATGGCTTTAACCTTAATAACAAAATTTTTTCCGCAAATGAACGCGAATAAACGCAAATAAAAAAATATCTTTTAAAAGCTTCATAAAAATAATTAAGGAATAATAAATATTAATTTGCGTTTATTCGCGTTCATTTGCGGAAGAGTATCTTTATTCCTGTTATTGTTTCATCTTGCTGCGGATTAGCTCATTCACCTGCGCAGGATTGGCTTTGCCCCTGGACATTTTCATCACCTGGCCAACGAAGAAACCCATCATTTTTTCCTTGCCACCCTTGAGTTCCTCGAACTGTGCCGGGTTGTTGGCAATAACTTCATCAACAAACGCCTCGATGGCACCGGTATCGGTAATCTGTTTCAGGCCCTTGCTTTCAATTATTTCATCGGCGCTACCCTCGCCGTTCCACATGGCCTCAAGCACGTCCTTGGCGATTTTTCCGGATATGGTATTGTCCTTGATTCGCTTTAACAGCAGCGCAAAGTCTTTTGCACCCACCGCCGCGTTTTGAATATCAACTTCCTCTCGATTCATTTTCGCGGACAGTTCACCGGTGATCCAGTTGGCCGATAATTTTGCATCGCCAACCTCATTTAAAACCTGCTCAAAATAAATTGACAGCGCCAGCGACGAAGTAATCACACCGGCATCATAGGCAGACAGGCCCAGGTTGTCGACGTAACGCTGTTTTTTGTGGTCGGGCAGTTCCGGCAGTTCGCCACGCACCTGCTGGCGGTATTCATCGGTGATAACCACCGGCAGCAAATCCGGGTCCGGGAAATAACGGTAATCATTGGCTTCTTCCTTGCTGCGCATGGAGCGGGTTTCGTTTTTCACCGAATCGTAAAGCCGGGTTTCCTGCACAACTTCGCCGCCATCTTCTATCAACTCAATCTGGCGTTCTATTTCGACATTTATCGCGCGTTCCACAAATCGGAACGAGTTGATGTTTTTAAGTTCCGTGCGGGTGCCAAATTCCTGCTGCCCTCTTGGCCTAACAGACACGTTGGCGTCACAACGGAACGAACCTTCCTGCATATTGCCGTCACAGATACCGATATATTGCACCAGGCTATGGATTTTCTTCATATAGGCAACCGCTTCTTTGGGGCTGCGCATATCCGGCTCAGACACAATTTCCAGCAACGGCGTGCCGGCGCGGTTTAAGTCAATCCCGGTCATGCCATGATAATCCTCATGCAATGACTTGCCGGCATCTTCCTCGAGATGCGCGCGGGTGACGCCAATGATCCTGGTTTCGCCATTTTCAAGTTCAATAGTGACATGTCCCTTGCCGACAATCGGCAGATCAAACTGCGAGATCTGGTAGCCTTTGGGCAGGTCCGGGTAAAAATAATTTTTACGGGCAAACACCGAGCGGTCTGTGACTTCTGCCTCAATCGCCATACCGAACTTGACCGCCATATGCACCGCTTCCTTATTCAATACCGGTAACACCCCTGGCAGGGCGATATCCACCACACTGGTCTGTGTATTCGGCTCCGCACCGTAGGCAGTGCTCGCGCCGGAGAATATTTTTGACCTGGTGGCTAACTGGGCGTGTATTTCCAGGCCGATGACGACTTCCCACTGGCCGTTATCATTCTGGCCCCATTCGCTATTCATGACAGCAGTCATGCTTTGAACTCCTCTGGCAGGCGAGTATGCCAGTCCGTCTGCTGCTGATACATGTGCGCAACATTCAGTAATTTAGCTTCTTTGAAATAATTCCCCATAATCTGCATACCTACGGGCATGCTTTTACCTGAATTTGAGTTGGCAAATCCGACAGGAATAGACATCGCAGGGATACCGGCCAGGTTCACTGCGATGGTGTAAATATCTGAAAGATACATGGCAACCGGATCATCCGATTTCGCACCAAGATTAAACGCGGTTTCCGGGGTTGCCGGCGCCATGATGACATCCACCTGCTGATAGGCTTTTTTGAAATCATCACTGATCAGGTGGCGCAGCTGCTGTGCCTTCAAATAATATGCGTCATAATAACCCGATGACAGCGCATAGGTGCCGACCATGATGCGGCGCTGTACTTCCGCACCGAAGCCTTCACCGCGTGAACGTGTATATAAGTCATTTAAATCTTTCGGGTTTTCGCAGCGATAGCCGTACCGCACGCCATCAAAACGCGATAAATTGGCGGAACATTCCGCCGGTGCTACGACATAATAAACCGGTACCGACAAGCTGCTGTTAGGCAGCTCTATTTCGACCAGTTCTGCGCCCATAGACCGGTACAGTTCAAGTGCTGTTTTAATGACCGTTTCCACCTCTGCATTCATGCCGCCGTCACTATGCGTAAAATATTCTTTTGGCAGCCCGATACGCAGACCATTCAGCGGTTTATCCAGGTCCGCGGAATAATCCGGCACATCTTTTTCGATGCAGGTGGAGTCTTTTTCGTCAAAACCGGCCATGGCGTTTAACAGCAGGGCACAGTCGCTTGCGCTCTGCCCCATGGGACCGGCCTGGTCGAGACTGGAAGCAAAAGCAACCATGCCGAACCTCGAGACACGGCCAT
The DNA here is from genome assembly GCA_022340645.1 of Gammaproteobacteria bacterium. GTDB lineage: Bacteria > Pseudomonadota > Gammaproteobacteria > SZUA-229 > SZUA-229. The sequence goes on along the minus strand of JAJDNP010000170.1, from coordinate 18,392 downwards.
AGGTTGGTTTCAATCCGGTAATGCCGCAGAATGCGGCCGGCTGACGAATCGAACCGCCGGTATCGGTACCTGTCGCCGCCGGCGCCAGGCGCGCACTGACCGCCGCCGCTGAGCCGCCAGACGAGCCACCCGGCACAGTATCCAGGTTCCAGGGATTTTTTACCGGACCGTAATAACTGGTTTCATTCGATGAGCCCATGGCAAACTCATCCATATTGGTTTTACCCAGCATCACCACACCCGCCTCGCGCATATTTTTCACCACGGTCGCATCGTAAGGTGAAATAAAATTGTCCAGCATTTTTGAGCCGCAGCTGGTTTTAACGCCATGGGTGCAGAAAATATCCTTATGCGCAACAGGGACGCCCGTTAATGCCGGGGCATTGCCCGCTTTAAGTTTTTCGTCACACGCTTTAGCCTGCGACAGCGCCATTTCTTCGCTGACAGTGATGAAACTGTTTAATTTATCATCATTATTATTTATGCGATCAAGAAAGTAGCGGGTTAATTCAACGCTGCTGACCTCACCTGCCTGCAGCATGGCGGATAACTCAGTAACTGATCTGGTATGATACATGCTCATGGGATATGGCTCTTTTTGATAAATTCATTATTTTGTCCGTCTACAGGTGCGCATTTAAACCCACTTATACAATTCCATTGATACCTATGTGCGGTTGAATTCGCACCTTCGCCACGCTATCAGCTCACTCGATGACTTTGGGCACAAGGTAAAGGCCGTCTTCAGTCAAAGGCGCAATGGCCTGAAACTCATCACGGCGGTTAAAATCGGTCACGATATCTTCACGCAGGCGCTGCACGGCTTCAATCGGGTGTGACATAGGGGTGACGCCGGCGGTATCAACAGCGTTCATCTGTTCAACCAGGTCAAGAATATTCGATAAATTGCTAGCATAAGACTGAATATCGTCTTCAGCGACGTTTAAACATGCTAATTTTGCTATTTTTTTAACTTCATCTACCTCGAGTGACATGAAAAACTCCAGTTTATTATGATTCGATATGACGGAATATACCGGTCCGGTAATTACACTGCGACTATTCTATTACGATGACTGGAACAAAACCTGAAATGAGGCGAGAAATTAGCATATTCTGAAGAATTGCTCTACTCATACGCCGAACAAATATACAGTATAATACCGGTTCGAGTAACGCATCGCACATTTTTATCTATACTGCCTCGAAAACACTGCAATATGGTGAATAATTCTTGCTCAATAACAGTCTGGTTGATACAGTACGCGAAAATCACAGTTGGATTAGTAGCATTATCAGTAAAATCCACTATATAGTTAGTAAATAACTATAAACAATTATAATTATAAGAGGGCTTTTCATGGACCTGTTCGTTCTGACAACGGGTTTACTTCACTGGAAGCACCTTAATAACTCATATAGGTTTGCATACACATGTTTATGAATCGTTTCCGGGGAATGTTTTCCAACGATTTATCAATCGATCTTGGCACCGCCAATACATTGATATACGCTCGCGGTCGAGGCATTGTTCTCGATGAACCTTCCGTCGTAGCCATCCGCCAGGATCGCGGCCCAGGTGGGCCGAAAACGATAGAAGCTTTTGGTAAAGATGCCAAAGGCATGCTCGGCCGTACACCGCAAAATATTACGGCCATTCGCCCGATGCGTGATGGTGTCATAGCCGATTTCAATATAACCGAGAAAATGCTGCAGCATTTCATCCGCTCGGTCCATGAAAGCAAAGTCTTGCGCCCCAGTCCCCGCGTGCTGATTTGTGTTCCCTGTGGCGCCACCCAGGTAGAGCGCCGCGCTATTCGTGAGTCTGCCGCTGGCGCCGGCGCAAGGAAAGTCTATCTAATTGACGAACCAATGGCAGCAGCTATTGGTGCCGGTATGCCGGTAGATGAACCCAAAGGCTCGATGGTGCTGGATATTGGCGGCGGCACCTCGGAAGTTGCGGTCATCTCATTAAACGGCATTGTTTATGCTGCCTCGGTACGTGTTGGCGGCGATAAATTTGACGAAGCGATTACAAATTATATTCGCCGCAATTACGGCATTCTAATTGGCGAGGCCACTGCAGAAAAAATCAAGCATGAAATCGGCACCGCCTATCCGGGCAAGGATTTACTGGAAATCGAAGTCAAGGGCCGCAACCTGTCGGAAGGTATTCCGCGCAGTTTCTCGCTCAACAGCAATGAAATCCTCGAGTCTTTACAGGAACCGCTACACGGTATTGTCAGCGCAGTGAAAACGGCGCTGGAGCAGACCCCGCCAGAACTCGGTGCAGACGTTGCCGAACGCGGTATCGTATTAACAGGCGGTGGCTCCCTGTTACGCGATATTGATCGTCTCATTATGGAAGAAACAGGCTTGCCGGTTGTTGTGGCGGATGACCCGCTCACCTGTGTCGCCCGCGGTGGCGGCAGAGTACTTGAACTCATCGACCAGCATGGAGGCGATTTCCTCGCTGTCGAATAACACCCTGAAAGGTGATAAATACATTTTTTTCACCATACACGCTAATTTCATGAATCAGTTTTCGCTGCAACCATATTAATCCGGGCCATACAGCGCACATGCAAACGCTATTCGCTCGTGGCCCTTCTGTTACTTTTCGCATGGTAGTCCTTGTGATTGCCTCAATTGCGTTAATGACAGCAGATCACCGATGGCATTCTCTGGAAATGGTACGCAGCACGCTATCCATTGTCGTCTACCCTCTGCAATACACTATCGATTTACCCATCAAACTATATTACTGGGCTGATGAGGTGCTTAGTTCGAAGCAGGAGTTACTTGAAAAAAACCGCGAATTCCAGGCGCGTCACCTGGAAACGCGCGTTCAATTACAGAAACTGGACATTATAGAAAAAGAAAATGACCGATTACGCCGGCTGCTCAGCGCAACACCAAAAATAACCGAACGCTTGCTCATTTCAGAAATAATAAATGTTGATGTCGATCCGTATCGGCAGCTTATTCTGCTCAACAAGGGCAGCAATCATGGCGTCTATCTGGGGCAGCCTATCATTGATGCACACGGCATCATGGGACAGGTTGTTCATGTTGCCCCGTTATCAGCAAGCGCCATGCTGATCACCGATGCCAGCCATGCTATTCCCGTGCAGATAGACCGCACCGGCTTACGCGCCGTTGCTTTTGGCACCGGTAAAATTGACCAGCTTGAGTTGCGTCACCTGCCGCATAATGCCGACATTCAGGTGGGCGACCTGTTAATCAGCTCAGGACTGGGCGGCGTCTTCCCGCCGAATTATCCTGTGGCAACCGTCTCCAGGGTCGAACACATCATTGGAGAACCATTTGCAACGATTGAAGCTACCCCCCTGGCGCAGCTCGATAAAAGCCGTGAAGTACTGCTCGTCTGGCAAAACACCCCGGTACCAGGAACTGATGGCAGTGAGAAAAAAGCCATAGATAACGATGACAATTCCTCAGCCGATGAAGTTAACAGCACTGCTGGCGAAGCGAATCAGAAAACAGAAAATGTTAAACCCGTAACTGATGGAGACAACAGTGAATAAAACACTGCTGACTGGTTTAATCACTGTTATTGTTGCATTTATGCTTGCCATCATGCCACTGCCCGACTGGGCAGCAAGGTTCAGACCCGACTGGGTCACGCTGGTATTGATCTACTGGGCACTGGCTTTCCCCTTCAGAGTCGGCGTCACTATTGCCTGGTTTACGGGATTACTGCTGGATGTTAGTTACGGCACCTTAATGGGTCAACATGCCATCGGCATGGTGCTGGTAATCTACATTATTCATATTCAGCATCAGCGCTTGCGTGTTGCTTCTCTGCTGCAGCAGGCGATCGTCATTTTCTTCCTGCTGTTACTAAAACAGTTACTTACCTTATGGGTTGACGGCATGCTGGGCCGTGCACCGGACAGCTGGTTATATTTCATGCCAACCCTTACCAGTACATTGTTGTGGCCGTGGACTTATTTAATCCTGAGAGATCTTCGAAGAAAATTTAGTGTTGCGAAACATAACAAATTCTAAGGCGGGGCGTGCAAGCGTAAAACAGGGAGTGAACCGTAAAAACAGCAAAAAATATTCGTCCAATGCAGTAGCCGGCAGTTCCGCCAGTCCTGGCCTGATCACGGCACGCGGTAACACCAAATAGGCTGATTTATCGAGATTAAAAGACATTCTTTAATGTTTTAACAGTTCAATAAAGCAACGTTATCCAGTCAAAAATATTTTTTATATACCCTATCTGGGTTTCTTGCAATCCATTAAAGATAGGGCTAGTATATCTTTAACTCAAATGAGAACGATTCTCTTTACCAATTAAATCGCTTTAACTATGATCAGAGTTCAGCCAACCACCAGTTTACTTACCCTGCAAAATGGTGACAGTGGACGCATCGCGTCGATCGAAGGTGACACCCGCCTGGTACGACGCATGTTATCACTTGGTCTGCGCGTTGGTGCTGTCGTTAACATGATTAACCACCGCGGCAAAGGCGTAGTTATTCAAAATGCGGGAACACGTGTAGCACTGGGTTCTGGTGTCGCGGAAAAATTACTGGTAGAACTTCTCGAAAATTAAAATGTTATGGGTTGCTGCGAAGACTCAAATTCTACAGGCACCAATGAAGCCGGGACTTCAGCAGCCAACCCGTTCACTGTCGCAATAGCGGGTAATCCCAACTGCGGAAAATCTGCGCTGTTCAACGCTTTTACCGGCATTCGTCAGAAAACAGGTAACTGGCCCGGCGTAACGGTAGACCGTAAACAGGGTTTTTTTGACCTCAATGGCCGCCTGGTCACCATCTATGACCTGCCGGGTATTTATTCGCTCGATGCCAGCTCGATTGATGAAGAAGTCACGCGTGATTACCTGTTATCACGTGACGCCAGCCTGATTATTAATGTCGTAGACGCTACCAATCTGGAGCGTAATCTTTATCTCACCGCGCAGCTGCTGGAAATGAATGTCCCCATTGTACTGGCTTTAAACATGATGGATATGGCCAGGAAACGCGGCATTGAAATTGATACCAGCAAACTGTCGCAGGAACTGGGCTGCCCGGTGGTACCCGTGGTTGCCACCTCGGGCCAGGGCATTGACCTGTTGCGGCAGGAAATTCTCGCTGTTAACTCTAATCAACAGACCGGCGGTTTCCGCCTTGCCCATGATGAGATCGTCGAGCAGGCCATAGCAGACCTGATCCCCCGCCTGGAGAAATGCAGCATCGCCGCGAAACACAACCTGCACTGGCTGGCGTTAAAACTGCTGGAAGGCGACGATAATGCAAAAGCACAATGCGGCGCCTCGGTAATCGATGTAGTCGAAAAATGGCGGTTTGCAATTGAAGAGCGTGCCGGCGAAGAAGCCGATATTCATATCGCCGACAGCCGTTTCAGCCATGCCCACATGCTGGCGCAAACCGTGTTGCATGAAAAAGGCAAACTGGGAAAAACCTTTACCGACAGGATCGACAGATTTGTATTAAGCAAAATTTTCGGCGTACCGTTTTTTCTGCTGGTAATGTATATCATGTTTATGTTCACTATCAATTTTGGTGGCGCCTTCATAGACTTTTTCGATGGCATTGCCGGTGCAGTATTCGTTGATGGTTTTTCAGAACTGCTCAGCAGCATCGGTATTACTGATTTCATTCGCATAATGCTTGCCAACGGCCTCGGTGGAGGCATACAGATCGTCGCCACCTTCATTCCAATCATCACCGCTTTATACCTGTTTTTGTCCGCAGTGGAAGACAGCGGATATATGGCCCGTGCAGCATTTGTGATGGATCGTTTTATGCGCAGCATCGGCCTGCCGGGAAAAGCTTTTGTTCCCCTGATTGTCGGGTTTGGCTGTAACGTACCGGCTGTCATGGCAACCCGCACACTGGAAAATGTACGCGAACGAAAACTGACCATACTGATGAATCCGTTCATGTCATGCGGCGCGCGTTTGCCGGTATATGCTTTATTCGTTGCTGCATTTTTCCCGAGCAACGGGCAGAACCTGGTATTTGCCCTCTACCTGATCGGTATTATCGTTGCCGTGCTGACCGGTTTAATCATGAAGCAAACCATACTGCCCGGCGAAAGCAGCGGTTTCATGATGGAACTGCCGCCTTACCACATGCCGACACTCAAGGGCATTTTACTTCGCACCTGGGACCGTGTCCGGCTGTTCATCAAGGAGGCAGGACAGGTCATTGTGGTGATGGTGCTGGTTATTAATGTACTGAATGCGATAGGCACAGACGGTTCCATCGGAAACGAAAACACGAGTAATTCGGTGCTCTCAGCCATCAGCAAAACGGCAACGCCGGTGTTCGCACCGATGGGCATTGATGAAGAAAACTGGCCGGCCGTATTAGGCATTATTTCCGGGGTACTGGCAAAAGAAGTTGTTGTCGGCACGCTCGACACACTCTATGCACAGCTTGCCAGGGATGATGCCGGCAATCAAACCACCGCAAAGGCTTTTGATTTCTGGCAGGCAATTGATGATGCAATTGCGACCGTCCCCGCAAACCTGAATGAATTGAGCAGCGCCTTCACTGACCCTCTACAAATGGATGTAGGTAATATTGAATCCATTGATTCTGCTGCCGCAGAACAGCATGTTAACAATGCAACCTTCGGTGCAATGGTCAAACGCTTCGACGGCCAGGCAGGCGCGTTTGCTTATTTATTATTTATTCTGCTTTACTTCCCCTGTGTTGCCACGATTGGCGCTATCCGCCGTGAAGCCGGTACACCCTGGGCAATATTCGTCGCCCTATGGACGACTTCGATTGCATATATAACCGCCACCAGTTATTACCAGTTTGGCACTTTCTCTCAGCACCCGCTATTTTCGATTATCTGGCTGAGCAGCATCGCTGTCCTGCTCACAGGGCTCTTTTTCGGATTGCGGCAGTGGGCCAACAGCAATTCAAAAAGCGATAAAGCGACACGGGTAGGCGCGGTATGATTCTTTCTGAAGTACGCGACTACCTGAAAAAACGCGGCCAGTGTACGCTCAGTGACATTGCCCTGCATTTTGACACAGACGCCGATGCTGTTCGCGGCATGCTGGATATCTGGGTTCGCAAGGGTAAAGTTGAAAAACAGTCCGCAACAAACTCCTGCGGCACCAGCTGTAATTCCTGCGACCCGTTAACCACCGAAATTTATATCTGGCGTGAATTTAAAACGGACAACAGACTACAGGTCAGCATTCCCGGCTTTTGTAATCACAAATAGGCCGCAAATGATAAAAAAAGCCTCCCGCTAAGCGGGGGGCTTTATTAACAGAATAGATCTAATTATTACTGAGCCTGTTTGGCTTTCACCCTGATCTCAACACGGCGGTTTTTGGCGCGGCCTTCACGAGTGCTGTTATCGGCAATCGGTTTTGTTTCACCGTAGCCAACCGTAGTTATCTTATCCGGATTGGCGCCGTTTGCTACCGCTTCAGCTTTTACTGCTTCTGCACGCTTTTCAGACAGCTGCTGATTGAAAGCCGCATCGCCTGTACTGTCTGTATGACCTTCAATAATAACGGAGTCAACAGACTTACCTCTGAATTGCTCAACCAGTTTCTTGACCTCCGCTTTACCTTCGGCGCTCAAGGTACTGCCGCCGTGCTCAAAGGTTGCGCCTGATGCCAGGCTGATATTGGTATAGACAGGTTCGGTAGCAACCGGTGCAGCTACAACAGGCGCAGCTTTTACAACAGGCGCCGGGGCCGGTTTTGCTGCAACTTCTTCCTTACCCTCACAACCAGGTATTGCAAGTTCAGGTGTCCAGTTGATGGTGCGGACACAGTGGCCGTTTCTGTCACGGACATAGTCGCCATTTGAGTCAACCCAGTATGCATACTCTGCAACGCTCTGCATAGAAGCGGTACCGAGAATAATAAATGCCAGTATTTTATATTTCATGATTATCTCCTTTTTTTGAACGTAAATCGACGGCGGTATATTTTACACTTCTTATACATATTTCACCGCAACTGATATATGACAATGTGACAGAAAATAAATGTGCTACAGCAAGTCAAAAGCCATTCAGCGGATCAGCGCTTATCACAAACACCTGTTTTTGCTAGCCCAGCAGCGCTTTCAAGCCATCAACATGCGCTTTACCTTTATCCGCTGTCGATTTTTCTTTCGAAGCTTTGCCGCCCAGCCATTCAATTTCACCTTCGGGTAATTCATCAAGAAAACGGCTGGGTTCACAGATAACTTTATCTCCATAACGTTTTCTGGTTCGCGCCATGGTCATGGTTAAACTTTTTTCCGCACGGGTAATGCCAACATAAGCAAGACGGCGCTCTTCTTCGATATTATCTTCCTGTATGCTGGTCGCGTGCGGAATTAATTCTTCCTCGAAGCCAACCAGAAATACGTGGGGAAACTCAAGGCCTTTTGCCGCATGCAGCGTCATTAGCTGAACTGCATCCTGCTCGGTTTCGTTCTCATTGCGCTGCAGGATGTCCATCAATGACAGTTGCGCCATCAGTTCGGCAACACTGGCGTCAGTATTTTTTTTCTGCAATTTTGCCAGCCAGTCCAGCAATTCCATGACGTTTTGCCAGCGTCTTTCCGCAGCTTCAATATCCTTGCTTTGTTCACACAACCAGCTTTCATAATGGATATCATCGAGCAGTTGCTGCATTATTTCGGTCGCGGTTTCATCTTCAGCGCGATAAGCAAGGTGCAATAGCCAGTCCGAGAACAAGCTGAGGTTTTTATATGCAGTTCTGGATATCCTTGATTCCAGTCCGACTTCACCGCAGGCAGTCAGCATGCTCACTTCGCGCCGGGTGGCATAATTCCCCAGCTTTTCCAGGGTTGCCGCGCCAATGCTGCGGCGCGGTGTATTTATGACACGGAGAAAAGCGGCATCATCATCCGGATTAACCAGCAGCCTTAAATAGGCCACGATATCTTTGATTTCCGTGCGTTCAAAAAATGAAATGCCACCGCTGACAACATAAGGAATATTCATGCCGCGTAAATAAGTTTCGAACACGCGCGCCTGAAAATTGCTGCGATACAAAATGGCATAATCTTTGTATTTAGCCAGTCGCTGAATCCTGTGCGACTGCAGCTCTATACAGACGCGCTCAGCTTCATCTTCTTCGCTGTTGCACTGAATCAGGCGGACTTCTTCACCGATGCCTAAATCGCTCCACAGTCTTTTCTCGTATACATGCGGGTTATTTTTTATCAGTTCGTTCGCCAGATTCAATATCCGGCGTGACGACCGATAATTCTGTTCAAGTTTGATAATTTTTAGCCTGGGGAAGTCTTGTGATAACTGCACCAGGTTTTCTGGTCTGGCGCCACGCCACGCATAGATTGACTGGTCGTCATCCCCTACCGCGGTTAAACACTGGCGTTTTGCCGCCAGCATTTTAACCAGCTCGTACTGCATGTTATTGGTGTCCTGATATTCGTCTACCAGCAAATAATGAATCTGGTTTTGCCACTTTTCCAGAATATCTTCGCGTGTTTTAAACAGGTACGCGGTTTGTAAAATCAGGTCATCCAGATCAAAAGCATTGTAGGCATGCAGCTGATGCTGGTACTGGCTATACAACCTGGCAATACCCGCCTGCCTGTCATTTTCTGCTATAAATGCAGCCTGCTGCGGCATAATGCCATCATTTTTCCAGCGAGAGATTTGCGCCTGGGCAGACTCTGCTGCATCCAGGCCGCGTTCGCCGGTAACTTTCAGCAATTCAGACAGCACCGTTATGCAGTCGGCCGTGGCAAAAACCGAAAATCCCGCCTTGTAATCAAGTGCTGCATATTCTTTTTGCAGAATACTTAATGCCAGTCGATGAAATGTCGAAACCCTCAATCCGCGACTGCCTTTGCCGGCAACCAGTTTTTTCACCCGGCTTTTCATTTCCTGTGCGGATTTATTGGTAAAGGTCACCGCGGCGATACGCGAGGGCGTTATGCCGCAGTCACCGATCAGGTAAGCGATTTTTTCAGTGATCACGCGGGTTTTACCGCTGCCAGCGCCAGCCAGCACCAGCATCGGACCGTCAATAGTACGCGCCGCCTGTTGCTGCTGTGGATTAAGTCCGGTTTTTATTTTTGTTGCTTGCTGGGGTAACTTCATAGAGGCAGCGAATTTTACTGGATAGCACCCGTGATTTGTTCAATTAGTGAAAAAATATATTTAAATTTATTTTTAATCATGTATCCTTCATATTACGAATTATGCTTGCTGGCATGTTTGATTTTATGGATCAGCTTCCTGTTTTTGAAAGCTTTTTCATCGCACTTCTGGCAACAACCGTGTAACTTTAGCGCATATTAGTTAAATGCCCGCTAAAGATTACAGAGCTTATACACCAACGTTTGTAACCACACAACGAGGATTAATCAATGAGTATAGATCGAATGGTAAATGCAATGGCGGGCACATTAGTCTTGCTCTCCCTTGGATTGGGAGTTGAAGGCAGCCCTATATTCCATAGCGAGTACTGGCTATGGTTTACTGCGTTTATCGGCGCCAACCTTCTCCAGTCCTCATTTACCGGCTTTTGTCCTGCAGCCATAATCTTTAAAAAACTGGGCGTAAAACCCGGTGCCGCATTCAATTAAAAAGTGCAACGAAATTAACAACGGCTCATGAGGAGCTGTTGTTATTTTTCCCGCACCTGTGGCAAAGTGGATAACGAAGGAAACCTACGGCAAACACCAAATCAGCGCTCAGTCTTTTGGCTTTGATGCTGCAGTGCTCTTCTTGCCTATAACTCAAGCTGACTTCAATGCGCCATCACCGCTGGCAGCATCGATAAAAGTCAACATTGATGAAACCAATAGAACCGCACAGCAAGAGCTGGATTGGCAGTCTTGTACCCATGCAACATCATACACGGGTGATGTCAGGCTCACAGTAAGATTAACTGGTACTTTTTAGAGATATATAATCCTTTTCGATACGGTAATAACTGACCACTGGAATCATTTGGTAACGATGAAAAGAACTGATTAGTTGATACCTGCATGCAATTTACCGACCGTTTATATTATTGAAGTTCGATTTTACTGCCGATATCTGAACCGGGGTTACAACTCCTGATATGGACCAGGTTTCACATGAGTGCGAATAAATAGTATTGACTAAATATAAATAACGAATGTAATCTGAATGGCAGCACATACTTTATAGCCCGGCAAATAAGTACACCATTGACAAAATCAACGATCACATACTGGAATCCGCTGGCTCCCAGAATCAAGGAGGAATGGCAGGCAATCCCGGGGCTTGAAGGTATTGCAGAAGAACTGACGCTTAGTATTGATAATGTAACCGGTGAATATACGCGATTAACCCGGTTTTTCCCGGGAGCAGACACAACACCCTTTGGCGCGAAAAGTCATGAATACCCTGAAGAGGTATTTATCGTCAGCGGCAGCCTGTATGACCATGCGTTTGATATCTGGCTCGAGCCGGGTCACTATGCAAGCAGGCCACCGGGAGAATTGCATGGTCCGTTTAAAACAGAGAATGGCTGCGTTGTGCTTGAAATTTCCTTTCCAAATAAAACAGGTAAATGAAACCGCCATCGGGCGTGCAACACAAACAGGTTCCCGCCGAGGACTCGAACATTATGTTGCAGAAGTGTAGAATTAAACCATGATTGAAGAAGTAACCCATGAAAATATTGATGAGGTATTGCCGCTGATAAGGAAATACCAGGAGTTTTACGGCAGCCCATATGTTGCTGATGAGAAAAACAGAGTGTTCTTTTCTCAGTTTATCAACAGTGACCAGGGTGTACTTCACATATATCGCTACGATGGCAAGGCCATCGGCTTCTCTACCATATATAACGGCTTTTCCAGTACGCGGGCTGAAACTGTAGCCATATTAAACGACCTGTATGTACTGCCCGAATTTCGAGGCAAGGGATACGGCAAACAACTGGTCGATCACGCCGTTAAAGCGGCCAAGGCAAGAGGGTATTCACGATTACAATGGCTGACCGCCCAGGATAATGATAAAGCGCAAAAACTCTATAAAGAAGTTGGCGCGATAAAAGGCTCGTGGTTCTTTTATACCAAAGAAACATAATGAACAGGGATGCCATCGAATAATATTCCCGGAAGAACGTTGTCATTGACATATTCATAACGGCAATTGACTGAAAACTGACGATTAATTAATCACCCCGCAAAGCAACCCGCTGCCCGCTACAGACGATTTAACAGATATAGCTCGTCTACTGCATAACAGCATCCAAAAATCAACAGCAATCGAACAAAATAATTTCATTACTTTCAATGTCTTATTTAAGATTACCCGGTCATTGCACGGTGATTTTTCCGGCATAACGAAAGAAACTCACCTCGACCTGTATCTCTGGCATATGTCTTGCACTTGTAATAACAAAATGCAAAGTAAAAAAACAACAACAGTCACACTATCAGAGGTAATAATAATGCAAGACAAGAAAGATAACCTGCGTGGAGCAATAGTTGCAAAAACAGCTATATGGGCATTTTGGACCTTCAGCTTTTGCCCTGGTTATCTGCCTGCTAAAACTTCATTCTAAATGAATATAAAACCAGCAACCGATGAACACTAACTCACAGGAAAGCACATGTTAAACGATACACTTAAACCACAAGAGCAATCGCAAGTTAATGCTGAATATGAATCTCAGGCTATGAACTGCGGTGCTTTTAATCCACGCTTCCTGGCCATGATTAAAAGATGTAAGGCCGATTACATAAGAAATACGACTGACAAGAACAGGAGATATAGATTTTGAACCTCGCCAAAACGTAAATTCTTTATCATAAATGTATGGTAAAGAATTTACCGGTTCAAAATTACCACACCTGTAACACACGTAATAACCAGGCAAACTCTTCCCATCCACATTCCATACTGCGGCCAAACATTAAGTTCTCGAGTATTGCTTCAACCTGTTGTAGCAGTCACCATTAACTGTCATAACAGTTATACTAATTCTGACAAACTGGCCATGGAGTTACTCACCAGCGGGATGAGAAACACCATATATTCTGACGACACTGTTTAGCTCATGCAAAGCAGAATTATCATCAAAATATTTACAGTGAGCGCTATAATTAATCTATGCATATAAATATAAATACCGGGCTTCTCGAAAACTGCAACCAACGTCCATCTCCTAATAAAGATAGCCGCCCAGAAAATACGGTTATTGATTTAATCGTGCTGCACTCTATCAGCCTGCCACCGGGGCAATACGGCGGTCACGAGATTGAACAGTTTTTTCAAAACAAACTGGATAGAAACCAGCATCCCTATTTTGAAGAAATCCATCAAATGCAGGTTTCATCGCACATCCTGATTAAACGCTCTGGCGAAATCGTTCAATTTGTACCCTTTCATGAACGTGCCTGGCATGCCGGAAAATCAAACTATTGCGGACGCGAATGCTGCAATGATTTTTCTATCGGCATTGAACTTGAAGGCAGTGATACAGATACATTTGAAGACATTCAATACCGGCAACTCGCGCAGCTTATTGCCGCTTTACAGGCAAGCTATCCCGCAATATCCGATCACATAACTGGCCATAGTGATATTGCCCCAGGACGCAAAACCGACCCGGGCACGGGTTTTGACTGGAATCGGCTGAACAACTATAGAAAGGCCCACACTTGAGTATTACGCATGGAAACAGCTATAGTTACAATAAATAAAATAACAACAACTTCTGGTTTATGGCGCTAATTTCAATCATTCTTGGTTTATTTCTTGATCGCACATTTCGGCATCTGCACGATTTGCGCGACATGACCTGGTTTGAATTTTATGCACATGGAATTCAACGTTTAATCGGCAAGCGCATGCCGCCATTACAGTTTATTTTAATTCTTGCCCTGCCCGTGCTGCTGCTTCTCAGCATACAGATTCTGCTTCAAAACTTTTTATATAATATTCCCGCTTTTATTTTTGGCGTGATCATTTTCATCTACTGCCTGGGGCCCGCATGTTTAAGCAGTGAGATTGAGTCCTATATACACGCCAGGACAATGGGTGATGAAGATGAAGCTTTGCATTATGCCGGCACAATTACCGACTCAGCCGCATCAACCTCGCCAGATCAGCAAATCAGCGATGTTACCCGAGCAATATTGTACGTTGCCAATGAACGTATATTTGCCACTATCTTCTGGTTCATCATATTAGGTCCTTTTGGCGCCATGCTATACCGGCTGATTTCGGAACTGAGCAAACAGATTGAATTCAATGAACTGGCTGAATTCTCGGTATACATTCACTCGATCATGGCATGGATTCCTGCACGCATGCTGGCGGCCGGCTACGCATTTACCGGCAATTTCGACGCGGCATATCATGGCTACAAAGATCGCGCGCAAAGCGCTGACTTCTCACAAAGCAATGCCGAAGTACTGATATCGACCGGCCTGGGCGCAATGTACAACAACCTCGATACAGAAAATGAACTTGCCAGCATCTATGCCGCGCAGGCACTGGTAATGCGGGCAGTCATTGCATGGATCGGTATACTTGCAGTAATGACTTTAGGCGGCATACTTAATTAAACAGGCATGACAACCTACATTGATATAATCAGACACGGCGAACCGGTCGGCGGCAGACGATACCGCGGCTATAGTATTGATGATCCACTATCGGAAAAAGGCTGGCAGCAAATGCGTGCTGCTGTACCGCAAAACCCTGGCTGGCAGCATATCGTTTCTTCACCGCTGAAACGCTGCCTGGAATTCAGCCGGGAGCTGGCTGACAATTTACAGATAAGCTGCAGCGTTGAAGATAATATCAAGGAAATCGGCTTTGGTGTGTGGGAGGGAAAATCACCAGACGACATCCAGTTTGAAGACAGCGAAGCACTGAAGCAATTTTATAAAGACCCGGTGAATAACCGGCCCATTGGAGCCGAACCGCTGCATGCTTTTTCTAAACGCGTATGGCGTGCTTATCAAAGCATTCAGCAAAACCATCAGGGGCAGCATGTCCTGATCGTGGCGCATGCGGGCGTGGCACGCGCGATTGTTGCCAACATTCTTAATATGTCTCTGGATGATGTTTACAGCCGGCTAAAAATAGAATATGGCGCACTGATTTGCAGTGCCATGGAGAAGGATTTGCCGCCGAAGCTAGTCATTCACGGCCCCGGATAAAACAGTGCTTATGCCAGCTGGCAGGCATGCGTCGTACGGCTATGAGGGTGGATTCCGGCCGAGCCATTTGTTTGCCTCATCCATCTCCTGAAACACTCGAACATCCCAGAATGATTCAATAAAAAAGGATGCGAATTTATTACCCAGCTCGATGTCCGCGGGTTTCATTACAATAGCCGTTTTAATATATGGATTGGATCTTTCAACACTGCGATGCTGATATGCGACCAAAGCGACTTCCTCTTCATCTATTTCGACACTGGCCGCTCCAAGAAAATCAGCTAATTTGTACTTCAAGGTGTCGAAACGTTGATCATCGTAGATTGAGGTGCTTGCTTCAATAACCTCTTTGCCAGACACATAGCCATAATATTGCCAGTAAACACCTTCATGTTCCCAATACATATTATGCGCCATAATACCGTCCACCATCTAAATTCAACAAACTGTAAACAAGGGGTCTGGATGAACATTATCATGACCTGAATACATTCATACATACGTCTCGAGATCAACGTTGTAAGTTTCAATTACTTCTTTCATTTGAAGGCGTTTTTGACCGGCCGCAACCGCCATCACTTTTGCAAGCACTTCAGAAATTTCTTCTTTAGATACATTCGCCTTTTTTGCCCGATTAATATAGTAAAGCGTACAGGGCTTGCAGTCCATAGCCAGCGCTGCAGCCAGCCCAACAAGTACTTCTGTTTTGTTATCCAGGTACTCATTATTATGCGTTGAATCATAAAATGAGTTATATAATAGCTGCTGCCGTTTTGTAAGCATCCTGATTTCCCTAATAATTTGCAAATGGAATTTCAGCGCAGAATAACAGAAAGTTCTTAAGCTAACATACCCGTATTACTTTAGTGTTTAGAACTTAACATATTCTTAAGACACTTTAATTCGAGAAATTATCTGAATCCTTTTACAATTACGCATCGCGCTCTCCCTGAAATGGAACAAAGGCAACGCCAAGAATATCCCTGACGGCGAGTTCGCCGTTTTCATCTTTTTCGACCAGCATCAACTCCTGATGAAAATAGGGCTGTCCCACAGGAATCACCATACGGCCGCCGGGTTTGAGCTGCTTCAGGAGTGGATCTGGAATATGTGTCGCTGCGGCGGTAACGATTATGCCGTCATAAGGGGCATGCTCCGGCCAGCCGTCAAAACCATTGCCTGTTTTAACTTTTATATTTTCATAAGCGAGTTTTTTAAAGCGCGATTTGGCAATTTCAGCAAGTTCAGCTATATATTCAACGGTGTAAACCTGTTTACAAAGCTGTGCAAGAACAGCAGCCTGGTATCCGGAGCCCGTACCAATCTCCAGCACGATATCATCAGCATCAAGTTCAAGCAGGTCGGTCATCAGCGCAACAATATAGGGTTGTGAAATCGTCTGCCCGTGCCCGATAGGCAACGGGCCATTATCGTATGCATTGTCAATATAGTCCATGGCGACAAACTTTTCGCGAGGTACGCTGGAGATGGCAGACTTCACCCTGGGATCGAGTTTGCCCTTGCCCGTCATCCTGCGCGTGTATATATACTCGTTCTCGATTTCATCGAGCAGGCGCTGAACTTTTTTCTTTATCATTGATAATACAAAAAACAGTTAGTAGAGAACAGAGTATCTACTGTAATAAGAAATCCCCGTCTCGACAACAATTTTCTGCAGTGCGCAAAAAACAGACAAAGGCGACACCCTGCGCAAATTTGATGAAGGACGCTGTCCGGGCTTACTTAACTTCGATACGTTTGCGATAAGAGTCTGCCTGCTTGGGGAGTGTGAGCGTCAAAACACCATTCTTGAATGTCGTTTTCACCTTCTCAGCATCGACATCACCGGGTAGCAGAACCGAGCGATAAATTTCACTCTTGCTGATTTCCTGTTTTAGAAAATCCCCCTTTTCTTCCTTTTCCTCATGGCAGCTTTTTGCTTTAATAACAAGCTGGTTGTTTGTTATCGATATATCAAGATCTTTTTTATCGATGCCGGGCAATTCAGCTTTTACAAAAATCTCTTTCTCCCTGTCAATGACATCCATTTTCGGCAAATGACCTGATCCAATGTAGGAAACAAGATCCGGGCGGGCTTCGTGGCGAAAGTACCTGTTCCACATGTCATGAAACATTTTCTCAATGTTATTTTCGGCATCCTTGATGGCAGCTAACAAATTGTGCTGCTCCTTTTTTGAACTTTTAGAAATTGATTTATCTTTCATTTCCAGTCTCCAGGTTGTTCAATTAATGCGTTATTCATAACACGCAGCTTGCAATAATATATTGACGCTGGTCAAGAGCCACAATAATAACGAATAATTCCGCAGCTGTTTGGGGGAGGTATTGTGTGTTCAGAATCGGTAACAGTTAGTGGGGAGCGCAGCCTGATTTCAGCGCTTTCCCAGAAAGTATTCAATCTCTGGCAGTTTTCGCTGTACACATTTTATGCCTTCAATAATGGCTTCCTTAGCGCGATACAGCTCTAACAGTCCGATGCCAGATAATTTTGGTGAAATCACGATATCAGGCGGGTCCCCGGCCATACGGCTTCTTGTTATCCTGTCCTGGGTGATATTGATTGAACCTGCGATAGCATCCAGCAAGCCGGGTGGCTGCCGACCATTTTCCGGGTTAAAAATGGATAAATTTGTGTATTCTCTGACCAGTTCGGTTATTTTTCCACCAACACTATTATTATTGGCTTTTGTTTCCATTACGGGTTTGTTAAAACGCTTGCCAACAATGTCACCATTCAAATTCACTGCAATTACAACGTCGGCGCCCAGGGCACGACATACAGAAACAGGCACCGGATTGACCAGGCCGCCATCAACCAGCCACCTGTTATTATTTCTGATAGCAGGAAACAGTCCGGGTAAAGACATAGAAGCCCATACTGCCTGTACCAGGGAACCGCTTGTATGCCAGATTTCTCTGCCTGTTTCCAGATCCGTTGAGACCGCGGCATAAAGTTTCGGCAGTTGTTCAATAATGACCTCATCACCTGCGATATATTGGCTTAAAAAGTCATGAAACCTTTCAGTATTGACAAAACCGGTCATCGAAGTATTGAATTCAAAAAATCTTGCGACATCAAGTTTCGTTAAAGAACACGCCCATGCTTCGAGGCTGTCCATATTGCCTGTTACAAAAGACGCCCCAACCAGTGAACCAATAGAGGTACCACAAATAATATCTGGATTTATCCCCAGTTCG
>JAJDNP010000057.1 GCA_022340645.1 Gammaproteobacteria bacterium | reverse complement strand
ACAAATAACAAATAACAAATAACAAATAACAAATAACAAATAACAAATAACAAATAACAAATAACAAATAACAAATAACAAATAACAAATAACATGTCTGAAAAAAGCACAGTGCCGGTTACCTCTCCCGGGCAGTTCGCTTTGCATCACTGGACCCCGCTGGCGTTATTAATTTTTGGCCTGGGTCTATTTGCTTTTCTTTACCTTGCCAGTGAGGTAATCGAAGGCGAGACCATGCGGTTCGATACCTGGCTGCTGCTGGCGCTGCGTGTGCCGGGAGATACTGCCGATCCGCTGGGGCCGGCCTGGGTAGAAGAGATGTTCCGCGACTTCACGGCACTGGGCGGTGTCGGGGTGTTATGTCTGCTTACCGCGATCTCGGTCGGTTACCTCTGGCTGATGGGGCAGCGCCGCGTTGCCCTCTTTTTGCTGTTCGCGATTCTAGGCGGACTGCTGCTGAGCAGCATGCTGAAGAACGGTTTTGACCGTCCCCGTCCCGAGCTGGTGTCTCACGGTTCGCATATCTATACCTCAAGCTTTCCCAGCGGCCATTCCATGCTATCGGCGGTGGTCTATCTCACCGGTGGCGCCCTGCTGGCAATGGTGCACTCCGCGCACCGGGTAAGGCTCTACCTCATTGGCTGTTCGATTCTGACCACCTTGCTGGTCGGGGTAAGCCGCGTTTATCTCGGGGTGCACTGGCCGAGTGACGTACTGGCTGGCTGGGCGGCCGGAGCAGCCTGGGCGGCTGCCTGCTGGCTGATCGCACAATGGCTGCGCGAGAGGGGGCATAACCTGGTTAGGGATTAAGCGTTTTAAGATCGAACCTGCAGTATAAAAATGTATATGTAGGTCAGAATTTCTTCGGACAACAGCGCCAATAGTTGACCGCATCGTCCGATTTAAATCGAACCAGCATGGATATAATGTCCTTATAGTGACTTTTTCCAGCGCTTTATCGCTGCCGGAAATTTTTGCCATGACACGAGTGTTTGCGCTTTCTCGCAGGACACTTCAATGCGTTTACGCAGATGGCTTTCCGGCCAATTCTTTACCCTGGCTTTATTTACATGCATGGGGTAGAGCGTTAAGTCCGTTTTTACACCATGGCTAATAATAAACAGTCGAAACTCGTTCTTTGTATCGATCTTTCCGGTGAGACCCGCTTCCTCATAGGCTTCCTGTAGCGCGCTTTCACGTTTCGATTTCTTCGTGACCAGATTGCCTTTTGGTACTATCCATTCACCGTTTTTACGTTTTGTAATCAGGATTATTCTGGTTTTACCAGATCGCTTTACGTAGGGTATAACACCGTATTGTTTCTGTAG
Source organism: Gammaproteobacteria bacterium (assembly GCA_022340645.1). Classification (GTDB taxonomy): domain Bacteria; phylum Pseudomonadota; class Gammaproteobacteria; order SZUA-229; family SZUA-229. The sequence continues at coordinate 2,938 of JAJDNP010000057.1, read as the reverse complement.
CATGACTATAAACCTGTCTTTATGGCTTGTTATCCATTGCCAAAGCCTTTGATAAATCACTCATCGATTACCCCGGCTCGCCCATACCGGGGTTCGCGGCGATAATATTGTTCTTCTTTTTTGTTAACCGTTGCTCAACGGCGTCATTTGAATGTGCAGGATGAATTTGATTTATATCAATTTTATATGCACTTAATCCAAGTCTATAATATTTTCACGAGAATTCCAGACTCGAAAGCTGCATACCTGTTAGACATTTTTGAACATTTCACGAAACTGCTGCTGTATTTTCGGGCTATCAAAGGTTTCAAAATTTGAAATGACCATGGCCCGTTCTTCCAGCTGTTTCTGATACAACATGGCAATTAAGGCACCGACACTTTTGGCAACAACCACGTCCCGTTTGCGGCCTTTGCTGGCATGGCTCGTTATAAATGCCTGCAAAGATTCCTGTTGCACCGAATAATCATTAAACAGGCCAAGGTTATCCTGTAAAACTTTCAGTGCCTTGATCAATCCCTTAATCTTTTTCGCCGGATACATCGGGCTGAAAAACTCCATCAAATAACGTAACTTCTTACATTGAATGCGCAGCTCATGTATTTCCGCGTCTTCAGTCGTCGGGGTAATCGCCCGTGCAATTTTACATACCTTGCGATAACGTTTCCAGATTAACATACTGGCGTACTGATGTGCAGGTTGATCAGCATTCTCCCCGGCAGGCAAGCTGTCTGCTTCATTAAAAAGTTTTGCCAGCTGATTGATTTTCGTTTTATACGCCCGGCTTTTTAAGTAGCTACATAACTTGTCCAGCTCATCCTTGCGCTCGGCTGCAAAGATATCAAACATTATGCCCAGGCCATCGTGTAACGACGCCGGTAATAATTCAAAGTAATGTTCCCGGTCCAGCAGGTACACATCAAGATCGCGCAACCGGCCCGTTGGCGACATCAGGTCTGCAAAAGCCTGCTTCAGTTTTTGTGTTTGCTCATCACTGTAAATCCCTTTAAACAGGCTCAACACCGATCTCACCTTGCGCAAGGAGACGCGATAGTCATGCAGAAACTCGGTGTCGATATCCGCCAGGATACCGGGCTCATTGCAACGGGCAATCCCGATGTAGGTTTTTATAATGTCACTGGCAGCCTGAAATGCGCGTTCCTCTTTGGCAATGGCAATGTCCGGTTTCGGGTTATACGGCTGATAATGAGGATTTAATCGGGCATACAGACTGGATATATCCGGCTCCTGTTTCCAGCCGAGCGTTTCGAGCTGCTGCCGCATCAGCTCAAATGCCTCGTCATAGCCACGTAAACCCTGTAATGTTGCCAGTGTCACCCGGGTAGCAATGCCTTTTACCCGGAAGGTTTGCAGATTTACTCTGACGTGGGTTTTTTGCACATCATCAACTACCCTGATCTGCTGCAGGCTCGAGGTGCCGCGGGCGACAGGTAACAGCCGACGCAGCGGGGAAACAAAACTTAAAGCGGATTTTACCCGCCCATCCGGCAGCTCGGAGACAAACACGTTAGCATCGCCGGCAGCCTGGCTCAATGTTGCGCCATCCTGCCGAAGTAACGTCAACCTGTTTTGCGAAAAGATTAACGTTTTTCCTGAATTCCTGATCGACTGGTCAAAGCAGTCAAACAGTGCAAACGGGCCGGCATTGATTAATTTTTCATATTCAAGTGTGAGCTCCCCCAGGCTCTCTCCCATAGCCATGTCGTCCAGGCTGTCATCAAGGATATAATGTATGGTCTTAATTTTTCTCATTTCAGTTCTGCTTTTGCCTTAGCTCAGTTAACTCGAATAAGTTCTGTTTTTGTATATCGAAAAAACAGGGAAAGTTCTAAGACTACTGTATATTTATTAACCCGGCGACAATATATATCGCATTCAGCCGGAGTATGCCTGTTTACGGCAAGGCATCAGCGCGCCGTTGTAGCAATTCTACAGCAAGTGCTGATAACGCTGTCCGTGGACAGGCATACTCCGGCCTTTCCTGTTCAATATCAAATCGTCAGGGGTTACAAGAAAGTGCCGGCTCCGCGTTGCAGCTTTTGCCAATGGAATAACCATTACCTGCAAGCCGCGCCTTGATCCGGCATTTTCTTGTGACCCTGAATGCGATATATATTGTCGCCGGGTTAATAATATCTTATAAACCTTATGATTTTTGTCATCCTGAATGCAACAATGCAGGCCTGCATAAACGATAGTGTTGCAGGTATTGTCTGCAAACATATCGTCATGTAGGTTCGAATTCATTCGGACAACGCCGCCAATATTTGCTCGCATCGTCCTAAAATATTCAGCATGTCCTGATGATTCACCCTTACAGGGCTAACAAGCAAATCGTTCCTGACGATTAGTCGAACCTGCACGTGGACATGCCGAATGTTATGCGCACAAAGCATAGCGGGAATGTTCAGGGTAGGTTCGGGTTCATCCGGACAGCACCGCCAATGTTTGCCCGGAGTAGCGAAAGCGAAAGATCTTAAAACCTTGAATACTGTGGTACTATCAACAACAGATTTTGGCAGGATGCGCAATATAAAAAACAGGGAGGGAAATATTATAAAAATGAAGGATTAAGACTCACCACTGATGGTTCCCGAATCCACAAAACTCGAAGCCGAAACCCGCGAAGAGATTGATAACAAGCTCATCGCAGCAGGCTGGGTTATCCAGGATAAAAGCCGTCTCAACCTGTACGAATCTCTCGGTGTTGCCGTGCGCGAAATGGATACCGACACCGGCCCGGCTGACTATATGCTGTTTATCGATGGCTTGGCCTGCGGCATTGTCGAGGCCAAGAGGGAAGGGACCACTTTGGGTGATGTCGTGCAGCAAAGCCGCCGTTATGCAGTATCGCAAACTAAATACATTGAACGTTGGGCTGATCAACTTCCCTTTACCTACGAATCAACCAACTATG
>JAJDNP010000157.1 GCA_022340645.1 Gammaproteobacteria bacterium | reverse complement strand
CGGGTTGAGCATTTTCAACAAGAATAGCCATAACCTTGCCTGATTTGTCTGTTTCAATCTGGTTGAGAATCTTCATGGCTTCTATAATGCAAACAGTATCGCCTTCTTTAACAGTGTCGCCCACTTTAACGAAATCTGGTGCACCTGGTGCGGAAGCTGAGTAGAAAGTACCTACCATTGGTGCGTTTACCGTGTGTCCGGTGATTGCCGGCTTTTCTGCTTTGGTTTCGGCTGCTGGTGCGGGCGGTGCTGCAACAGGTGCGGGAGCAGCATATTGCTGCATGGGTACTGGTGCTGAACTCGAGTACCGTGAAATACGTACCGATTCTTCACCTTCTTTAATTTCAATTTCTGCAATACCGGATTCATCCAGCAATTCGATTAATTTTTTTACTTTGCGAATATCCATGGGAATTAGCCCTGACTTTCCGTCATGTTTTTAGTTGTTTTATAGCTGCCTGTAACGCCAGTTCGTAGCCTAGAGCGCCCAGGCCCGTGATAACACCGGCAGCAATGTCAGAAAAATAAGAATGCTCACGAAACGCTTCACGTGCGTGAACATTGGATAAATGAATTTCAATAAATGGAATGTCAACACCGCTTAATGCATCACGTAACGCTACGCTGGTATGCGTGAATGCGGCGGGATTGATAATGATAAAACGTACATTGTTCTTCGCTGCCTTATGAACACACTCGATTAGCTCGGCTTCAGCGTTGCTTTGTACAAAATCTATGCTGAGCTTGTTATCCGCGGCTGTATGCGACAATTTAATGTTAATGCTGTCGAGTGTATCTCGCCCATAATGTTCTGGCTCACGAGTACCTAACAGGTTCAGATTAGGGCCATTGATAACAAGTAAATCAGACATTATGAATATTAGTAAAGGCAGGCTCAGGCACATTTGGCAAAATATTATTATTTGCTAATGATTGTGCATAAAAACTGGCTAAATGTCTACTATTTCGGCGAATTTGTAGCGAAATTCGTGTAATAACGCGAATTACAGGTTTATGCCATGCGCTTTTAATATTTTTTCTGCATGTTTCTTGTTGAGTTCTCCCGTAAACGTGCTGCTAATTTCGCCTTTACGATTGATGACCGCAGTGTATGGCAGACCGCCGATGTCGTTACCATAACGTTTTGCCAGGTCAATTCCCTCAACTTCAACCAGCATGGTTGGATAATTCATGCCTGATTCCTTGATATATTCTTTAACCGATTCTTTATTATCTATGGCAATGCCAACAATTTGAAAACCCTGGTCGCCATAGGTTTTTTGCAGCTCTATAAAATCAGGAATTTCTTTCAGGCAGGGGGGGCACCAGGTCGCCCAGAAATTCAGAAAAATTAATTTGCCATCCCATTCACTGATATCGCGTAACTGGTCATTTGCATCCATGGCGGCAAACTCAGGTCTTTGAGTACCGATGGCCGGATTATTCACTGCCTGCTGCTCATGTATGTATTTATGTAAACCAAAGCCGCTGGTACCTGCAACGATGATGGCAATGATGAAAATTACGGTGTTTTTCATGTGTTAATAACTATGTGCAATTCAGATGGTTGTTTTGATAAATAAATGAAGCAGCGGAGTTAAGCTATTTTAACGCACGCTTTATATGCCGGCTAAATTGATCAGCGGGCACATAACCCACAATACGATAATTTCTTCGTTCGTTGCCCTGGCTATCGAAAAACATTATGGATGGCGGACCGATGATGCCGAAGTGTTTATACAGTTCTTTATCCCTGTTATCGTTAGGCGTGACATCGGCCTGTAGCAGTACAACACCTTCCAGCGCCTGTTGTACGGCAGGGTCGGTAAAGGTCAGCGCCTCCATTTCTTTACAGGAAACGCACCAGTCGGCATAAAAATCCAGCATTACCGGTTTACCGGCGGTTATGGCCCGGCTGATTTCAGTATTTAAACCGTCAATCCCTTTTATCTGTTTGAAGCTTAAATGCTCAGCAGATGCAGTCATGGCAGATGTATTCTGAAGACTACTATTCAGGCTGCTATTAAGGCCTTTTAATGGTTGAAATACATTTCTATTACCGCTTGCCAGGCCCAGCAGAATAATAATGCCGTAAATCAGCAGCACGACGCCCAGACCTTTCCACAGTTTTTTCCAGCCGCTGCCGCCTTCGGGCAGACTGGTTGTCGCACCCATGTAAATAGCGGAAACAATTATTAATGCCGCCCACATTGCCATGGTCACAGCGGCTGGCGCGACTCTTTCCAGCAGCCAGATGGCAAGCCCGAGCAACAACACGCCAAACACGGCTTTAACAGCATTCATCCAGGCGCCGGCTTTGGGCAGTATTTTGCCCGCGGATGTACCAATTAGTAACAGTGGCGCACCCATTCCCATACTCAATGAAAATAAAGCCAGGCCGCCAAGCAAGGCATCGCCGGTTTCGGCGATATAGATAAGTGCGCCAACTAATGGGGCGGTAACACAGGGCCCGACGATAAGCGCAGACAGGAAGCCCATTATGGCGACACCAATCATTGTTCCGCCTTGCTGGGTTTGACTGATGCTTGCCAGTCTGGTCTGAACGCTTGTGGGCATCTGTAACTCATAGAAACCGAACATGGAGAATGACAGCGCAACAAAAATAGCGGCAAAACTGCCAATAATCCACGGGTTCTGGAACCACGCCTGTATATTCTCGCCGGATAAACCGACCAGGATACCAACCACGGTATAGGTCAGCGCCATCGCCAGTACATAAACAAGAGAAAGATAAAAGGCTCTGCTGGTCGATATATTCTCACCCTGGCCGACAATGATGCCTGAAAGTATAGGAATCATCGGGAAAACGCAGGGGGTAAACGCCAGCAATAAACCAGCACCAAAAAATATAATCAGTGTGAGCCAGGTATCACCGCCACGTAAGGCATTGGCGATTTTATCCTGTTCAGAGACTGGTTCTGATGCAGATTCTGCTGGCTGCCCGGATGCCTGTGGTTCAGCAAGAACTGATGGCAGTGGTGACAATCCAACGGTAAATGATTTGTTCAGTGGCGGGTAACAGATACCGGAAATTTCAGAGCAGCCCTGATACTTAACCTTGAAAGTGACTTGTTTGTCACCATTACCGTTATAATGGTATGGCAGTGTCGCATTAGCAAAATTGTGAAAGACATAAAGTGTTTTATTGAAAACGGGATCGTCCTTGGCTTCGCCGGCAGGCAATATAAGGTCGCCAGGACTTATTGAGGGGTCATCTGTTGTTATTTTTATTTTGTCGCGATAAAGGTAATGACCGTCGGCGATTATCCAGTTGACCTTGAACTGCCCTGGTTGTGAATCGTAGCTGATTTGAAAAGCATCATCAGGTTCAAGAATGTCATCCTCTCCACCCAGGCTATCCAGAAGGTTAAAACCTTCCGCCGCCCAAAGAGGTAAACTAATGAAAGTGAGCAGCAGGAATGAGAGTATTGATTTCGATGGGTATGCCATAGTTCGCTGGTAATAACTAGTTGTATTAATCTGGGTTGCAAAAATCTGATTATTGATTAGACATCAGCATTATGTCAGGTTCAGTAAGTCAGTAGAATGCCAATAAGTATATTTCGTGTCGCTAATACTAGCAAACTACGCCTTAATACTACCTTAACGAAGCGACAACCATATAATTTACAATGATGGGACATTATGATTAGAAACTGGCCGATATTATTTATAGTTATTCCCCTGGTAGAGCTGTATTTCATCATTGTTGTAGGTGAAATGATCGGCGCCTTCTGGACGATAGTGCTGGTGTTGTTAACGGCTGTTATCGGCGTAAATTTATTGCGTATTCAGGGCATGAGTACCTTGACCCGAGCGCAGCAAACGATGGCGCAGGGGCAGATTCCGGCAATGGAAATGATGGAAGGTGTGGCGCTGGCGGTCGCAGGTGTACTGCTTATTACACCGGGTTTTATCACCGACAGCATCGGGTTTCTTTGCCTGATACCCGCAACCAGGAAGGCAATTATTAAATTTTTAATGGCGCGCGCCACCGTGCATACCAGTTACGGCGGCCGATCAGCATCGTGGCGCTCCAGTCAGGATCAGCATCGCGATCAGAACGGCAGCGCTGGCTCATCGGACGCCAGCCGTCCAAAAGTCGGGCGTACTATCGAAGGCGAGTATCACCGCGAGGACTAGCCACCATTCCACAGTTATTGAAAAACAAAATAATTATCCACAGATAAACACAGATGAACACGGATAAAAGCTTTTTCTTTTTGCGTTTTTATAATCTGCGTTCATCTGTGTTTATCTGTGGACAAGTGTTTTTTCTATAGTTTTTTTCGTTTCAGCCCTTGTAATCGCCAAAATCATCCTCATTTGTGAGTTCATCCAGGCTTTTGGGGCTCAGCTACTTGACTCCACTGGTTTCGTCATTATGATTAGCACTCGCGTCACGAGAGTGCTAAAAACTTAATATTACTATTTTTAATCGAGGAAAATAAAAACATGAAAATACGTCCATTACACGACAGAGTTGTGGTTAAGCGTATGGAAGAAGAGCGCACCAGTGCTGGTGGCATCGTCATTCCAGATTCAGCGACTGAAAAACCATCAGAAGGTGAAGTCATTGCCGTTGGAAATGGCAAGGTGAATGAAGCTGGCGAGGTTCGTGCGCTTGACGTAAAAGTGGGAGACAAGGTTTTATTTGGTAAATATTCAGGTACAGAAATCAAAATTGATGGCCAGGAAGTCCTGATTATGCGCGAAGACGATATCTTGGGTGTGATTGCTGCATAAGCTGTCCATACATACCAAACAATTTTAATTAGTTAAGAGGAATTTAAATATGTCAGCAAAAGACGTACGTTTTGGCGATGACTCACGTGTCCGCATGGTCAACGGAGTTAATATTTTAGCCAACGCTGTAAAAGTGACATTAGGCCCTAAAGGCCGTAATGTTGTATTAGAAAAATCATTTGGCGCACCAACCATTACCAAAGACGGGGTTTCCGTTGCGAAAGAAATCGAGCTGGAAGACAAGTTTGAAAACATGGGCGCCCAGATGGTAAAAGAAGTTTCATCACAGACTTCGGACATCGCCGGTGACGGCACCACGACTGCTACCGTGCTGGCGCAGGGTATTGTTCGTGAAGGCATGAAATCCGTTTCTGCCGGCATGAACCCAATGGACCTGAAACGCGGTATTGATAAAGCGACGCAGGCTGCTGTTGAAGCTTTGCGCAAATTATCAAAACCCTGTGACTCCAGCGAAGCTATCGCACAGGTAGGCACAATTTCTGCGAACTCTGATTCGAGCATCGGCGAGATCATTGCGCAGGCAATGGAAAAAGTCGGCAAAGAAGGTGTTATCACGGTTGAAGAAGGTACCTCACTGGATAATGAGCTGGAGATCGTCGAGGGTATGCAATTTGACCGCGGCTACCTGTCACCCTATTTCGTTAACAACCAGGATACAATGAGTGCGGAACTGGAAAACCCCTATGTTTTACTGTTCGACAAGAAAATCTCAAATATCCGTGAATTACTGCCTACGCTTGAAGCTGTGGCCAAGGCAAGCCGTCCTCTGCTGATCATTGCGGAAGATGTTGAAGGCGAGGCGCTGGCAACACTGGTTGTCAACACCATGCGCGGTATTGTGAAAGTTTGCGCGGTTAAAGCGCCTGGATTCGGCGACCGTCGTAAAGCGATGATGCAGGATATTGCCATCCTGACTGACGGCGCGGTTATTTCTGAAGAAGTGGGCCTGTCATTAGAAAAAGTCACACTGGATGATTTAGGTACCGCAAAGCGCATTTCTATTTCTAAGGAAAACACAGTCATTATTGACGGTGCAGGCAGCCCGCAGGCGATAAAAGACCGCGTTGCCCAGATTCGTGCACAAATTGAAACTTCTACTTCCGATTACGACAAGGAAAAACTTCAGGAACGCGTTGCCAAACTGGCAGGCGGTGTGGCAGTAATTAAAGTTGGTGCTGCAACAGAAGTCGAAATGAAAGAGAAAAAAGCACGTGTAGAAGATGCGTTGCATGCAACCCGTGCAGCTGTTGAAGAAGGCGTGCTGCCTGGCGGTGGTGTTGCCCTGATTCGTGTCTGCGAAGCAGTTGATAAACTGAAAGGTGATAACCATGACCAGGACGTCGGTATTGCTATCGCGCGTCGTGCAATGGAAGATCCATTACGTCAGATTGTTGCCAATGCTGGTGAAGAAGCCTCTGTCGTGCTTGCCAAAGTTGCCTCCAAGAAAGGCAATTTCGGTTATAACGCCGCAACCGGTGAGTACGGTGATATGATCAAGATGGGCATTCTGGATCCTACCAAGGTAACACGTACTGCGTTGCAGAATGCAGCATCCGTTGCCGGTCTGTTAATCACTACCGAATGCATGATTGCGGAACTGCCTAAGGATGAATTGCCAATGCCTGGTGGTGACATGGGCGGCATGGGTGGTATGGGCGGCATGATGTAATAGCAGCCCACTCATCGAGTGTTGATCAAGCCCTGCTGGCGACAGCAGGGCTTTTTTATGTATTATTTCTGTGCTTTAGAATAACATTGGGCCATGGCTTGTCATGATTTCTCAAAAGTTTTACTGGAAACGGGGTAATTAAAATATGATGCGTGCCTCTCTAGTTATTATGCTGCTGTTTTTTATGCTCGGCGGATGCGCTTCGCTGCCGGAAAACGTCGACCGCACAGAGTCACATGCATTTACAGATACCCAGGATACCGCACTGGGAAGAAATGCCCGGAAGCACGTGGGCCAGGGTGTAAAAAAAGACGGTTTTATTTTGCTGGGCAATGGCCTGGATGCGTTTGTGGCGAGGGCGGTACTGGCGGAAATGGCAGAGCGCAGCCTGGATGTGCAATATTATCTGTATCACGATGACCTTGTCGGCAGGCTGTTTACCGGGTTTTTATTAAAAGCGGCAGAGCGTGGCGTGCGGGTAAGGATACTGGTAGATGATATGGACATGGCTGGACGTGACGCCGGCATTATCGCTTTTGATAGCCATCCGAATATCGAGGTGCGCATCTTTAATCCTTTTAATCGCGATGTAGCCAGGGGGTCGCAGTACCTCACCGGCATGGGTTCCATCACCCGCCGTATGCACAACAAGTCTTTTACAGCAGATAACATGGCAACAATCGTTGGTGGCCGAAATATAGGTAATGAATACTTTGATGCTGATCCAACGCTCGAATTTACCGATCTCGATGTGCTGGCCATTGGCCCGGTCGTGCGGGATGTCTCGAATGCTTTCGACCTGTACTGGAACAGTTCACTGGCATATCCTGCAAAAACATTAATAAAACAGCGGCCATCAGAAGCAGAGCTGCAAAAACGGGAAGCGGACATGCTGGAATTCTTAAAGGAACAGCAAACCTCTGATTACATGACAGCGCTGCTCAATTCAAAACTGGCAGAGCAGATCAATGATGATAACGTCAGCTATTACATGGGGGATGCTACGGTTGTTGTTGATCATCCGGACAAGATAATCAGTTCCCGTGATGCAGATGAACTGCACCTTACAAAGCAGCTTTCGCCTTATTTTGACAGCATTGAAAAGGAAGTGCTCATTGTTTCTCCCTATTTTGTACCTGGAGACGAGGGAGTTGAATTTTTCAGGAAGCTCGTTGACAAAGGTATACGAGTTACAATACTTACAAACTCACTGGCTTCCAATGACGTCGGAATTGTTCACGCAGGTTATGCCAGGTATCGAAAAGATTTGCTGAGAAACGGTGTTGAGTTGTACGAGATGAATAAACAACTAAGCCGTGCGCAACGCAAGGAAAAAAAGGGCGAGGGTGGTTCATCCAGGGCCAGTCTGCATGCGAAAACCTTTGTCATTGACCGTAAAAAAGTTTTTATCGGCTCGCTCAACCTGGATCCGCGTTCATTTTATGAAAACACTGAAATCGGCCTGGTGCTGAGTTCTGCAGAAATAGCGGAAGGTATGGCCAAAGTACTCGATGAAAATTTCGAAAAGTCTGCATTTCGTCTGGAGTTGAGAAAAGACGAAAACGAGCATGAGTATTTACTGTGGCACGGTTATGAAAACAATGAAGCGGTAACTTTTGATGTAGACCCCTATACCAGTTTCTGGCGTCGGCTGGGAGTTGGTATCATGGGATTATTGCCGATAGAGTCTCAGTTATGAGGTTAGTATTTTTGACAAGAATTATTTTTATTTTATCTTTATTTACCGCCCGTTTGGTCTGGGCTGATGTGCTGCCTGCTCAGGTGCGGGAAGTGGAACATCTGCTGGATTTTGTTCAAAACAGTCACTGCATTATCAATAGAAACGGCACGGATTACCCGGCAGAAAAAGGTGTGGCGCACATTAAGAAAAAATATGACTATTTCAGGGACGATATTAAAAATACGGAAGATTTTATTGAATACTCGGCGAGCAGGAGCACCATGAGCGGCAAATATTACACGGTGACCTGCCCGGGCAGAGAAACCATCAGCACACATGACTGGTTGATGGAAGAATTAGCCAGGTTCAGGTTAGTAAATAATTAAACAGGTGGACGTCAGTTATTGCCTGTTTTTCGGCCTCTGTTTTTCAGTAACGGATCAGTATTGCCCCGCTATCGTCCATAAATGGACATAACTGCTGCCATAATAAGCTATATGAATATAGTGATAACAGTGACAAAGTTGTTAATAATTTTGAGGTATATGTATTATGTCTAGAATTTCATGTAAGTTTATTGTTTTATCATCAGTCTTGTTAACAGTCGCCTGCAGCACTTCCAATAATGAAAAAAACGACATAAATATCGAACCGGGCGCTTTAGATATTATTTTATGTGAAGAGCCAAGGCCGCAAATTTGTACACGTGAATATAATCCAGTATGTGCGAAATTACAGGATGGCAGTGTGAAAACTTACGCAACGGCATGTACCTCCTGTGCTGACTCAAAAGTGAAAGGTTATACCACCGGTGCTTGCAGCGTGGTGTTGCTGGATAAATCCGATCAGGCTGTACAATAAAAAAACATGATATTTTATTCCGCAGGTTTTGATTTGTGCCTGGTTGCCAGGGTACGAAATATAAATTGATCAGTACATAACATTGCTGTCCCATTAACTTTTTTGCAAGGTGTATAAACCATTGATGTGTATGTAAGGGCCTGTATTTTAGCCATTCGAGACATAAACTGGAGGTCGTGGCCTGAGACACGCTGTCCAAAAAGATAAAAACATGGCATCCATGTACGCTCGTATGCCGCTTCCATGCGGCATACGGTCTCAGGCAACGACCTCCGGTTCATACCTCTAACAGTTAATGGGACAGCAATGAGTACATAATATAATTACTCGGGTATTGAAATGCCGTCAAGAATAATATGAAACCTGTCTCTGAAAAAAACAATTTTATTTACTTAACGATCGGCATTATTTTGTTGCTCTTTGTCAGTGCAATGGTTGATCAATTTCCCGGCCTTGCCGGTCACCAGCTGGTGCAGGCTTTCTCGGTAATCAATCTGGCTGTAGGTATTTATGGATTCAGGGCGTCACATCTTTTTTTCCGCACAGGGCTTGGACTTGTTGTCGCGACTATTGCAATTATCCTGATTGGCATTTTCATGGAAGAACTGCAGTTATATTACATGCATCTTCTTATCCTGCTCAGTTTTTATCTATGGGCGATCTGGCTCGCGGGTAAACAGGTATTGTTCTCCGGTGCGATCGATGCTAACAGGATAGTCGGTGCGATCTGTATTTATTTATTGATGGGTCTTATCTGGGCCATGATGTACCTGTTCATCGCACAGGCCATACCGGGCGCGTTTAACGGCATCAAGCAGATGGTCTGGTACCATAATTTTGCAGACGTTGCCTATTACAGTTTTGTCACCCTGACGACCCTGGGTTATGGTGATATCAGCCCGGTCGCACCTGTTGCAAGATTCCTGGTATACATGGAAGCGGTAGTCGGTGTCTTCTACATGGCTATCCTGGTTGCCAGTTTAGTTGGTGTAGGCATTAATGAAGCACAAAAGAAAAATTAATATCTGGCTCTGCGAGGAATTGTTATTACAGGCATTAAATAGCCTGCAGGTTTATTAATAAACCTGATTAAACGGAGACAGCGCTCTTATAATCTGTATCCTGGTTAATGACAAACTGAAACATGAAGCGGAATTATGGCTAAATCGAAACGTATAGCGGCGACCGCTCAAATGGTGTGTTGCTGGTATTTTGGCAGACGGCAATGATGTTTTACCTGGTGCACCGCCTGATCCTGGAAGGCACCGCAACCCATGCCGGCATGCGCCATTTTGCCGACCTCAATACCAGTTTGCTCATCAGTGCTGTTATGCTTTACCCGTTTTGTCTGTGGTGCCGCGGCTTCAAAGCAAAACATACACACTCGGTCTGGTTGATGTATATATAACGTGCCCTGGTTGTGAAACAGGCAGGATGGCGAGAAAAGCTATCAGGCTGGATTAACTGTAATTGTATCTGCTGGCACGATAGAAATTCTGGATCGTAATTGATCACCCGGCATGGTTGATTCCGTTAATCTGCGCATCATGCTTAATTAGAAATTAGATTTATTTAGTTTCGATAGGGTAAAATTCACCGCTTTATTTTTACAACATCACATTCAGGTAGAGAAGTATGAAGTCATTCAAGGCTGCCACTTTAACTTTAATTGCAACACTTGTACTGGCAGGTTTGGCCATTGCTGAAGAAAATGTATTTAAAGGCGCCAAACTTGGTCTTGCATTTGACCGGGGACTTGGGGTTATCGGTACAGTAAACAACTTTAATATCTTTATCGGCAATGACGGTGCTGCAGTCGATTACATATTTAAAAAGGACACACTGAAGGTTGAGCTTGAGGGGACGGTAAACTGGTATGTTGGTGGTGGCGCTTATGCAGACTGGGACAGCGACCGTGGTATCCGGTTACCAGTAGGTGCTGAATGGTACTTTGCTAAAAACCTGGATGCTTTTGCCCAGGTTATGCCGCGTCTGCGATTAAATAATGATGCCAGGTTCGGTATCGATCTTGCTCTAGGTCTTCGATACAAGTTTTAATATATCGAATAACTGCACAATGCTGCTTTAAATATACGAATGCGTTGCCGTGTAAACTCACTCATTACGGGTTCATTGATATTGGTATACGGCGTTGATGTTAATGTTTCCATGTTAAAATATTTGCTCATCCAATGACCATTGAATTACTAATATCCACCTGTGTCTCCTTATTTCTATTGTCTTCAGCTGTTCTTGCCGAAGAAGTGAAGCAAACTCAGGAATCGAAGTCGGATTTAGGGCAGGCAGCAGATTTTGAAAAAGCTTCTGCAATCTCAGCAGAAACGATGTCACCATCGGCAGTTGAATATGACTGGGTTCAGCTCACCTCAAACGAGTGGCTTAAAGGCGAGATCAAGGGCATGTACAAGGACAACCTCGAGTTTGACAGTGACAAGCTCGATCTGCTCAATATTGACTGGGAAGATGTAAAGATAGTACGCAGCAATCGTGTTAACAATGTCAATATCGAAGGTGTTGGTGCAACCTCGGGTATGCTCGAGGTTATAGATAATAGCGTACATGTTGTCAATGATTACGAAGATGAAGTCTACGATCGCGCCAGGTTAATATCATTTGCACCCGGTGGCGGTAATGAACTTGACCTTTGGTCAGCTAAAGCCATGTTAGGCCTGGACCTCAGGCAGGGAAATACGGACCAGGTTGAGTACACTGCAAAAATCAATATTAAAAGGCGTGCATCACAGACTCGATTATTAATGGACTATCTTGGTAATATTTCAAAAACCAGCGACACTGATGGCAACCTGGTTGAAACCGTTAACAATCATCGTTTGACTGGCAGTTTTGATTATTACAAGACTCGGCACTTTTTTTATACGCCGGTGTTCTTTGAATTATACCGCGACCCATTTACCAATATCAGTTTTAAAAGAACGGTTGGTGCCGGTATAGGCTATACCGTGATTGATGATGGTATCACCGAGTTATCATTCTCCGGCGGTCCGGCTTACGTGAAAACTGAATTTGTTTCTGTTTCGCCAGGTCAGAACGCGAGTGAATCGACCGCTGCCGCGGTACTCAAAACTAGCTATGATGCTGAGCTGACAAGCACCCTGGATTTCATTGCCCACTACAATATCCAGGTAGGCAACCAGGTTTCCGGCGGCTACACGCATCATATCATTCTCACATTAGAAAGCGAAATAACCGGCTCGCTCGACCTGGATACATCCTTTATCTGGGACAGGACGGGCAATCCAACCGAATCCGCTGATGGAACCCGCCCGCAGCCGGATGATTACCGTCTAACATTAGGCATCAGTTACACCTACTGATCATGCAGTCAAACGGCGGAGTGATAATTTTATATATCGAAATCGGTATAAAAGCGTGATATATCTGCATGTCTCCGGCAAGGTTTAGCTGGTAGTATCAAGACGGTTCAGCAAAACAAAATAACAACAAATCAGGCGCCGAGGGAAAACCATGAGCAATTCCGACTATACCCAGAACACGATCGAGGCGGCAATAAGGCTTGGTCTACTGTTATTGCTTGCCACCTGGTGTTTCAAAATTATCTCGCCATTTATTGTTCCGGTTATGTGGGGTGTGATAATCGCGGTTGCAGTTTTCCCCCTGTATTTGAAACTAAAGTCCGGGCTGGGAGGTAGAAACAGGCTCGCCGCCGCGGTTTATACATTGCTCGCGATAGCGCTACTGATTACACCAGCGGTGATGATATCCAATTCGATAATCGATACCTCGGTTGTCATCACTGAGCGCTACGAAGCAGGAACGTTGAAGATTCCGCCACCGGATGACAGCGTGAAGCAGTGGCCACTGGTTGGTGAACAACTTCATGCTATCTGGGCGCAGGCATCAGTCAATCTCGAAGACACACTGAGAAAATATGAGGCTGAAACGAAAAAGGTTGGCAAAGCGATTGTATCCGCCGCCGCCGGGGCAGCCGGCAGCATCTTACAGTTTGTATTGTCAATTTTTATTTCCGGCATACTGATCGCCAATGCTGAGGGCGCCTATGGCCTGGCCATCAAGCTGTTTTCGCGGCTGACTAATGCGACTGAAGGAAAAGCTTTGGCTGATCTTGCCAGTGCGACCATCCGCAGTGTCGCCCAGGGTGTACTGGGTGTCGCCATAATTCAGGCTGTACTGTCAGCGCTTGGCATGATGGTGATGGATGTGCCGGCCTGGGGTCTGTGGACACTGATTATCCTGGTGCTTGCCATCGCGCAGCTGCCGCCGATATTTGTGCTGGGATTTGTTTGTGCCTACGTGTTCTCTGTTGCTGACACTACACCGGCAGTGATTTTCCTGGTCTACTGTATTATCGTCAGTAGCAGCGATGGCTTGCTGAAGCCGCTTTTTCTCGGCCGTGGTATGGCAACGCCGATGCTAGTGATATTACTTGGCGCCATTGGCGGCATGATAATGTCGGGGATTATCGGCCTGTTCGTCGGCGCTATTGTGCTTGCACTGGGATATGAGCTGTTTATTGCATGGCTTGGTGCGAGTGAAAAAACAGTACAGCAGGCATCTTGAAACAGCCGTGCGCTAGTCGCAGGTAAAGCTGACCAGGCTGGAAGAATATAATGAACGAACAGAATATAACCAGTCAGGCTGAACAAGTACCTGCAAACCATGGCCCGGTTATACGTTTACGATCGGGGCATGACGCGTAAACGCTATCATGTTTATCTGTTATATCGTTGCTGACAGGCTGGCGCCATGGACAACCAGGCCAGGGTGCGGGTTTATGCAGTGCTGATCGTTTCCCAGGTCGCCGGTCGTATTATCGAGCTTAGTGCTGCTGACGACCAGCAGGTACAGTATTGAAAGTGCTTGCTAGCTTTTGGCCAAAAAAGGTTAGTCGTATGTTCGAAGTTAAATTAATTGATCATGGAAGTGCCTGTGAGGAAAACGTAAGACTACAAGCAATGGTTATTATGTTAAGAATTCTGCTAATCGTTTGCCTGCTTCTACTCGCTGGCTGCTCAACCTCCCCGCCTAAAGATATCAACAACATTTGTGACATCTTTAGAGAGAAGGACGACTGGTACGATGACTCAAAGGACAGTTTTCAGCGCTGGGGAGTACCGATTCATGTACAGTTGGCCATAATTTACCAGGAATCACGTTTTAAGCATGACGCTGAAACTGAAATGCAATATTTTTTATGGATAATTCCGATCGGGCGTAAGTCTACCGCTTACGGTTACGCCCAGGTGAAAGACGATACCTGGGAGTGGTATGCCAAATCAACCCGAAACTGGGGCGCCGATCGCGATGATTTTGCCGATGCCGTTGATTTTATCGGCTGGTACGGAAATAAAAGTTATGAAACACTGAAAATTTCCAGGTGGGATGCTTACAAACAGTACCTTGCATACCATGAGGGACATGGTGGTTTTAAACGAAAGACTTATAATGGCAAGCCGTGGCTGATCAAAATTGCACGCAAGGTAGACCAGCGTGCAAAAAACTACCGTGCACAACTGGCAAGCTGTGAAGATGAGCTGAATTCCGGCTGGTGGTTCTGGTGACGCCATATGCCTGGCTTTAAATCTTTACAAATTAAGACGTTATGGCCGAGAACCAGTCATCACTTCGGTTTTTGCAGTGATGGCATTTTTGAAAATTATTCAATCGGTAATATGGATTTGTTGGTGCTATTTTTGATATATATCAAAACATATTTATTTCATATGTATTTAAGTAGCGTTTCATTTAATTCGTTTTAATACTACAGGAAAAGATTTTGATAAAACGAGTGACATCAATTCAGGCATGGAACGGTACCGCTGACTGCTTAAACTGTTCAATTCGCAGCTCTGCACTGTTTAGTGGTTTAACAGAAGATGATTTTGACCTTATTCATGAGCCGATAGAGCAGCAAACCCTGGAGCCTGGCAGCGTGCTTTACAAGGCGGGTGATCCGGGACGCCATCTATATACTGTGCGCAGTGGTTTGTTGAAAATGGTGCAGTATTTGCCTGACGGTTATCAGCGTATTGTTCGTTTAGGTCGCAGTACTGATGTCCTGGGCCTGGAAATGTTAGTGGGTCAGCACTATCAACATGAAGTGATAGCACTGAACACATCCGAATTATGCCGTTATCCAAAAGAAGCAGTGTTGCACCTTAGCCAGGCAAATCCTGAATTGCATAAAGATTTGATGGCGCGATGGCACAAAGCGCTTAGCGAGGCAGACGCCTGGATAACAAAGTTATCGACCGGTTCTTCAAAAAAGCGTATGGCGAACCTGTTATTACGGTTACCTGATGCCGATGATTCAACAAAATGTTACCTGTTAAGCCGGGAAGATATTGGATCAATTTTGAGCATGACACTGGAAACCGCCAGCAGAACTATCTCTGATTTCAAGCGTACTGGTTTAATCAGCGAAATCCGCCACAATTATATTGAGCTGGATGTCCCTGCCCTGAAAGCAGTTGTTGAAGGCTAACTTGCAGGTTTAACTGCCTGGTTTCACGGGCAAAATCACATTTCCCTCCCGTATGAGTATATGAGCCCGAGAGTCTGGCTGACAGGAAATGATTTTTATCAACGCCAGAATATTAGCGTTTGCTTATAATCTGATTAAAGTTTCGCATTGATTACTAAGCTGAAAAATATAATGTTTCCTTTAACTCCAGGGCTACACTGTGATCGGTGAGCTAACCATAACGGCCGCCTTTATGGTCGGGCTGCTCGGTTCCACCCACTGTATCGGCATGTGCGGCGGTATCGTCGGCGCCTTGACCATGGGCTTACCGGAGGCAACCAGGCGGTCATCGATAAAGTTATTGCCTTATCTGCTGGCTTACAATATCGGGCGGCTGTTCAGCTATTCACTGGCCGGTTTAATCGTTGGCTTGCTTAGCAGCTCAGTGAGTGGTGTTTTTCAGATCGGCCGTTTTCCGGTTGGCGGTATTGTCGGCGGTGTTTTCATGGTCGCCCTTGGCATTTATATTGCCGGCTGGTGGCAGACAATGGCGCCGCTTGAACGCCTCGGTAGCTATTTCTGGCGCCTGATCGAGCCGTTCGGGCGTCGTTTTATCCCGGTAAAATCGATTGCACAGGCATTAGGCCTGGGGATGCTCTGGGGCTGGTTGCCCTGCGGGCTGGTGTACAGCACCCTGGCACTGGCTGCTACTTCCGGTGACGCCATCCGAAGTGCATCATTGATGCTGGCATTCGGTGTTGGCACCTTGCCCATGCTTTTGGCGATGGGCGGCTTTGCCGAGAAATTGTCATACTTTACCCGCAATAAATGGACACGCTATACCGCAGGTATCCTGCTGATCGCATTTGGCGCCATGATCCTGACAAAAGCACTGGGCGGCGCCCATCAACACGCTATGAGCCAGGGAATGCATCATCCTGCAGAGCATAATATGCAGCAGGAATAGAAGTTTTAAGTAAAGAGTATTTAACTACTTACTTACAACTAATAACTTACAACTGCGTTTTACCGAATCAGGCTAACTGGCTGGCGAGGTAGAGCTTGATAATGTATTTTGCGGCGAAGCCGAATATGCCGAAACCCAGGCCGATAAACAAAACCATCATGCCGTAACGTCCGGCTTTCGATTCTTCTCCTAGCTTGTAAACAATAAAAAGCATGTAGCTAATGCCAAATGTGAGGCACAGAGTTAGCGAGATATCTGAAAATTCTTTTTCGGTCATGGCGGGATGGCTATATAGTTATTTAATTAGCATATTATAACTAACTAATATTATAACCTGTATAATCAATCAGGCATAGTTGCCTTCTTAGTAATGCGGGGATTAAAAGTGAGATTTATACCTGCGAAAGATGATTGGCAAGGTTCTTACATAATGGGGATAAAATTAATGTTATAAGTTATTAAGTTTTAAGTTGTAAGTATTTGTGTCGCTGTTAAGTTATAACTTACAACTATTAACTTACAACTTTAGCGTCTGCGTTTTGCCACCAGCCCGGCTAAACCCAAAAGACCCGAGCCAAATAACCACAGGGCTGCAGGCACGGGTACAGGATTAACTGGATTTACAACCAGGCCGATACCTAAATATTTCTTTTCAACGAATGCCAGCTCACCATTATAGAGCGTCGTAGCGCTGAGCAGGTTTTCGGCAGTGACAGTGATAAACGTATCGTTCGACCAGCCTGCAATAGTAGTCATATCAATTTCAGCGACGGTATTCCATTCTTGTGCGAAGGCGCCTGTATCTGAGAATACGCCGGCATCGAATAACTGCTGTTCTCGAAATGGGAACAAGCCATCCAGTTTAGTGTGGCTGGTAACAGCCAGTAGACCGTTCACGCTTGCTGAAGCACCGGCGCCGGACAGCCTGTAATCTCCTGATTCATGCAATACCACTGTATCAATTGTATGTCCCGCAGTTGCCTGTATTGTAATGTTCAGTGTTTCATTTGTGGTTACTGCACCAGCACCATTGCGTGATTCCGCCTTGAAGTTTGTAGGCAGGAAGAAAATGCTGTCGCCAATGACGTTGGCTGTACCGAACAATGTCGAATCATCGTAGGAAAAATCAACGCTATTGCCCGCTAAATGAACAATTGCCGAGTTGGCTGAAGTGGCCATGCACAGCGGCAGCAATGGCAGTATTCTCGATAACTTTTGTAACATTTACAGGTCCTTAAGTGTGTCTATTGTCTCATTTGATTTAATGGATACGACCCGCAAACTGCTGAGTATCCGTTAGTCCCATTGGAAATTGCTGACTCTTTAAATGCTATCGAAACGATAACAATATTATTCAGATTTCAGGATTTCAGTAGTTTTCCGAGCAATAAATATGCCTGATGGGTAAATGTGAGTAATATCAGTAAGATACCTGAATCAGGTGTGTTTTATTAGTCAAATGAATGATGTAACTGTAAAGTATGTCGACAGGCGCTGTCTGTCAATTATGTCATGAACGTTGTCATGCAGGCATATAAGTCAATTTTTAGAGTATTACCTGGATGTAAATAAATCCGACAAGAAACTCACTCATGTGGTTACTATTTGATAGAACGGCTATATGTGTATCAATATTTCAGACGAGTGGTATAAATATCAGGCTTTCGTCGTTCAGAATGGCAATAAACTGCATTTGATTGAAGCTGAGATCGCCTGTTGGTAACTGTTCGGCAGCACACCTTGAATCCCACACCGCCTTGCCGTGAACAGGCGTACTTCGGCTGAATGCGATATATATTGTCGCCGGGTTAATAGTAACGCTTATCTGCAATCAGCTGCCTGAGAAAATTCACGTATTCCGGCCTGTTCCATTCACGCCCGCCGATGGCCTGGTACTTAACTTCACCCTGAGGATTGATGATAAAAGTTGTCGGCAAGCCACGCGGCTTCCAGGCTTCGGTTACCTGTCCATCGGCATCCATCAGGCACTTAAGTTCAACATTCGTTTCTGCCAGGAAGGTGAAAACGGTGTTTTCATCTTCCGCAGTATTGATCATAATTATCTCAAAGCTTTCATCCTGTAAGATATCAGCCAGCAATTGAATGGCCGGCATTTCTTTTCTGCAGGGGCCGCACCAGCTCGCCCAGAAATGCAGGAATACCCAATGGCCTTTCGTGCTTTTCAATTCAAAACTGTCGCCGTCGATATCTTTTAACGAGAAATTAGCAGCAGCGCCGATATCATAATCGCGAATTCCAAATGGCAGCTTGATATCGCCGGTTTTTTCAGAGGCATATATTGAGTCATCAGGAAAGATGAACAGGCAGATCGTTAATATGAAAAAAAACCGCCGCATTCGAGCAGGAAGGTTTGTCATTGCGCGTCCTCCGCACAATAAAGCTTATCTGTGGTGATGATGATTTGCTTCCCCTGTTTGTTTTCTCCGCTGGCAAAGCTTGCGGTAAGTGAGACAGGTTCGCGAGTGAAAGGCAACAGGATGTTTCCGCCCTCATGTTCTCCCGGCAGGTAGTCCAGTGCCTCCGGAAGCAGCGTCCAGCGAAATGTCGACTGTTTGCTTAACGGCATGCCCATAGTGGCCCAGCGTTGTTTCCAGGAGTCTCGATGCTCACGTTCTAAAGGTTTGCCTGCCGCGGAGAATTCCCACTTCGACAGGTCCAGCCAGATTCTCTGCTCGCTGTTATTGGTGATGCCGACAGTTATGTAACACTGGCGTTTGATGACATCGACCATGTCTTTAGGGAAACCGCGAGCCTCATAGAACGATGCCATCTGGTTCGGCGTGCGCGGCATGAATCTGATTTCCAGCTCAGGCGTCTTGATAATAACAGGCTGCAATGCCTGCATGTTTGCGATAACAAGCAGCACGGGGATGAAATTAAGCATTATTTGGTCTCCATGGGTTATTCATCAAAAACTTGCTACTTGCGTGTTATCGGTGACAAGATAAAGCCATCAATATTGGTTGAGTAGGATAACATGGTACTGGAGCTGTTGAATAATATCTGGCTTGTGTTTCTTGATACCGCGTTCTGGTTGCTGATTGGCCTGCTGGCGGCTGGATTCATCAAGTCATTTATCTCTGAAAATACCATGCAGCGCTGGGTTGGCGGGCACGGTATCGCTTCGGTATTGCGTGCCGCCCTGTTTGGCGCGCCATTACCGCTGTGTTCCTGCGGTGTGCTGCCGGCAGCGATCGGCCTGCATCGTTCAGGCGCCTCGAAAGAAGCCACCGTCTCGTTTTTGATTTCTACACCCGAGACCAGCGTGGATTCGGTTGCCGTCACCTATGCCCTGATGGGCCCTCTGATGGCAGTGTTTCGCCCGGTTGCCGCCCTGGTCAACGCGGTTGGCGCCGGCATGCTGACAACGCTGGTGGCTGATAATCCGCTACCGGGGGAAACGGCTGGAGATAAGGGCGAGGCTATTGTCAAAAGCTGCTGCGCATCCAGTGAGAAGGTAAATTCGGAAACCGTCATAGATTCATGCTGTGCATCGAAACCCGAACAAGCCGAAGCATCCTGTTGTTCTGCAAAGAACGATGTCGCTAATAACGAGCAGCCAGGCAAGCTGCTGAGAGTGATTTCCTATGCAGGTGCTGAATTACTTGATGACATAGCTCAATGGATGGCCGTCGGCATTGTACTGGCAGGTATTATGATGACGTTTATTCCGCCCCACTGGCTGGCGCAATGGGGCGGGGGGCTAAGTGCCATGCTGGTTATGCTGGTGATAGGCGTGCCTATGTATATCTGCGCGGTGGCGTCTACCCCGGTGGCGGCAGGCTTGTTGCTCGCGGGCGTGTCTCCGGGCGCGGTGCTGATTTTTCTGCTGGTGGGTCCGGCAACCAATATCGCCAGTTTCGCCCTGCTGAAACAGGAGCTGGGTTTGAAAGTAACCCTGGTGTACCTGCTTGGCCTGTCCGTACTCAGCCTGATGATGGGGCTGCTGCTGGAGTGGTTGCTGCAGGTACAGCACTGGCACATCGAGGCCAGCCTCGGTGAGGCGCATGGCATGCTGCCCGGTATGGTGTCATGGATCAGTGCGTTTGTTCTAATCTTCCTGGCAATAAAGCCATTGAGAAGAGCGGTCATTCCGCAACTAGGTTAATTGTGGCCGTATCGTCCAACGCATAAAAAATTCTCCGCGGAGTTGCGGAGAATATTATTGTTTGTAAATTGCAGGTTCGAATTTATTCGGACAGCACCCATCAGGTGAGAGCCATGTCCGAATAAATTATCCAGCAAATCCCTTTGCTTCACCCTTTCCGGGCTTACGTGAAAAACTGTTCCAGACAGTTTTTTCGTACCTGCAGCATACTGTCCTGCCTCTAAACCTCGGTACTCAAAGTCGTATCAATCCTGTTGCTCTTCAGCAGTGAAGGCACGAATTTGCCGGTAGAACGGATGTATTTCAGGTAACGCTCACCGAACACCCGGATCAGGTCTTTCTCTTCATGGTACACACCGATGATGATATAGGTCGACATACCGATCGCCAGCAGCAGGTGGCCAGCGGTCATCACCGGGGTAAACCAGATGCCGATAAACACGCCGCTCATAATGGGATGGCGAACATAACGGTATAACGAGTTCAGTTTGAACGGCAGGTGGGTGTATTCCTTGCCGGTAAAATACAGCCATACCTGGCGCAGGCCAAACAGGTCGAAATGGTTGATCAGGAAGGTGGCATAAAACACCAGCGCCCAGCCGCCTAAACCGATGGCCAGTAACGTGTTGTAGAGCATGACGTTATCAGCCTGCCATAAAACATGCGGCATCGGCTGCCATAACAGGCATAACGCAAAAGTCACCACGGCGGCGCCAAGCATAAAAGTGCTGCGTTCAGCTGCCTGGGGCAGGTAGCGTGCCAGGCGTTTTTTAAAGGCAGGCCTTGCCATAATGCTGTGCTGCAGGCCAAACAGCATGATTAGCCCCAGGTTGATAACTCCTGCAAGGTAAGCGTTGCCGGCTTCACCGGAATCGATGCTGAAAGGCACAAACAGGTTGAAGGTAAAGGCAATCAGGTAAACCAGCGCAGCGGAGCCCAGGTTGTAATTAATGATGCCATAAAGCAGTACAGATAGTTTTTTCATGATGATTCTCCTGTTAAGAATGAGTATTAAATGCCGACAAGTGATGCGTTGTAGCCCATGCCGGTTACCGTTTGCAAAATGCTGTTAGCCCGGGTGCGGCTGGCGTTATGCACCACCATTAAAAAATGCGGTGTGTGTGCATTACGGCTCAGTGATACGATGCCTTCAGTTTATAAACCCGGCTGGAAACTTCAGCGAACTGCTGATCGCTCAACTGGTCTTTGGTGTGAATGATTACGTCTGTTATTTTTGAGTTCATGGTCCTGTTCTCCTGGTTGTTTAATGACTGGTTAATTAGTGTTTCTGGTTAAAGGGTTTTTTTGCCTGCACATTACTGTTCTGCAGAGACTGAGCAGGCAAGGCCCTTCCTGGTTGTACTGATAACCAGGGCACCGATAACCAGCATTGCCATCAGCAGCGGTTCGCAATACTGGCAGCCGCTTAAAACACCGGCAGCGAGTACCGCTGTGGTTGATAGAAAAAAGTTGTTTGTTCGTATTTGTTTGTTCATGGGTTTCTCCGTGTTGTGATTGAATATGTGCCTGCATGTCAGAGGACGACTTAATCGTATGAAAAACAGCCGTATTATTTGCGGCGAAAGCTTGATGATTTTTCGATGAATACTCTATGAATAATAAAATCAGTAAGTTATGATTGGCGATTATGGTGAATGGGCGAACATTCTTCGAGTCGGAACATGTCTGAGCAGCAAAAGGTTAGTGTTGAAGAAACATTTTATGTGGGTGACTGGCGCGTCGAGCCGGCTGCCGGGCGCATTTCGAGACAGGGCGTCGAGCATAAGATCGAACCGAAAGCGATGACCGTGCTGGTCTGCCTTGCCCGGCAGCAGGGTCAGGTGGTCTCGCGCGAGACCCTGGAACAGCAGGCGTGGGCAGGCATGGTGGTAGGTTATGATTCCCTGGCCAGCGCCATTATCAAGCTGCGCAAAGCCTTTGGCGATGACTCAAAGAACCCGCTTTTCATCGAAACCGTACCGAAAAGAGGCTACCGGCTGATATGCAGCGTAAGTGCAGGTGCGCCTGAACCGGCTGAGAAACCCGAGGCTGGAACTGAACCCCGGCCAGCTGAAAAAACGGAAGCACCGCCAGCCGGGCTGGCGATGGCCGCCAGTGAACATCCGGCGGAAATTAATAAACCGTCAGCCCCTGTGTTGAAGCCGGCCGCGGCAGGTGTGTTCGCCAGGGTGCAGGTCTTGAAAATGCCTGCGGTATTCCTGCTGGCAGTGTTTGCTATCGCGGCGGTTTTTTACTTTAAGCCGGATCTGCCGGTTCCGGGGTCCGGTTCATCAGTACAACCGTTATCACAGACAGGGCAGGTAAAGGCAGGCAATCCGGAAGGCAAACAGGTCATCGCCGTGCTGCCCTTTAAAAACCTCAGCGATGATGTGCAGCAGGATTATTTCAGTGACGGCGTCACCGTCGATCTTATTACCGACCTGTCAAAGATTTCCGGCCTGCTGGTCATCGCCAGAAATTCCGTATTTATTTACAAGAACACCGATGTCGATATTCGCGAGGTGAAACAGGAACTGGGTGTCGACTATGTCGTCGAGGGCAGCGTGCGCAAGGTCGGTGACCGGGTAAGAATATCCGCCCGCCTGATTGACGCCGGCAGCAGCATTAATATCTGGGCAGACCGGTTTGACGGCTCGCTCGATAACCTGTTCGCGTTTCAGGACAGTGTCACCTCGAAAATCATTAACTCGCTGGAAGTCACCCTCACTGAAAGAGACCGGAAACGCCTGGCGCATAAATACAGCAGCAGCATCGAGGCGTATGATGAATTTTTGCGCGGCTGGCAAAACCTGTGGCTGTCTTCACGTGAGGGCATGTTAACTGCGAGAGTGCATTTTCGAAAGGCCATCGAACTGGATGACCAGTTCGCACGGGCCTATGCCAACCTGGCGCTGACTTATGTTTATGACTATCTGCTTGGCTGGTCAGACAATGATGCCGGGTCGCTGGCCAGCGCCAATGAATATGCCGATAAGGCAATAGCCATTGATCCCAACCTGCCGCAGGTATTCTGGGTAAAAGGTTTTGCCGATATTTTCAACCGCGATTACCAGTTGTCACTGGAACACGCGCAGCATGCGATTGACCTGGACCCGGGCTTTGTTGATGGTTATGGCCTGCTGGCGACCACGCTGAATTATGCGGGCAAACCGAAAGAGGCGGACAGGGTAATGCGCCAGGCGATGCGGATGAACCCGAAGTATCCCGCAATTTATAATGTCATCCACGGCGAGATATTTTTTAACATGCATGACTATGACAAAGCGATAGAAAACCTCACCCACGCATTAGACGCCAACCCCGAACAGGAAGAGGCAAGGATATGGCTTGCCGCCGCCTATGCCAATACCGATGACCTGGATGAAGCCGGCTGGCAGCTGGAGCAGATACGCATGAACGGCGGCAACCTGTCACTGGAAAGAATCGAGAGTGTTATTCCTTTTAAAGACCCCGAGCAGCGCAAGGCGTTTATTGATAGTTTGTACCGGGCCGGATTAAAAAAGTAACCGGTATGTAACTTCGTCATTGCCAGCGAAGCGTGGCAATTTAATACTGTAGGTTCAGATTTATCTGGACTTCGCTTATCCTGTCATTCAAAAAGACAAGGGTAAGTAACCTTGCATTAAATAATAAAAAAGCGTACAAACTGTGTTTCATATCTGTTGCACAGGGTTAACGAGGAGGGTGCGGAGTTGGAATTGTCAGTAATTGTTTTAAATAATAAATCAATCAGTCCTGAAGATGCTGATCTTTATAAATGTGGTCTGGAGAACAGAATTATACATGGAGATGGAAGATGGATATGACATATCTAATTTCTATATATAGATATCAAGTTTCTAGATATAGTCATCAAGTAACTAATACTGTAAATTATTGGTATATACAGAAGTTCCTTCTAATAAACTGTTAGATTTATAAAATGCTTTATCATCACGGACACATACTTAATCTAGCAAAAAAAGCATACGAGAGATCCCTATCAGATGAATCAGAATCTTTTGTGTCCA
>JAJDNP010000154.1 GCA_022340645.1 Gammaproteobacteria bacterium | reverse complement strand
CGACATCTTGTGATTAAAATGTCCTGTTTCCGCGTTGTAAAACTTCGCAATAGCCCTGCTATTACGTGCGTTCCACGCCTTGAACCAGAACATTTTAACCGACAATCTGTTCGACTCAGACTTAATCAGAGGTTCCCTAGTAATATTTGCGTTTATTCGCGTTCATTTGCGGATTCGCTTATTCTTACTACTATTTAACGTAAGACAGCCATTCAGGATGCACATCCAGACGGCCGTGGACCAGGTCAAAATACATGGTCTGTAATTTTTCAGTTATCGGGCCGCGAGATCCGTTACCTATGGTCTTGTCATCAATTTCACGAATCGGTGTTACCTCGGCAGCGGTGCCCGTGAAGAAAACCTCGTCGGCATCATACAGCTGCTCCAGCGTTATCTCGGTTTCAACAACATCGTGACCGTTTTCTCTTGCCAGCGTCATGATGGTGTTGCGGGTAATGCCATTGAGCGATGCCGTCAATGACGGGGTGTACAGTACACCGTCGCTTACCATGAATATATTTTCACCACTGCCTTCAGCGACATTACCCTTGCTGTCTAGCAGCAGGGCTTCATCGTAGCCATGACGCAGGGCCTCATCGAGCGCCAGCATGGAATTTATGTAATTGCCGTTTGCCTTGGCGAGGTACATGCTCGGATGTGAATCATTTTTCCTGAAAGTTGATTTGCGTATGCGGATGCCGTTTTCCAGGCTTTCCTTTCCCAGGTAGGCACCCCACTCCCAGGCAGCCACCATAACGTGCACCTGCAAATTATCCGCGCGCAGCCCCATCCCTTCCGAGCCATAAAAACACATGGGACGTATATAGGCAGATTGCAGGTTATTATCCCTGACGGAGGCAAGCTGCGCTTCATTCAGCACCTCCTTACGGTAAGGGATCTCCATGTTCATGATATTGGCTGACTCAAACAGCCGGTCGGTATGGGCCTGCAGGCGAAAAATGGCAGTACCCTTTTCTGCTTTATAGGCACGCACACCTTCAAATACACCCATACCATAATGCAGGGTATGGGTCAGCACGTGAATCTTGGCTTCGCGCCAGTCAATCATTTCTCCGTCAAACCAGATTGAGCCTTCTCTATCGGCCATGGTTTGCATATTTACTCTCCTACAATCTTCTATAAATTACTAACTGTTTTATCAATGGCAGGCCGGGATAAGGCTTTTTCGTTCCCGGCAATTCCCAAACGCCTGCAACGTTCCTTATGCAGGCCTACAACTAAATCAAAAAATTAAAAACTTTTAACCACAGAGTTTTTTTACTTTTAACTGCCAACTTATTACTTATAACTTTCATTTTCAGGCATTAAACGACGCCAGACAGCAGTCACATTATCACGATGCCGGGGTATTTCGCTTAGATCTGCCTCGCACTGCAGTTTCTGCCAGTTCTTCAGTTTACGAAAATAGCGGTATGCGTTTGCAATATTCTCCGCTTCATCGGCGCTATACCAGCCAAGCTTTGTTAACTCGGCAATCAGCCTCAGCGTTGCCGTGTGCCGGATACAGCCGGCATTCTGACTGGCATGAACCAGCACCCCCGCCTGGGTCATGAATTCTATATCAACCAGGCCGCCTGCATCCTGTTTAATATCAAAACCGTCCGTTTTATTGGCCAGGTGATTACGCATTTTCTCGCGCATTTCGACCACTTCCGCCAGCAGGCGATCCTTATCGCGTGACTGCCGCAGTACTGAACCACGAATTCTATCAAATTCCTGTTCTATCAGTGCATTTCCTGTGACAAATCGGGCACGAATTAACGCCTGGTGTTCCCAGGTCCAGGCTTTTTCCAGCTGGTAGATCTCAAATGCTGAAACACTGCTGACCATCAGACCCGACTGGCCATCCGGCCGCAACCTGGTATCAACTTCGTATAATACACCGGCGTAGGTTCGGGTATTTACAAAATGGATAACCCGTTGCGCGACACGCGCAAAAAAACTCTGGTTATCAATCACTTTTTCGCCCGTAGTATACTGCTTTTCGCCACCGCTATTGTGCAGAAATATGATATCCAGGTCGGAATCGTAGCCCAGCTCATGTCCACCCATTTTGCCATAGGCAATGATAGAAATGGCTGGCCTGAAAACTTCGCCCTCTATTACACAGCCGGGTTCGCCATACTTTTCAACCATTGACTGCCAGGCAAAACCAAGTATCTTTTCCAGTAAAGCATCCGCCAGATCAGTCAGGCGATCAGAAACGGTTTCTACCGGCTCTGCGTAAAATACATCAAGCATGGCAACACTAAAGACCATATGCCTTTTAAATTGCCGCATCCGATCCATCTGCAGCTCGAGATCTGCATCCGAATTTTCACTGTCACCTGTGATGCGTTCCAGTTCCAGCGCAAGCAGACGTTTAACGTCATATTGCTGGCGGAACGCTTCGGCTGTGCTCAGCAGGCTGTCCAGCAGGATGGGATACTTTATCAGCCGCTCGGTAAACCATTCACTCGCCGAACATAAAGTCAGCATCTGCAGCTGGACTTTCGGGTATTCGCTCAGCAGACTGACATAAACTTTACGCCCGGCCAGCGCCTTGATTATGCGGCAGACGCGGTCCAGCAAAACCACCTGCCGCGGATAATCAGCAATTTTCACAATTAATGACTCCATCAACTGTGCCAGCAGGCGGGCGGTGTCATCGCTTAAATGCTTCAACTGGGAACGGGAGCGTAGCTGGCTCAACAACTCCATAATCTCATCGATACTGCTGTAACCGATGGCCTCAAGATAGTGTTTGAGATTTGTTTTTTCCGCTTCGCTGGCATCGACATGTGACCAGAACAGGGCAAACGGTGACACGCTGACTTCCTGTTCCTCGGCCTCGGATGCAATCAGGCTTTGAAAAACCTTATCAACCGCAGCCTGGTGCGAATTTAGCAGTGCAAGCAATTCATCCCAGCTCTGCACCTGCATGGCAAGGCACAGGCGCTGCTGTGAGAGCTCATCATCGGGCAGTGTATGGGTTTGCTGATCACGTTGCATTTGCAGGCGGTTTTCCAGCTTGCGCAGGAACCAGTACGCCTCGATGAGCTGCTCGACTTCGGTTTTCTGCAAAAGATTTTTTTCTCCCAGCAGCCTCAGTACTTTAACCAGGCTGCGTTCGCGCAGTTCCGGCTCCCTGCCGGCGCGAATCAACTGCAATGTCTGGCCGATGAATTCTATTTCCCGAATGCCGCCCGGCCCCAGTTTAACGTTGTTGGTCATGCCTTTACGTTTCATCTGCGCATTAATCATTGCCTTCATTTCGCGAATTGAATCAATCATGCTGAAATCCAGGTAGCGCCTGAAAACAAACGGCGTCAGCAATGAGCGCAGGTATTTTTTATCACGCTCACGGCCGGCAATCAGCCTGGCCTTGATCATGGCATAGCGCTCCCAGTCGCGGCCATGTAGCTGGTAGTACTGTTCCGCGCCGGAAAAACTCATCGCCAGTGGTCCACTCTCCCCGAACGGTCTTAGCCGTGTATCTACCCGGTACACAAAACCTTCCGCGGTCACTTCATCAAGCAGCTTAACCAGCTTGCGGATGACCGCCAGGTAAAACTCGTAATGCGATTTGCGGCGGGGCCCGGGTGTTTCGCCCTCATCGGGGAAAACAAAGATTAAATCGATGTCCGAAGAAAAATTAAGCTCGCCGCCACCCATCTTGCCCATGGCATAAACCAGTAAAGCCTGCTCTTCTCCCCTGGCATCACGCGGCATGCCGAAGATTTCCGCCTGCTGCTTTTCAAGATACTGCAGGGTAACCGACACTACTGCTTCAGCCAGGTCGGTCAGTTCATGAAGAATAGTCTCGACATCAGCCAGTTCGTTCAGGTCGCGCCAGGCAATACGCAGCATTTCCTGCTGTCTCAAAATACGCAAATCTTTCATTAACCGGGCATCGTTTTCACTGCCTGTGACAACCTCGGTGACCAGTGTTCTATAGTCATCCATGCAGCGTGCCGATTCAAACCCTTCTGCGAGTAAGCTGTTAAAAATTGCCGGGTATCGAATGCAGTTTTTTGCCACGAAATCACTGCATGCCCAGGTTTTGCCTAACGTAGCCAGCGCAACCGCCTGCTCAGGATCAATCGAATTTATTTCACATGACTGAAGCCAGTTACCCCAGTAATTCTCCACCACCGGTTTCAGCGATGGCGGTACATGGGATAAAAGTTCGGCTGGGGTTGCGGCGTCTTGCGTCATTTGTCTCAGGTCTTTGATTATTAGTTTGCAGTTGGCAGTCATCAGCTAACAGGGGGTACTTTACTGCATGATAGCAGTCACGAACAATAGCCGTGTACATTACCTGCTCTTCGGGCAATGTACATTTCTGCAACGATTCAGCTTATTATTTCCCCCCGGGTATAGCTTGTTTTGCTTTATGCTTTAAATAGTTTTAACGTATCGATATGCCTGGCAAAACACCTGAAATTAAACATTTAATAGATCAGCTTATAAGCATCCCTTCGATCAGCTGTACCTCGCCTGACATCGACCAGGGCAACCGTGCAGTGATCGAGCTGCTGGCCAACTGGTTTGGGGACCTCGGCTTTCAGTGTGTAATCCAGGAAGTAGATATTGATAAAAACAAGGCCAATTTAATCGCAACTCTGGGCACAGGCAGTAATGGACTGGTGCTGGCAGGCCATACCGATACCGTACCCTGTGATGAAAACCGCTGGCGGTTTAACCCCTTCAGGCTTACCGAAAAAGATAATCGTTTTTACGGCCTTGGCAGCAGTGATATGAAGTCATTTTTTGCGGTGATTACCGAAGCCGTGAAAAGGCTGAAAACGGAAGACGTTGATTTAAAATCCCTTAAACAGCCGCTGATTATTCTTGCCACGGCCGATGAAGAAACCAGCATGTCCGGCGCAAAGGCAATTGCAAAACATGCAGACAGTCTCGGTCTTAATCAAACACGGTATGCTGTTATTGGCGAACCGACCGGTATGCAACCGGTGCACATGCATAAGGGCATGATGATGGAAGCAGTTCAGCTGACAGGACAGGCGGGACATTCAAGCAACCCGGTCCTTGGCAAGAACGCGCTTGAAGCCATGCATCGGGTAATCACGGAGCTGTTGAGCTGGCGCAGGGAATTACAGGACAAATACAATAACCCGTTATTTGAAGTACCCGTCCCCACTATGAACCTGGGGCGTATCCACGGCGGTGATAATCCCAACCGCATTTGCGGCAGCTGCGAACTGCAACTTGATATTCGTCCGTTGCCCGGCATGAAAGTATCGGACTTACGTGCTGAAATGCAGCAGCGGCTAAAGCATGTTCTGCATGACACCGGCATAGAGTATAAACACGTGCCATTGTTTGAGGGCATTGACGCCATGGAAACCGAGCAAAATTCGGTACTGGTTAAACTCGCGGAAAAAATGACCGAAACGCAATCACGGGCCGTTGCCTTCTGCACGGAAGCGCCGTATTACAAAACCATGGGGCTGGAAGCCATAATAATGGGACCGGGCAATATTCAGCAGGCACATCAGCCGAATGAATATATCGAAACCAGAATACTGGAACCGGCAGTCGATATTATCCGGCACCTGATTGTGCATTATTGTTTTTAAAAACGGTTCTCCGCAGACAAATTTGACGGGATCAACAGAACAGCTGAAAGCTGGCTCGAAGGGTGCAAGGCAGGACGCCTGGAATGGCCGCATAGGCACAGAGAAATCTTTTTTATTCTTCCGCAAATAACGCACTAAAATGCCGGGAGCATTTTGAACGTACGATAGTACGGTCCGACGGACGTAGCGCAGGAGGCGCGAAGTAAATAAACGCAAATTCATGGAATTGTAAAAGAAAAACAACTTTCTGTTTGTCATGCTGAGCGTTAGCGAGGCATCTTGTTCCTTAAACTATTAATGCGATACTCTCAAGATTCTTCACTTACGTTCAGAACGGCAGAGAGAGATTAAAGAAATATTTGCGTTTATTCGCGTTCATTTGCGGAAAACAGTTTTTTCTCTGCGTCTATGCGGTGAATATAAGCCAATCTACTACTGCTTAACGATACTGTAACACGGGACGTATTCTGCGCCTGCCAGTTTCATGCGGTGCTGCTCAACAAAAGCCGACAGCAGCGCATCCATCGGTTCCATGATTTCAGTGTCGCCATTAAGCTCAAAATTCCCGTATTTTTCAATGGCAAGAATACCATCTTCTTTTACATTGCCAGCCACAACACCGGAGAAAGCCCGCCTTAAATTTGCCGCTAATGTATGACTTTCCTGGTCTTTATGCAGGGCAAGCGCGCGCATGTTTTCATGATTGGGGTTAAATGGTTGCTGAAACTGCTCGTCTATTTTCAATGACCAGTTGTAATAAAACGCATCCTGTTTTTGCACACGGTACGCGCGCACCAGTTTTATGCCGGCTTTCATTTCGCGTGCGACACGTGCTGGATCATCGATAATAATTTTATAGCGCTGCTGTGCTTCCAGTCCCAGCGTGTCCACAATAAACTGGTTTATCTGGATGAAATAATCCTCGGCACATTTCGGCCCGGTAAAGATAAGCGGAAACGGCATCGAAACATTGTCCGGATGCAGCAAGATACCCAGCACATACAGTATTTCCTCGGCTGTACCAGCACCGCCAGGAAAAACGACGATGCCGTGACCGGCACGGACAAATGCTTCCAGGCGCTTTTCAATGTCCGGCATAATAATCAGCTTGTTTACAATCGGGTTGGGAGATTCCGCGGCGATAATGCCGGGCTCCGTCAGGCCAAGATAGCGACCGACACCGCTACGCTGTTTTGCGTGGCCAATGGTTGCGCCCTTCATCGGTCCTTTCATCGCACCCGGTCCGCAACCGGTGCAGATATCGAGATCACGCAATCCCATTTCATAACCTACTTCCTTGGTATATTCATATTCCTCGCGGCTAATAGAGTGGCCGCCCCAGCAAACTACCAGATTGGGATCCTTCCTCGGGTCCATAATATGTGCATTGCGCAAAATATGAAAAACAGCATTGGTAATATCAGCTGAATTGGCCAGGTTAAATCGTGGTGAATCGACAATTTTGTTTTGCACATAAAGCACATCACGTAACACGGTAAACAGATGCTCATTAATACCGGTCATAAGCTTGCCATCGACAAAGGCAATGGCCGGAGCGTTTTTCAACGCCAGTTTTATGCCGCGATGCCGCTGTATGATTTCAATAAAAAAATCCGGGTAACGCTCGAACAGCTCCTTGCCATCATCAAGCGGGCTGCCGCTGTTTAACACAGCAAGCGAGCAGTTGCGGAATATCCTGCCAAGTTCGCCATGACTGGCCTGCAATATGTGTTTTACCTCAAACTGCGACAGTGTTTCCATCTGTCCCCTGGGAGAAATGACAGCATCAATGACATCAAATTTCATGGCGTTTACTCAGATTATTATTCTTTGATTGATAGCATATGAGTATAACCGATGATTGAGCATTTTTTGCTGCAAGCGGAGTGGTAACACTATTGTCATATTTTGATGCTGATAAGCACACTACAAAGACACAGACTCAGATCTAAACTCAAACTGCAGGCCGGGATAAGGCGCGTTCCGGCAATGCGTCAATCTCTTCGCCTGCTACGCTATCGCTTAAGCAGGCCTACAGTAGCCTTTGTTACACACGGCCCATTGAGCATTAAAACTTGTCGGTAACTGCGCCTTCGGATGCTGAACAAACCAGTTTGGCATACTTCGCCAGAACGCCGCGTGTTTCTTTCGGCGCAGACGGTTGCCATTGACTCAAGCGGGAATCAATTTCGTCCTGGGGAATAGCCAGGTTCAGTGTCCGCCTAACAGCATCAATGGTGATGGGGTCGCCGTCTTTGATGATGGCAATCGGGCCGCCTACCGCTGCTTCTGGCGTCACATGCCCTACCACGAAACCGTGGCTGCCGCCGGAAAAACGGCCATCGGTAATCAAGGCAACATCCTTGCCCAGGCCTTTACCCATGATCGCACCCGTCGGGCTCAGCATCTCGCGCATGCCAGGACCGCCTACCGGGCCTTCATGACGGATGACGATGACATCATCCTTAACCACCGTGCCGTCAAGAATGGCTTTCAGCGCAGACTCTTCGGATTCAAAAACACGCGCATTACCGCTGAAATTCAGGCCCTCTTTACCGGAAATTTTTGCCACTGCGCCGGTTGGCGCCAGGTTGCCGTAGAGTACGACCAGATGACTGTCTTTCTTGATCGGATTTTCAAGCTTGTGAACGATATCCTGGTTTTCCGGATAAGGTTCCACGTCGGCCAGGTTCTCGGCCAGGGTTTTACCGGTAACGGTAAGACAGTCGCCATGCAACAGGCCGGCATCCAGTAGTACTTTCATTAATGGCTGTATACCACCGATCTCGATCAGCTCGGACATCAGGTATTTGCCACTGGGTTTTACATCGGCCAGCACCGGCACTTTAGCGCCGATACGGGTAAAATCATCCAGCTCAAGTTTTACATTGGCAGCATATGCCATTGCCAGTAGATGCAGTACCGCGTTGGTTGAGCCGCCAAGCGCGATGACCACCGTGATCGCGTTTTCAAACGACTTGCACGTCATGATGTCGCTGGGCTTGATGTCATTTTCAATCAGCTTCAGCACCGCTTCACCGGCACGAATGCAATCGTCTTTTTTATCGCCGGATACAGCTTCCTGCGCCGAGCTGTTAGGCAGACTCATGCCCAGCGCCTCGATTGCCGACGCCATGGTATTGGCTGTATACATGCCGCCACAGGAACCCGGTCCCGGAATCGCGGTATCCTCAACCTCTTTTAACTCTTCATCTGAGACCTTGCCCGCAGCGTGGCCGCCAACCGCTTCAAATACGGAAACGATATCGCGGCGCTTGGCGCCCGGCTTGATGGTGCCGCCATAAACAAAAATTGAAGGCCGGTTCAGTCGCGACAGGCCTATCATACAGCCCGGCATGTTCTTGTCGCAGCCGCCGATGGCCACCAGGCCGTCAAAACCCTGTGCCCCGGCTACGGTTTCAATAGAATCGGCAATGATTTCGCGTGAAACCAGTGAATAGCGCATACCGGGCGTACCCATTGAAATACCGTCCGAGACCGTAATGGTATTGAATATTACGCTTTTACCACCGGCGCTATCAGCCCCCTGCGCGGCATTTTCAGCCAGTTTATTGATATGCATATTACATGGCGTCACCATACTCCAGGTCGAAGCAATACCGACCTGCGGTTTTTTAAAATCAGCATCTTCAAAACCGACAGCGTGCAGCATCGCCCGGCTGGGCGCCTGCGCAACACCGTCAACGATGATGGATGAAAATTTGCGTGTTTTATCATCTGCCATGGGATAAACCTTATATAATACTGACCAAATACTTATAACCCGTGAACATTAAGTATGCTTTAATTACAGATTGAATAGAAAAAACAATCGCGTATATTACTACACCAAAGAAGCGCTGAGATAATATAGTGGATAAAAATAATAATTCTGCCCCTGACAATGGCGGGCATGTAGCCTGGTTCAGGCAGTCAGCTCCTTATATTCATGCACACCGCGGGCGGACCTTTGTTATCCTGTTCGGCGGTGAAGCGGTCGACCACGGTGGCTTTGCCCATCTGATTCATGACATAACCCTGCTAAGCAGCCTGGGTGTAAAAATCGTGCTGGTACATGGCGCACGGCCGCAAATTAAACAGCAGCTGGAAGCGTTAAATATCACGTCTGAATTTGCAGACGGCCTGCGCGTTACCCTGGCAGAGCATATGCCTGCGGTTGAGCAGGCCGTCGGCCAGGTACGTATGAAGACCGAAGCCCAGCTTTCCATGGGCCTGCCCAATACGCCCATGGCGGGCGCATCGGTCCGTGTGGTGTCCGGTAATTTTGTTACCGCCCGGCCTTACGGTATCCGCGATGGCATTGACTACTGCCAGACCGGTAATGTTAGAAAAATTGATGCAGATGCAATTAGCCAGCATCTGAAAAACAATAATATGGTTTTAATTTCTCCGATTGGCTATTCGCCTACGGGTGAAATATTTAATTTACGCGCAGAAGATGTGGCCACTGAAGCGGCCATTGCACTTAATGCGGACAAGCTGATCTTTGTTATGGAAAACAACGGCGTCACAGATAAACAGGGCGGTTTGCTACAGCAGCTAAACCTGCCGCAGGCACAAAGCTGGTTAAAAAATCATGGCACCGCCGACAATCGCCAAACTGATATTGAAACGCAGTCACATTTAAATAACGCCGCCCAGGCATGTCGTGGCGGCGTGCGCCGCGCCCATCTTGTCAGCCGGAAAATTGACGGTGCACTGTTACTGGAGCTATATACCCGTGACGGCATCGGTACGCTGGTGACGGCAGAAAATTACGAAGGCTTACGCCATGCCGTTATCGAAGACATTGGCGGTATTATGGGACTGATTTCACCGCTGGAAGAACAGGGTGTGCTGGTTAAACGCTCACGCGAGCAACTGGAGCTGGATATCAATAATTTTACCGTCATCGAACGTGATGGCATGATTATCGCCTGCGCGGCTATTTTTATTTTTACAGAAGAACAGGTCGCGGAACTCGCCTGCCTTGCGGTTCATCGGGACTACCAGGCGCATGGCCGCGGTAATGACCTGATGCAGCACATTGAATGGCAGGCAAAAAAAAATCACATGAAAAAAATATTCACCCTGACCACGCAGACCATGCACTGGTTTATTGAACGCGGCTATGTTGAATGTTCCGCGGATGATTTGCCTATGGAGAAAAAATCACTCTATAACTATCAGCGAAATTCAAAAGTTTTATGTAAACAAATAGTTTAAGGCACGCGATAAATTTATGGTTAACTCGATGCGACCAGTGCCAATAAGCTAAAGCTTGCAGGTTCGAATTGATTCGGATGATGTGGGCTAATATTGGCATAATCGTCCGAATCAATTCGAACCTGCTACAAAAGAAATGAATCCGTTTATTGACATAGCCTCTGTAAGGCTTTACAGCACAGCTTTATAATTGACTTAAAATCTATGACTATCCTGCAGGTACCACAAAGCGTTATTGAAGAGAATGTTTTTTATGCACTGAAGGAAGATGTCGGCGAAGGTGACATAACAGCCGAACTGATCCCGCATGAGAATGTTTCACTGGCAACCGTCTTCAGCCGGGAAAGCTGCATATTCTGCGGTCTTGAGTGGTTTGAAGAAACCTATCGCCAGCTCGACGAAGAAATACTGATTGACTGGTTTGTCTCAGACGGTGACAGCATTAAACCCGGCCAGGTAATCTGCACCATCAGCGGTTCTTCCAGGAATATTCTCACCGGCGAGCGTACTGCACTTAACTTTATTCAAACTTTATCTGCTACTGCAACCGTATCAAAAAAATACGCCAATAAGGTCAAAGGTACCGGCACCACAGTACTGGATACACGCAAAACCATACCGGGCTTACGCATGGCACAGAAATACGCCGTTTCCTGCGGTGGCTGCAAAAATCATCGCCTTGGTTTATTTGACGCGTTTTTA
Source organism: Gammaproteobacteria bacterium (assembly GCA_022340645.1). Taxonomy (GTDB): domain Bacteria; phylum Pseudomonadota; class Gammaproteobacteria; order SZUA-229; family SZUA-229. The sequence continues at coordinate 19,314 of JAJDNP010000154.1, read as the reverse complement.
ATCAAAGAAAATCATATCAAGGCCTGTGGCGGAATAGAAAATGCTGTTAATGCAGCACGTTTTTATAATCCTGACTTGAAAATCGAGGTTGAGGTTGAGACCCTGGATGAGTTGCAGCAGGCCATTAATGCAGGAACTGACCGTGTACTTCTGGACAACTTTGACATTGAAACACTGCGTCAGGCGGTTGCCGTCTGCCAGGGAAAAGTGATCAGCGAAGCTTCGGGTAATATCACTATCGATAATATAAAGGATGTTGCCGGCACCGGCGTCGATTACATTTCCACCGGTGCTTTAACGAAAAATATCAAGGCGGTCGACCTGTCGATGCGATTTACCTGAGGTATATCATTATTAACCCGGCGACAATATATGTCGCCGGGTTAATAATAGCAGAGGCGATTTATGTCAGGCATCAGAAAGCTGTATAGAACTATATTACTGGGCATACTGCTGGTTATCGGTATTATCCTGACACTGATTTTCTTACGCAACGGCAGTCACCCCAGCGATTTCGCCAGCAAGATTGTCAGCAAATGGCTTGGTCTCGTCGCCCGCACACTCGGCGTAAGAATAAAAGCCTATGGCAATATACTGCCGGAAAAAACGCTGTTCGTCGCCAATCATATATCCTGGCTGGATATTCTAATACTTGGTAACCTTGTCCCTGTTCACTTTTTATCTAAACACGAAGTCAAATCCATGCCGCTCATCGGCTGGCTGGCGACTCGCGCCGGCACGCTGTATATAAAGCGCGGCTGCAACGTCTCTGCCACTGATGCCAGCAGTGAAATAACTGATGCATTAAACCAGCAGCACAACACCATTGTCTTTGCCGAGGGCAAAACCACTAACGGTAACGTTAGAAAATTTCACAGCCGCATGATGCAAAGCGCGATCGATGCCCATGCGATGGTGCAGCCGGTGGCAATCTATTATCCGCTGACAAACCCTGAAACGAAGGAAATAGAAATTAACCCGGCAGCTTTATTTTTTGGCGGCATCACGACAGGCCGGTCTTTCGATATGATTACCCGTGCACCGAAGATCGATGTTGAAGTGCATTTCCTCAAACCGATTGAAAGTTCAGGCAAAAAACGCGATGAAATTGCACAGCATGCTTATGAGGAAGTGGTTGCGGCGATTGAGCTGATAAAAACAAAAAAGAATTAAAAACAGATTTACCGCAGAGGCACTGAGACGCAGAGAAATCTTTTTTATTCTTCCGCAAATGAACGCAAATAAACGCAAATATTACTTTCATTTATCTCTGTACATTCTGAACGGAAGTGAAGAATCTTAAGATTTTCGAATCAACAGTATAAGGTATAGTATCTTTCGCTAACGTTCAGTATGACAAACTGATAGTTATTTTGCTTTGACAATTCTATGAATTCGCGTTTATTTGCGTTCATTTGCGGAAAACAGTTTTTCTCTGCGTCTCCGCGCCTCTGCGGTGAAAAGTTTTTATAAATAGATTTCAACGCACAAAAATACGTGACACAAAAAACAGGCATGAAGCCGAAACAACGATGGCCGGCCCGGCGGGGAGGTCCCAGCCGAGCGAGGAATATAAACCGAGCACGATCGCGGCTGCCGAAATAAAAACGGAAAGCACAACCATTTGCCTGGGTGATTTTGAATATAGCCTGGCGGTTGCTGCTGGAATAATCAGTAAGGCGGTAATTAAAAGAATGCCAACGACTTTTAAGGCCACGGCGATAACCAGCGCGAGCAGGATCATAAAGATAAAGCGGACTTTTTCAACCGCGATGCCATCGACTCGCGCCAGTTCTTCATTGACTGATATTGAGATTAAAGATGGCAACAGCCGGCTGAATGCAAGCAGTATAATGAAAGCAGTACCATACATGACCACAAGGTCGAACTGGTTTACCGCGAGCAAGTCACCGAATAAATAGGACATCAGGTTTACATTAAATCCCTGCGACTGAATCAGCGACAGTACAATTAAACCCAGCGCCAGCGCGCTATGCGAAAGAATCCCCAGCAGGGTATCGGTTGATAACTCCCGCTGTTTTTCCAGCCAGAACAGCACTACAGCAATCAGCACACCGATCAGAACAACCCCGGTCATGGGTAACTGCTCCACTGCAACTGCCAGGGCGACGCCTAACAGGGCGGCATGTGCCAGGGTGTCGCCAAAATACGCCATGCGGCGCCATACAACTACACTGCCGAGAGGACCGGCAACCAGCGCCAGCGCCATCCCGGCCGCCAGCGCATAGATAACAAAGGTGTCAGCTACAAAGGCATCCATCATCTTGAGTTGTGTTCACAACTATTACAATGTTCAGAGACAACAATATTACCCTGCAAATCATGTTCATGATCGTGGTGATGGGAATACAGCGCCAGGCCTTCAATCGCATCACCAAACAGTTTTAAATATTCCGGATGTTCGCTGACGTCATCCGGATGGCCGGTACAGCAGATATGTATGTTCAGGCAGATGACCCGGTCTGTAGCCGCCATCACCAGGTGTAAGTCATGTGATACCATTAAGATGCCGCAACCATGTTTATTGCGAATATTCTTGATGGTTTCGTACAAAGACTGCTGCCCGATAATATCCATACCGGATGCAGGTTCATCCAGCACCAGCAGTTGTGGTTTTTTTAACAGGGCGCGAGCAAGCAGTACACGCTGCATCTCACCACCTGAAATACTCTGCATGGGTGAATTCAGCAGATACTCACACTCCACTTCATGCAGCATTTTCTGGCATGCCCCGGGATCACAGTTACCGCTAACCTTTAAAAAATCAATTACCCGCAACGGCATGACGTCGGGCACATGTATTTTCTGTGGCACATAGCCGATACGCAGATCATGCAGCCGTTTTACGCTGCCCGAGGTGGCATGACTGAGCCCTAACAGTATCCGTATCAGGCTGGTTTTGCCGGCACCGTTAGGACCGATCAGGGTGATTATTTCCCTGGCATGGAGTTTAAGGCTCACATCCGAAAGAATTGTTTTACCTCGTATGGTAAAACCAATATTTTCCGCAACCAGCAGCGCTTCGTCTGCAGTGTCTTTTTTTGCTGCCTGTTTTTGATGGGCTGCTAACATATAAATACCGGCATAATACATGAATCATACATGGTAATATGGTGATAATAAACTGCCCGGTAACATCAGCTAACTGTTGTTTTTCTGACCGATAACGGCACAGCAAATTTTGCAACCGCAAGCGTATTCGCCTTACATTAAAGCATGCATCAAACAACTAAATATTATTTCCCGCTGAAAAACCTGATTGGCACGTGGTTACTGCTGTTAATATTATTCACTGACAGCTTTGCTGCTGATACTGAAAAGCAGCCAGGACAAATAGTCGTTACCATCAAGCCGCTGTACTCACTGGTTGCCCACCTGACCGAAGGTATTGATACCCCGGTCCTGCTGATGAAGCAGGTGCAGTCTCCACATCATTACAGCATGAAGCCATCCGAGCGGACCTTGCTGGCAAAAGCAAAAATTATCATCTGGACTGGTCCTCCAATGGAAACATTTTTGAAAAAAATCATTCAACAGCAGAAAAATACTGCCGTTGTTGTTTCTGCGATGCAGGCGAAAGATTTAATACTGCTTGGCAAAAGAAAAAAACATCCAGCGAATGAAGATCGGAGTCCGGCTGTCAATAAGGCAGAAGCTCACACAATAGACCCGCATATCTGGCTTTCGGTGCACAACGCGATTGCTATTAGTTACCACATTGCCGAAGCCCTGATATCAAATGATCCGCATAACGCCGGCCTGTATGAAAAGAACCTGCAGCAGCTGGTAAGCAAAATCAGTCGAACGAAAGACCTTATAGAAGCAGAGCTGAAAAACCGTGCATCGCCATTCATTGTATTTCATGATGCCTTTCAATATTTCGAAAACGAATATCAGCTCAACTATATTGACTCAATAAGTTTCGACGAGGAAACCGGCGTCAGCTTAAAACATATCCGTCAAATCAAGGCAGACATCAAAAACAACAATATCCACTGCCTGCTGTACCAGGACCCTAAACCGGCCATAGTTGCTACGCTCGCAAAGCAGACATCAATTAAAACCATCGCTTTAGACCCGCTGGGTCTTAACATTAGCGATGATAAAAACGCCTGGTTTGAAATAATGCAGCAGCTGTCAGCGGATTTAAATACCTGCCTGGCACCTTAACCCGTATACTGCATGAAGGCTGCAGCTAGAGAATGAATAACGCGTAAGGCACAAATAATAACGTTATACATTTCTGCTTGTTATTGTTACTTGTAGGCCAGCATAAGCGATAGCGTCGCTGGTATTTATAAGGAATTACCAAAATCGCCAGCAACGGCAAAGCCTTATCCTGGCCTGCAAAAATCACAAACAAAAAACCAGAAATAATTAACGTTATTATGTAAGAAAATGATCACCCACAGGGCGAATGATGTGGTTTGTTCCTCACCACACCCTACGGAACTGCCTGCAACTATCTTGTCAGCTCATCATCGCGATAATGCGGATCTGTCCAGCAGCGCGGCAGTTTTTCTCCCGACAGGAAAATCAAGTTGGCTTTTTTGATCTTAATCGGATCCTGGAGATCTTCACCCTCCTGATAACGGCCAATTACTTCATCGCGATTCAGGTTAATGAGATCAACAAGGCTCAATACCTCTACCATATGGCCGCTGGATACTTCCTTCAATAACATGGCTTTCACCTCGAAAAAAAATATTTACTCCTAGTGTTAGTGAACGTTAACACTAATTAAATAGCATTTACCCGCACTATTACTGTTTATTTTATGCTCAAACCCTTTCAGATTACTAGAAAATTTAATGCTTATTGCGTGTCGGCATGGATAGACGGTCTCCGATAGAAGACCAGCAAATGGCTCGCCTTCAGGTGGTGGATAAATGAATGAGCAATATACTCTGGCCAGGGCGCACTTATTGCCGGGAGTATTTTGAACGCGCGCAGTGCGGGCCGCACGGCGTGCTTTGCGCCCTGGCGAGATAAACAAACAGCACATGGATGAAAGCTAAAGGGATTGACGTCATCAGGCATGCACAAACCAGCCGAATGCCTGATTGATCCAGCTTTTAGCCGGTGTAGTGTTCACTATTAGCCAGTCAGGTGTATGATAATTACCGGCGTTAATGCTCCCCTTTGGTGCGTAACAAACCAGCCAGTCGATTACCCTGTTTCTGTGGGCCGCCCCTTGGAAACAGCTGATGCAGGTAGCGATTACAGCCTCTGTCACAACCCCACAGGCCGCGAAAATGTTTTATCATGTCACGCACCGAGGCCTGCTGCCCGTGTTTCGCATACCAGTCGCGCAGAAAACGGATAACTTCCCAATGTTCCTGGTTAAGTTGCAGGTTTTCTGACTTTGCCAGTTCACGCACAAAGTCCTCGCTCCAGTCAGCCGGATTTACCAGGTAACCCTCGCTATCAGTCAATGTTTCATGGCCGTTGACCATAACCTGGCGGGTAATCATGCTCGGATAAGCGGTATTGCCGGATGTTACTTCCGAGGCCGCACCTTTCGAATCACGGCCGGTATCGACGAGACTCCACAGTTCAATAAGCACCTCATCATTTAGCCTGCCCTGGTAGCGTTCGACACCGTTAACCAGCACCTTGCCGCTGGTAATGGGCATATCGAAGCAGACCTTGCCAGAGCGGTCGGTCGGTGTCGGACCAACACGCTGGCTATCCTCATCAAGTATCAATTCTACCGGCGTGCGCTTTAGCGGCAGATTGCTGAATTTCATTCTCACGTTAATACAAACCATAATGCTTAAACCTAGCTCAACTTGTAGTTAATCACTGAAGCGACTGAAGAAACCTGTTCTGATTTATGCCGGGCTCTATTCATTTCATTTGCACCCTAAAAACATACTCTGCAGTCGCATATAGAGTAATATATAAGAGTTAGTTTATATAAGACAAACGATTTATATTGGACTTTAATATCGATTATTTCGATAATAAACACATGGACATAAACCAGATCAGAACTTTTCTCGCAGTGGCCGCGAACGGCAGCTTTTTTGAGGCGGCTACTCGCCTGCACGTAACCCAGTCAACGGTCAGCAGCCGCATTCAGGGGCTTGAAGCGTACCTTGGCGCAACACTGTTCGTACGCAACCGCTCAGGTGCGGCGCTAACACCAGCGGGTAAAAGATTTATGCACCATGCCAAGTCTATCCTGCTGACACTCGACCAGGCCCGCCATGACGTTGGTTTACCCAGTCGCTATCGCGCAAGCATCACTATTGGCGCACGCATTGCTTTATGGGAAATCTTTCTGCCACGCTGGGCAGGAGAAATGCGCCGGACGGCACCGGACATATCCATCAGAAGTGAAATCGGCTTTGAGGACGACCTGATGCGCCGCGTTATCGAAGGCACCATGGATGTTGCACTCATGTACACGCCTCAGCACAGTGCTGGCATTCATGTGCAGCACCTTTTTGATGAAACGCTTGTGCTGCTTACTACCAACCCGGAAAAACCCTGGCCGGATGAGAATTATGTATATGTGGACTGGGGGCCTGCCTTTTATGCACAGCACAGCAGCAGTTATCCTGACCTGGAGCGCCCTGCACAGGTGGTTAACATCGGCTGGCTTGGTGTGCAAATCATTATCAGTAATGGCGGCTCCTGTTTTATTCCCGTGCGCATGGCGGAACCGCTAATTCGAAGCGGGCAGCTGTACCACATGCCCGACAGTCCCGAGTTTAAACTGCCGGCCTATATGGTGTACTCACTCAACAGTGATTCCATGGTGCTGGAACAGGTGCTTGACAGCCTGCGTGCACAAGCTGTTATAGAGCAAAAAACATACCAATAGTGCATGCAATGTAATGCTTTCAGGGCTACCAGTGGATTAAACTCACTGTTCTTGCTCCAGGTCAATTTTTTAACACAATTCCAGCTGAAAATTTATTGAAACCTCATCAATAAAAATTCTTCTGCTACTCTCTACTATGTTTACTTACCTTCCACGAGAGCATTATGAGCGATAATGATGACCTTAACGCGTTTTACTGTCTAGAAATAACACCAAAACTGAGTGCCAAGGAAGAACGCCTGGCAAGGATACGCGAACACCAAAGAAGAGAGAGAAAAGTAAATTTATATTCTTACCCTGCCACAGCAAAAAGTCGCGATACCTTATCCTAGCAGCGCGAAATACACTGCATGTTAATTCATAGCATGATTGCGGCAGTCTTTACGGCTGCCGTTTTTTATTGCCCCTTTCTAAAATAGAAACAGATACAATCGCCGTATAGAAACCGGTTAACTGCAGCGCCGAAGACTATGCCACTGGCCTGGTAATACGGCTGGCATGGCAGCACCTGGCAGCAACAAAACCTGCTACAACGTTACTGGCAGGCCAGTATTTACCAGCCTTTTTAAGATTAAGCGGTAAAAACAATTAATCTGGATGGTATGATTTAGCCGAACGATGAGACTGAACCATTTGCGGTAACAACAGTAATTCTGCAATCAACAAATACAGGGATTATTTCAATGCTTGACCAGCAAAAACTGCAATTTTCCACGCGCGGGCGCGGCACCTACAATATAACCAGTGAGATAATGGAAGCCATTAGAAACTCGGGCATTAAAGCCGGCATCTGTCATCTCTTTATCCAGCATACCAGCGCCTCGTTAATCTTATGCGAAAACGCTGATCGAACCGTGCGTGAAGACCTGGATGCCTGGATGGCAAGACTGGTAAAAGACGGTGACAGCCTGTACAAACACAACGATGAAGGGCCGGATGATATGGCCGCGCATATCCGAACCATTTTGACACAAAGTTCGCTATCCATCCCGCTACGTAATGGCCAGTGCGACCTTGGAACCTGGCAGGGCATTTATCTTTGGGAACACCGCACGCACGCGCATCGACGTACGATTGCTGTCACCATTATGGGTGAGTAAACAGGTTGTTTTCACCACAGTGACACAGAGTGCACAGAGGTTTTTATTGTTAAAGTTTATGGTATTGCTAAATGTAGGTGCGAATTTATGTGCACATAGGTGCCGATGTATGTGCTGTGCGAATAAATTCGCACCTACCTAATATTGGTTTTCAAATAAGAAAACTCCGTGTTCTCTGTGTCTCTGTGGTGAATAAGTTTTTAAATTATATTGCGTAGTTCTCCACGCAGGTACGCCTGAATATTATCCGCAATTTCGTTTACCAGTCTTTGCCGCGACTGCTGGCTTGCCCAGGCAATATGCGGGGTGATGATTAAATTATCCGCATGATAACTGAACAACGGATGATTAGCTGGCGGCGGCTCCTGCTCCAGCACATCCAGGGCTGCCGCGCCTATCTGATTATTTTCCAGGGCATTCAATAGCGCGGCTTCATCAACCAGGCCGCCACGCGCAGTATTAATTAAAATCGCATCCGTTTTCATCAGCGCAAGCTCATCTGCAGCTATCATATGGCGATTATTTTCAGTGAGCGGACAATGCAGCGAAACCACGTCAGATGAGGATAACAGTTCAGTTAAATCAACACGCCCCGGACGGGAATCGGCCTCATCTCTGCTTGCGAGCAATACTTTCATGGCAAAGCATTCTGCTATCCTGGCAACGGCTTTCCCCAGCTCGCCGTAACCGATGATGCCCAGGGTTTTACCTTCAAGGTCGCTGACGGGCTCACCAAAATAACAGAAAAATTCACTTTGCGACCAGTTACCATCAATCACCGACTGCCGGTATGAGGACAATTTTCTGTTTAAATGAAGCAGCAGCGAAAAAACATGCTGCACCACGGAAGATGTGGCATAAGCGCGGGCATTGCAGACAGTAATATTGTGCAGATGCGCCGCTTCAAGGTCAATATTGTTAACGCCCGTCGCGGCCACGCAGATTAATTTCAGCTGTTTACTGCCTTTAATTACCTCCCTGTTTATTACCACCTTGTTCGAGACAATTATTTCAGCCTCTTCAAGGTAATGTTGAATGTCACTCGTCCTGGCGTTATCAAACCATTGCCAGCTGGCAACAGCTTCTAATACTTTCAAGTCAAGATCATCCGGATACAATGATGCCCGGTCAAGGAATAGTGCGTACGGTTTTGTCATGAGCCTGTCAAAAATCAGTAGTTATTCAGCCATAATACCAGACATTAAAAAGGCTACCTGAAATGATAGCCTTATTTACGATGTGGATACGCAGCCTGACGTTGCCGATTATATCTCTATCATTTCAAAATCAGCTTTGCCGGCACCGCAATCCGGGCACTCCCAGTCATCAGGGATATCCTCCCAGCGTGTTCCCGGTGCAATACCATTTTCTTCATCGCCCAGCTCCTCGTTGTAAATATAACCGCATACGATGCATTGCATAACTTTGTAAGCCATAATTTCCTCATTTGCTAACAGGTAAAAATATCGTTATTCTACGATAGACTTTATTACGTTAGAATAACTCCAGAATAAAAGACACCCATCAGCGACCGATATTTATATGACAACAAGTAACCCTCCCGTAGTATTGTGCTTTTCCGGTGCCGACCCGACCGGCGGTGCAGGCATACAGGCAGATATTGAAACCATGTGCAGTCATGGCTGTATAGCGGCCTCTGTTATCACGGTTGCCACCGTACAGGATACAGTTAACGTCCACTCCTTCTCCCCAATGCCATCTGACCTGATTATTGAACAGGCGCGCGCGGTACTGGAAGATATGCCAATCGCTGCGATTAAAATTGGCGTCGTCGGCAGTGCCGAAGTTGCCATGGCGATATACTCGATTATTACCGACTATCCCGAGATTCCGGTCATATACGACCCGGTTTTAAGCACCGAAAAAAATGCTGCGCTAAGCACGGAAGACGTGGTCGAAACCGTACGTACCCTGCTATTACCGGTCACAAAAATACTTACCCCGAATATACATGAAGTGCATGCGCTTGCGCCTGGTTCGGATACCCCGGCAGCGGCGGCAATGGGACTGCTGGAAACAGATGTTGAATACATACTGCTGACCGGCACACATGGCAAAACCCCGGACGTGGTACACACCCTGTTCAGCAACAACCGGGAGCTGGAAACCTTTCACAATGAACGTCTGCCGCATAAGTATCACGGCTCCGGCTGCACGCTGGCAGCGAGTATCGCGGCACAAATCGCCCTCGGACAGGAAGTACTTGGCGCGGTCAGGAAAGCGCTGGACTATACGCATAAAACACTGGTTCATGCCAACCGCATTGGCATGGGGCAATATCACCCTAACCGCTTTTTCTGGGATAAAAATTGAGTAATCTCAATGTCCATAAAGACAGGCTCAGGGGACTTTACGCAATCACGGATGAAAAGCTGATACCCGGAGAGAATTTCATCAAGGCGGTAGAGCTGGCCCTGCAGGGCGGCGCTCGGATTGTCCAGTACCGTGACAAATCTGCAGACCAGGAAAAAAGGTTGCAGCAGGCAAGTGCACTATGCCGGCTCTGCAAACATTACCAGGCGGTTGCTATCATTAACGATGACATTGAACTTGCCAAAGCAGTTGACGCTAATGGCGTACACCTGGGTAAAGATGATATTGCAATAAGCAAGGCACGCCAGCTGCTCGGTGATAATGCCATTATTGGTGTTTCCTGTTATAACGATGTATCGCTGGCAATCACAGCAGAACAACTGTCGGCTGATTACGTTGCCTTAGGCGCCATGTTTGCCTCGTCTACAAAACCGGAAGCGGTAATTGCTGGCCCGGATATCATCGCAAAGGCTAAACAGCAGCTATCCGTTCCGGTCTGTTGCATCGGCGGCATTACAGTCAACAATATTCACCTGCTCGTACAACAGGGCGCTGACATGGCAGCTGTAATCAGTGACCTGTTTTCAACCAGCAGCATACAGCACACCGCGGAACAATTCAGTCAGCATTTTTCCTGAGCCACGAGGCATTTTTTACCTGTTCAATCGCCTTTATTGCATCTGGACATGAAAAACCCTTCGTGCTGTCCAGTCTCGCTATGCATTCTGTGAACTCACGTCACATCCATCCGGGGCTCGATCGCCTGAGGGCTGGCTGACATCTCTGAACAGATGCATGTCGACAATTCGTGCAGATGCACCATCATAAAAGCCATATTCGTCGACAAAGTTTTCCGGATTTACAAACGTGCCAAACAACATATCGATAACCGGCAGTTCGCAATAATTATTACGGTGCTTGCCGCGTTGATGGTGAACGCTGTGGCTTTCCGGACGCACGGTAATATAACCAAGCCAGCGCGGTGTGCGTATATTTGCATGTGACAGCATCGCCATGAATGTTACCGTAAGCAGGGTAAGGGTCGCTGCATCTGCGGTGATACCGATACCCAGCACCAGGCATACACTGCCAAGCACGGTCCAGCCAACCATGTCTGCAAGACTGAAGTAGTTCGCCCCGTAAACATCCAGCCGTTCGGCACTGTGATGCATCTGATGGAACGTGAACCACAGAAAATCCGAAGCATGCATGCTACGATGCCACAGCCAGGTGCCAAGTTCGAAGACAACCACACCAGCTATCGCGCCACCGGTGGTACCAAGTGAGGTCAGGTCGAATAGCTGGTACTCGACGAGGTAAGCATCGGTAATCAGCGGTAGATACGATGACAGGAAGAAGTAGATGGCGAATGAAACCAGCCCTCGTATTTTCCAGCCTTTTATAACCGGCAGTTTTTTTGCGGGCATGATAGCCTCGTAAAGTGCCAGGCCGGCAAACATGACCAGTATCATCAGCGATACCGGATCAAGCAGAATTTCCAGTGGTGTCGGTATTGTGGTTGCCATTTTTCTTTCCTCTCGCTCATAAAGTGTGTTTCAAACCGCTGAAAACATCAGCCATTTGTTACTGATAAATGTAAGAAAACAGGCTTATAAAAACTAGTGAACGAAAGGTACTTTTTTGCAAATTATTTTTTTATTTCTTTTAACTACAATAACTTGCAATATGCAGAACCTTAAAAAACGCAGCAGGACAGATAATATATACATCGTTATAATAAAAAACTGTACCAACGGTATAGTAAACATTCACTACACGGACCAATATGGCAACCAAAGGCGAGTCTACAAAAGACAAAATTCTGGAGATTGCACAGTCGATTATGCTGCAAAAAGGTTTTTCCGGAACCTCGATTGATGAAATCATCGCCGCATCCGATATCACCAAGGGCGGTTTCTTTTATCACTTTGACAGCAAAAATGATCTGGCCAAGCACCTGATGCTGAAATACCAGCATGATGATGATATCTTTTTCCAGGGCCTGTTTAATCGCGCCGATGAATTAAGCGAAGACCCGCTCCAGCAAATGCTGATTTTTCTCAAGTTGCTTGCCGAAGCGATGGCGAACCTGCCCGATGTTCATCCCGGCTGTTTGATTGCCACCTTCACTTCCGCCAACCAGCAACTGAATGAGGAAGTAAAAAAACTCACCGCGGACTGCACGCTGGACTGGCGTCAGCTATTCTCAAAGCGTCTGCAGGCAGCCAGCGAAAAAACACCGCTAAAAATTGAAAAACCGGTTCCTGAACTCGCAGATATGTTGAGTTCAGTAATCGAGGGTGGCATTATTCTGTCTCGCACCTTAAATGACCAGCAAATCCTGCCGCAGCAGATACTACAATACCGAGATTATCTCAGGTTGCTTTATGGAGTCGATTAACATGAAAAGCTATATGAAAATAATCGTAACACTGCTGCCCGCCCTGACCATTAGTGCATGCAGTAGTATGCAGTCCAGCGATCCGGCTTCACTCTTATTTGATATCCCGAAAGGTTCCTCATTAACGCTGAACCGGGATCTGCCAATTTCAGAAAACAATACGCATGCCCTTATCCAGGCAGGCAAGGTACTCAAAGGGAAAGCCAATGAATATGATATCAACTGCCGCTTTGATGTAAAAAAATTTGGTCCACGCACCATCAAACCGGAAACTTTCACCATTCGCCGGACCGAAGATGGCAGAGAATGGTTTTCCGAACCCGTAATAATGCGCTTTTACACTATCATCTACCTTGATTCCAGCAAGGGAACCGATGTGATTAAAATGGAATGTCAGCAATGGGGTGACGCCACCGATAATAACTTTACCGTAGCGGAAATGGCTGCAGCCTTAGGTGATATTTTCAGTTTTAACTTTAAAGGAAGCGGCAGCAAGGAATGAGACCCCATTATTAAAAGAGTTATAGACAGAAGATGTGAAAAAAGCCAGGGTACCATTTACCCTGCCGCTGCAAGAAAAAGTTATCACCAGCTTCGTTACCTGGCAACGCAGCTACAACTCGCCTGCGATGGATGATTAATTAGGGTAAAATCCCGCCCTGATTTAAATATTATTCCAACTTGTAATAAACCAGGTATTAACATGTCCGATCCCATGTCAACTAACTTCACGGCAGCGCAAAACCATATCCCCGGCGGGGTCAACTCACCTGTTCGCGCCTTCAAGGGCGTCGGCGGCGACCCGGTCTTTATCAAGCGCGCACAGGGCGCCTGTATCTATGGTGAAGATGACAGGCAATTTATCGATTATGTCGGTTCCTGGGGGCCGATGATTCTGGGACATGCGCACCCTGAGGTGATTGCCGCGGTGAAAACCGCGGCGGATAACGGCCTCAGTTTTGGTGCGCCCACCGTCATCGAGACTACCATGGCGGACAAGGTCTGTGAGCTGGTGCCTTCCATGGACATGGTACGCATGGTCAGCTCGGGCACTGAAGCGACCATGAGCGCCATCCGCCTCGCCCGCGGATATACCGGCCGCGACAAGCTGATCAAGTTCGAAGGCTGTTACCATGGCCACGCTGATTCACTGCTGGTAAAAGCCGGTTCCGGCGCATTAACCCTGGGCCAGCCAAGTTCGCCCGGCGTGCCCGCTTCACTGGCAGAGCACACGGTATCATTGCCTTATAATGACCTGGATGCTTTTAATAAAGCTGTCGCAGAAATCGCTGACCAGGTCGCCTGCGTGATTATCGAGCCGGTGGCCGGCAACATGAACTGTATTCCACCCGTGTTCGGTTTCCTCGAAGGTGTTCGCGAGACCTGCAGCCAGCATGGCATCGTGCTGATTTTTGATGAAGTGATGACCGGTTTTCGGGTCGCACTCGGCGGCGCCCAGGCACACTTCGGCATTTCCCCTGACCTGACCACACTGGGCAAAGTGATCGGCGGCGGCATGCCGGTCGGCGCTTTTGGCGGCAAACGCGAGATCATGGAATACATCGCGCCCCTGGGGCCCGTATACCAGGCGGGCACATTATCAGGAAACCCAATCGCCATGACCGCGGGCCTCAAAACACTGGAACTGATTTCAGCACCGGGATTTTATGATGCACTGTCGAAAAAAGTTGAATTCCTCACCGACGGTATTCTCGATGCGGCAAAAGCCGCTGACATCGATATGACCTGTAACCGCGTCGGCGGTATGTTCGGCCTGTTCTTTAGCGATCAGCAGGTCACCAGTTTCGAGCAGGCCACGCAATGCAATATCGATCGGTTCAAGGCCTTTTTCCACGGTATGCTGGACGACGGCGTGTACCTGGCGCCATCCGCTTACGAGGCTGGTTTTGTCTCAGCGGCACATAGCGAAGCAGACCTGCAGCGAACCATCGATGCCGCGGCCAAAGTATTAAAGAGTTTATAACATGCAGTGTTTCATCTACCGCTGCAGCCGGAAACCGGATATGTATATCTACCTGGCTGAGGAAGATGTGTTCGATAACGTGCCCAGAGAGATTTTCAACTCGCTGGGCATTGTCGAGTTCGCCATGGAACTTGATTTAAAACCGGAGACTAAACTTGCCCGGGAAGATGCCGCCACGGTACTCGGCAACCTGCAGGAACACGGTTTTCACATCCAGCTGCCAAGAAATGAATCCGTCGAGGAAATTATCTCGAGAATCGTCGCAAATCGCGGCAAATAGCAAACAAAAACATAAACTTAAATCCCTTCAGGTCTTTTCGCCAAATACTAGCTCAGATATAATGGAGCTGCTCATCAGTCTAACGTTACATGATGAGACTATGTTAAACCCCGGAACAGTTTATCCGTTCCAGTATTCTTATTTTACGGAGTACCATAAATGTCACTAATAAAAATTGTAATAATATGTCTTGTAGTATCAACCATTGCTTCAATTATCAGCATTCAGTCACACGCTGCTGCAAGTTTTGGCGATAGTTTTTCACTGTTAATGACCCCGGCATACGCAAAACTCTGGGCCATTTCTTTTATCAGCATAGCCATCGCCTCAGTTGTTTCAGCAAAAATCAGCACATCAAAATCAGGCCGCTCCGAAGTACAGATATCAGGCGACCAGGAGCGCGGCACCGTTAAATGGTTTAATGCCGCCAAGGGCTTTGGTTTCATTACCCGTGAAAACGGCGAAGATGTGTTTGTACACTTCCGCTCCATCCAGGGTAAAGGCCACCGCTCGCTGGGTGAAGGCCAGGCCGTTATCTTTTCTGTTGCCGAAGGTGAAAAAGGCCTGCAGGCCGTGGATGTAACCAGCGCATAAGCTGCAACAACCGCAAAAATAAAACGGCCTCTTAATATAAGAGGCCGTTTTTTATTCCAGCTCTGCAGAATGCGGAAGACACGAACCGCATCAATTGCGTTTGTAAGCATGGATCCGCAAATAACGCCAAAGACGCAAATAAAAGCGTTTGTGTTTTTGTAGGCCAGCATAAGGCTTTGCCGTTGCTGGCGCTTTTGGTCGTTCTAGATATATCGCCAGCAACGCTAACGCTTATGCTGGCCTACTATAAAAGCAGAAAAAATTAATGTTTACTTTTGCGTGTTTCGCGAACCAATTTTTAAACATCATGTCGCGTTACGGCATAAAAACGCCTAACACGACCTGCATCTATTTTTCATTTTTCGTTATTCATTGTTCATGGCGCAGCAAGCGCCATCCGTAGGTCGGGTTCGCGAATCGTAACCCGACTTTTGTCCTGTAGTTGCATAAGTAGACAGATAAGCACTATGATAACCAGCGGTTCTAATAGCGTTATAAGAATTCCATTACATTTATATTGATAATCCCGGAGAAACCAACATGAGACAGATAATACGAGCCAGCCTGGTGGGATTGCTGATAACCCTGACATCGATAACTGCCCGGGCTGATGACAATGATGATGCCAGCTACCAGGACACGATCAAGGTCTTCACGAATGCAGGCGAAAGCGGCAGTTTTTTCGATAAAAGTTACGGCTACGCGATATTCCCAACCATAGGCAAGGGCGGTTTTGGCATAGGCGGCGCTTATGGTAAAGGCAGGGTCTATGCTGCCGGCAGTTACCTTGGTGATACATCAATGACGCAGGTAACAGTGGGATTTCAGTTTGGCGGCCAGGCCTACAGCCAGATCATTTTCTTTGAGGACGAGCGTGCCTTTAGGGAGTTCACCAGCGGAGATTTTGAATTCGGCGCCCAGGCTACGGCGGTGGCAATCACCGCGGGCGCTTCTGCGAGTGCCTCAACCACTGGCACCTCCGCGGGCGCCAGTGGGGGCAAGAACGATGCAACGACAACGACTGCGGGCACCGGCTTCCACAAGGGAATGGCGGTATTTACTGTCACAAAGGGCGGGTTGATGTACGAAGCGAGTATCGGCGGGCAGAAATTCAGTTACACACCGAGGTAATTGCATAGCCGGGTCTTGCTGATAACAGACAGTAAAGCTAGCATCCGGGTGTGATACTGGAAGTGAACAATACATTATGTTTCATTCAGTGACGCGACAATTTTAAATGCTTCGGTTATTGTCGGTGCATATAACTTCGCCACGCAACACGAGCCTTGCTGCGCCGCATGCGCTTTAACCATGCCCAGCAAATCCTGTAACGCTATTGACTCACCACGCAGCTCCGGCTTCACCTGGTTATTATGTATACTGGTCAGACTGTAGATGCTGCCGGATGAATCGATGAGAGTGTCAGCATCATCATACGCGAAGTCATGCAACTCAGCATCGCCATCCCATTCGCTCTGATCGCGGACGTAAATTAATTCCGCATCGTCTGCATGTTTAATAATGGCAGGCCAGTTAACCAATGTATTACCTCTGAATGATAGCGTTTGCTGGATGGTGTCGTGTTACGGCAAAAAACGTCTAAACGACCTGCAAACTATTTTCATTGCGCGCGAAGCGCGCTACGCGATTTTAATCCTGACGACTTTCATGATTTCCATCTCTATTCCGGCAACGGATTCTGTATCCGGGTAATACGTCAGGTTGACCCGTTGCCCATTGATGCTTTTGTACAGCCTTTTTCGCCTGTACTTGAACGGCACATCATAGCCTTCAATCATCAGGGTATTTAATATCCAGTCATCGGTGTCACGCTGCACGTGCGATACCACCTTCATATTTTCTGAATGTACCAGTTTTGGATGTGTCTTCAATAATTTTTTTACTGCCATAGAGTCATGGTCATATACAGGTATTTGTCCGAATAAATTATTCGGCATATCCATATGCCTCACCCCTTCGGGGCTTGCATACAAATCGTTCCCGACGATTTGGTAAAACTTGCGGAACTGGTATAACAGCCATAGTGCGGGATAGGCGTTTTCTACTGTAACCCAATCTACCAGGCTTTATTCGCCATCGGGGGTAATCACAAAATCGGCCAGCTGGTCGGGGTGAATAAACTCTTCGGACAACGCGAACCACCTGGCAGAGATGCCCGCTTCATGCACGGCATCACGATCGTTCGTTAGCAGGTAATGCCATGCAGGCAGGGTCAACCCGGACTTGAGCCGTTTATAGGCGCAGCTTTCTGGCAACCAGTCCATTTCAGCCAGGTTATCCGGCGTTAACCGTGTGCACATTGGCGCTTTTGAAAAACGGCTGTTATAGTCGCCGCAGCGGCAGCTTGCTGTTTCCAGTAAAAAGCAGCTCACCGATGTATTGTACACTTCACCGCTGTCTTCATCTTCTATTTTCACCAGGCAGCATAAACCGCAGCCGTCACATAATGCCTCCCATTCATCGAGCGTCATCTGCCCCAGTGTTTTTGTTTCCCAGAATTTATTCAATGGCTTAACTTGAAATTTATATTAGATCGATATGTCCGGGTGTTGCATTACACCGCATTACGGCAAAAAGCGCCTAATACGACCTGCAATCTGGCATATTGTCGGAATAAATTATTCGGCATATCCCCATATGCCTCACCCCTTCGGGGCTTGTATACAAATCGTTCCCGACGATTTAGTCGAACCTGCAGAACATATTTCATTGTTTATTGTTCGCCCCAGCGCGGTTGCAGTTCATGCTCAACCTGCAACTGGTCCAGAATTTTGCCAACAACGAAATCGACCAGATCATCAATGGTTTCTGCCTTATTATAAAAGCCGGGATTGGCATCCAGTATTACCACACCCATGCGTGACAGTTTCAGCATGTTTTCAAGATGAATATCCGAATACGGCGTTTCCCTGGGGACAACGATAAGCTTGCGGCGCTCTTTCAGCATGACGTCGGCAGAGCGTTCTATCAGGTTATTGCTGGCGCCATTTGCAATCGCTGATAACGCACCCATCGAACAGGGACAGACCACCATGGCATCAACCAGGCTGCTGCCGCTGGCTGTCGGCGCCGTCCATTCGTCTTCGCCAAACACAAATAACTGCTGTTTGTCACAGCCATATTTTTCAACCAGAAAGGCCTGCATGTCCTTGCAGCGTCCGGGCAGTGCAATATCCGTTTCCATGCCAATCACCACCTGCGCTGCCTTGCTTACCATCAGGTAAACCGTGTGATTTTGTTGCAGCAAGATTTCCAGCAAACGAAAGCCGTACTGGATCCCCGAGGCGCCGGTGATAGCGAGGGATATCATTTGTCCGTTTTTACTATTCACTGTTCTCTGTTCACTGTTTTTGAGCGTTCTGTCGCGTTACGGCAAAAACGCCTAACACGAGCTACATTTGCCGGGAACGGCAAAGCCTTATTCCGGCCTACAATCTAACACGACCTACATAATTGAAAAAAATCGGGGAATAAATTCCGCTCCTGCATTGTTCATTTTTCGTTATTCATATTTCATTTCGCTGCGAGCGCTGCGAGCAAGCGTTGGTGTATGCCTTCAAATCCGCCATTGCTCATAATCAGGATATGATCGCCGGCCGAGGCCTGTGATACTAAGTGCGTTATAATGTTATCGGTACTGGAAAAAACCGTCGCTGGTGCTTTCGATTGCGCGATAATATCATCAAGATTCCAGTTCAGCCCTGCAGGCTGGTACAGGCATATTTCATCCGCCTGTTGCAATGAGTT
>JAJDNP010000150.1 GCA_022340645.1 Gammaproteobacteria bacterium | reverse complement strand
TTAAAAAAATAGAATTATCAGTAATCATACCGGTTACCGAACGCTTCGATCCAATATTAGAACTGTTTCACGAATACAAACGTGGCGTTGAGGCCAGCGGCAAAGAATATGAATTTATTTATGTGCTGGATGGAGAGAAACCCGATGCACTCGAAAAACTAACAAAACTACAGGAAACTGAAAAAATAACAATCATAACGCTTGCTAAATGGTTTGGAGAAGCAACAGCACTAAGTGCTGCATTTAGCAAAGCAACTGGTGACATTATTCTTACATTGCCAGCATACCAGCAAATTGAAAGTGATGAAATTCCTAAACTTGTCGCAGCGCTCGATAATTGTGATATGGTGCTTGCACGAAGATGGCCACGTCATGATTCATTAATGAATCGAATGCAAAGCAGGTTATTCAATTCTCTTTTAAGATTATCCACTGACCTGGAAATCCATGATGCTGGTTGTGGCGCAAGGGCCTTTACGCGAAATGTTATAGACGAAATTCAACTTTACGGAGACTTGCACAGGTTTTTTCCGGTAATGGCGCATCGCCACGGTTTTCGAGTCATTGAGATTGATGTCAATCAATCTAAAAAGGATTTTCACCGGCGGCTTTACTCACCAGGTCTATATGTACGCAGACTGCTCGATTTGTTAACTATATTCTTCCTCATAAAATTCACTAAGAAACCGCTGCGCTTTTTTGGACTTGTCGGCACAACATTATTTGCTTTCGGCATAGTTAGCAGTCTTTACTTAATCGGGGAACGCCTGTTTTTTGATGTTTCTCTGGCTGACAGGCCTGCGCTGATCCTGAGTTCTTTGCTGATCGTCCTGGGAATACAAATTATCGCAATTGGTCTAATAGGAGAGATCATTATTTTCACACATGCCAAAGATATTAAGGAATATAAAATCGATAAAATCATAAGCTATTAATTACAATATCGGGCATTGGAAAATAAATCCTTATTAGCTGAAGACAACTTCCTTAACAAAGCTAGCATACATCAAAATTACATCAGTTATTTTGATGTATCATATAACATTCCACTTCAGGCTTTATTCTTTATAATGCCTGCTACGCTGCTTCAGCTTCTGCGGAAGTAGCGCTCACCAGTCTTGATAATCAAACTTGTATCTCACTCCAGGGCAACCCAAAGTTCATAGTATACCCATTGTTCTCCATTCAAACCTTCTGTCAGATTCAGTATTCCTGTGAAGGAGCATTATCGTGGATAGGTGATGATAACCATGACTAAAGTCATGGTCAAAGTGATAGCCATTTTTTCAGTATTTTAAAGGATTCACTTTCTACTTTTTAAGGTGCTCTTGTGTCATGCATCACGCAGCAAAAAATTATCCTGATGCTCAGAAAGCTATAAATTGGTTAATATATTTATTGAGCAGGATTCGCTGTGAAAATAGAAAAGTAATCATACAAATGCAATCCATAATATTGATTGCTGGTACCGAGTTTTTGTTTTTTTATTCCATATGTGATCATTGACTTATAAGCATTATAAGCTAGTCTTTTCTGTTAAGTAATTGATTTTAAGTAATACTAGATTTCTGGTTGGTGCACCTTAGTATTCGATCTCCTGCGTTGTCATTGTGCTTCAGCTTACACCTGGCGGGAATTTTGAGCGTAATTTATATTGTGTGATTTTAAATGGTGCTGATATTGTATGCACTAATGCGGGACGGAAGCATTGTAATGTTGAAAAAAAAAGTATGGTTGTTAGGGTGTAACCTGATGTTGCTAACACCACTGGCTTACGCACTTGATATTATTCCGGAAGATATTTCTGCCTGGACTGAAAAAGGCGGTGTTTTATCAACAACATCTTCAATTACCTGGGAAGAACAAAATCAGATAGCCGTTATTGGTGTATCCAAAGTTAATGGGACTTATTACCTTTTTTATCTGGCTGGTTTTGATGGCTGCTGGAATTCTGATGGTGATTCCAACCACCAGTCGGTTGGTCTGGCGACCAGTACTGATGGTATAAATTTTACAAAATATGTAAGCAACCCGGTGCTTAAGCCGCATGACTTCGTGCCAGTATCGTCTCATGAAGAAGGTATACGCACAGGGTATGTTCAGTATGTGCCTTCAAAGAGCAAGTTCTATGGGTATTTTGGTGTGGAATCACCGGGTGGGCAAAGTAGTTGTGATTTTGGAGGTGGAAGTGCGCTCTGTGAGTGCAATATAGAAGTCGATGCAGCAGTTTATCTGGCGACGTCGGATGACGGCATAAACTGGGTGGTTGATGGGGCAGTGAGCGGTACCTATGCAGCGCCGGGAAATGAAGTTTATGCCTCAGGCTGGGTACACGACGGGACAAATTTTGGGTTGTATATAACTACTGCACAGGGCGGAAGTAACAAGGCTGCATCTAAGGGAGTGGATCCATTAAACCTCAATGAGTTAGGAGACGTTCCTGTTCTTCGCTTTGGCTGGTCCGGTGTTGATGCTTATTTGCACGATGACAATAACACTATCACGTTGATCTATGAACCAGATGGTGGGACGCATCCTGGTGTGAAAAATGACAATCTCTATTTTGCCACTACACATCTTGATGACATGATGAACGTGCAAAACGAGCGCGTTGTTTCGACAACCGGGGATGAAAGAAATATTATTTTTCGTGATGGAGACGAGTGGAAATGGTATTACAGTGATGAAGCTGATGAATACAATAATGTAATCAAGTTACGTACCTACCCTGCTGCAGGCCTGCTACCACCAAAACCACCGAGTAATATCACTGTAGAGAATGTCACTGTACAGTAAGGTGCAATATGAACCAAATGAATGAAGCAATCATTCTAGTCGATGCACATGTGCATATATACGACTGTTTTAAACTTAATGTTATGCTTGATGCTGCAAAGCAAAATTTCAGCAAGGCTGCAAATAATATCGGCTTGCAGAGTGCAGCCACGGGAGTGTTGCTGCTTACAGAAACCAGCAGATATAACTGGTTTCAGCAAATGCGTGATGAGTGTATAAAAAACCAGCCATTACCTGTTTCTGATAAAGATTGGGAAATACAGCTAACGCCGGACAGTACGGTGCTGCTGGCAAAGCAGAAAAAAGATTTGCAAGCTGATGAAAAGCCGCCTGCTGATATACAGATATATATCGTAGCAGGTCGGCAGATTATTACTACAGAAGGACTGGAGTTATTGGCGCTGGCGACGGATCATGCATTCGAAGATGGTTTGTCTGTCTCATCAGCACTGGCTGCAGTGCGTGCCAGCGGTGCTATCCCTGTATTCCCCTGGGCAGTTGGTAAATGGCTCGGTAAACGAGGCAAAATACTGGCTAATGTGCTGTCCCACGAGTCATCTGCTGGTCTATGTCTTGGCGATAACAGTGGCAGACCGGTATTCTGGAGAAATCCTTCACATTTTAAACAGGCTCGTGCATTAAATGTGCATATATTACCTGGTACAGACCCACTACCATTTGCCAGTGAAACAATGCGCGTCGGTAGCTTCGGATTTATCGCGCAAGGCTCACTGAGTAATACACATCCTGCAGCCGATCTGAAGCGATTACTACAAACAACAGATGCAAAGTTACTCTCGTATGGCCCACTGGAAAAGCCATGGCGTTTTTTTGCTAATCAAATTCGTTTACGAATAGCCTGATGATGTTAGGCAAGGAGTACACTGCTAAATGAAAGTGCTGATACTAGCTCCTCATCCTTTTTATCAGGAACGAGGGACGCCCATCGCAGTAGATCTGCTGATTCGTGCGCTCACCGAGCGTGGTGATGAGGTTGACCTGCTGACTTTTCACGAAGGCGTAGATCATAGCTACGAACGGTTTCAAATTTACCGTATCAGGCCGTGGCCAGCAGTAAATAATCTTCGCCCGGGATTCTCAGCTAAGAAAATCTATTGCGATATTTTTATGTTTTTTCGTTTTATCGGATTGATGCGAACAAATAAATACGACGTTGTGCATGCTGTTGAAGAAAGTGCTTTTATGGCATTGCTGGTTTGCCCAATAAGCAGAATACCTTTTATATATGATATTGATTCATCAATGACCACTCAGCTAATCGACAAGCTACCTGTATTAAAACCATTGCGTCCTGTTTTAAGATTTTTTGAGTCATTGCCGATGCGTTATGCCAAAGCAGTAGTGCCGATGTGCGATGCACTTGCAGAGGAAGCCGCAAGATACAGGGAAAACAATATTGTTGTTTTGAAAGACGTGTCGCTGGTTGGACAGCAGGAAAGTCCAGGTAGCGCCTCAGATTTGAGAGCTGAGCTGGGAATGCAACCTGACAGAAATATTGTTATGTATATCGGCAATCTTGAATCATATCAGGGGATTGACCTGCTGCTGCAGAGCTTTTTACTGGTCAGTCAGAAAAATGCGGATACCACGCTGGTTATTATAGGCGGTGCGGAAAAAGATATTGAGAAGTATAAGGAAATGGTATCGCAGATGGGTATTGATGAGCAGGTTTATTTATTGGGACCGCGCCCGGTTGGCCAAATAGGTGATTACATGGTGCAGGCAGATGTTTTGGTCTCTCCCCGTACTCAGGGGCTAAATACACCGATGAAAGTATACAGTTATCTTGATTCCGGTGTCGCGGTACTGGCGACAAGGTTATCTACTCATACGCAGGTTATGAATGATGACATAGCCATGCTGGCTGAACCTGATAGTGATGATTTTTCAAAGGCATTGTTAAAACTGCTTGCTGATAAAGAACTGCGTAATCAACTGGCAGCAGCAGCAAAAGAAACTATGCAGCGTGAACACAGTTATACCGCATTTCGGCAAAAAGTCCATGGCCTCTACGCACAACTTGATACGAGCAAACAGTAATGACAGTGATGCAACAACAGCAACGACTCAATAATATTAAAAAACAGTACGATGTAGCTATCATTGGTGGCGGTATTTATGGTGCTGCAACTGCATGGGAAGCGGCATCCCGTGGTTTAAGCGTAGTATTAATAGAGGCTGAAGATTTTTGTTCTGGTACTTCCGCCAATAGTCTTAAGACAGTGCATGGCGGTCTCAGGAGCCTTCAGCGTTTCGATTTTCCGGAAATGCGGGAATATATCCGTGAGCGTCGTGCATTATTACGTATTGCGCCACATCTTGTTATCCCGATGCAATGTGTTATTCCAACTTTTACGAAATTTAGTAAAAGTAGATTTTTTCTTGGTTCCGGCCTGAAAGTATATGACCTGATTGCGTATGATCGTAACCGGGGACTGGATGCGGCTCGGCGCATAAAAAATACACAAATAATATCTGCTGAACAAGTTAGCAAATTTGCGCCAGATTTAGACTGTTCGACTGTTACAGGTGGTGCAAGCTGGTTTGATGCACAGGCTTATAATTCGGAAAGGCTGGTGCTTGCATTTATCATGTCAGCCAGGCAGGCGGGGGCGGATATTTTTAACTATGTACGCAAAAAAGAATACACAGTCGAGCAAGGAGCGGTTACTGGTGTAATTGCTACTGATCAGTTGAGTGGGGAGGATATACAAATCAACGCAAGATCCGTGGTTGATTGTTGTGGCCCATGGGCATCTCGTGATGAGGCGTTTACTGGCACTACGCCAAAGTCAAGCAGGCCGAAGCTTATGGCACTTGCAGTTAATCTTGTGCTCAATCGTAAATTGTCCAGTTGTGCTATTGGTGCCAACACCAGCGCTACGCCAGATGGCAGAGACCGCTTAATGTTTATAGCGCCATGGCGCAGAGGCAGTATTGTAGGTACCTGGTATTATCCGCATGATTCTAATACGAATAAGCTTACAATCTCTGATGCAGAGTTATCTCAGTGCCTGTCACAGATCAACAGTGTGTTTCCATCACTGAAGCTGAGTAAAGCAGATGTAACTCTGATTCATCGTGGTATGCAGCCGGCAGAGCCTGCGGCTGAAGAAAATTCAGAACCAAAACTGTGGCACCATACGAGAATAATCAACTCGAATGCAGGGACCATATCTGCAGGACTGTTTTGGGTTCAGGGCGTTAAATTGACAACCGCGCGAGCGACAGCGGAAAGTGTAATCAACCGAGTGTCAGGTTATTTACGGGCTGATATAAGTCCATCCAGTACCAGTGTAACTGCCTTATATGGAGGGGAGATTTCTGAGTACAGCAGTTTTGAGAAAGATTGTTTTGACAAACTATCTGAAACTTTTTCCACAGAGACGATCACGAGGTTAATCAGAAATTATGGCAGTAATATGAATACTATTATTCGCCTCTGTGAAAAAGATCAGTCATTGGCTCAGGTCGTACCGGGGACAGATGATACCATTAAAGCGGAGCTCAAATACATTCTTTGCAATGAAATGGTCTACACTCTATCTGACCTCATGCTAAGGAGGACGGATATAGGGTCATTTGAGTGCCCTAAAAAGGAAACTATTGAATATTGCGCAGATGTTATTGCTAACCATTTGCACTGGGATTCACAGCAGCGCGCTGAAAATATCGAACACCTGATACAAACTTATCCTGAATGGAGTCGCCCGCATGAGGGGAATAGTGTTGATGTATATAGCCAGAAAAGTAGAAAAATAAAAATAGGGTAGTCATGGATACAGGTAAAAACATTGTAGTTACAGGAGCCACAGGATTTCTTGGAAGTCATTTGTGTGATCGTCTAATTAGTGAGGGGTTTAAAGTATCTATACTCGCACGCGATCAGGACAAGGCCAGAAAATATGATGGCAGGGTATTTAAAACAGTTATCGGCGATATAGCAGATAAAAAAGCTATCGCAGAACTTGTTGATGGCGCTGACATAGTTATACATCTTGTGTCGAATTTTCGCACTGCTTCAGGTCCGCCAGAGAGTTATCACCATATCAATGTTGATGGTACAGCAACCTTACTGGACGCATCTGTAAAAGCAGGCGTTGAACGATTTATTCACTGCTCGACGATAGGCGTACATGGGAGTGTAAAGTCAACGCCGGCTAATGAAGAATCACCATTCAATCCTGGCGATCTTTATCAGGAAACCAAAGTAGAATCGGAAAACATGGTTAGATCGTCTATTGGTAAAAGCGCGATGGAAATTGTGATTATTCGTCCTTGTTCTATTTACGGGCCGGGTGATATGCGAATGTTAAAGATGTTCAAAATGCTGTCTAAACGCCTGTTCTTTCTTGTTGGTCCGTGCAAGGAAAATTTTCATGCTGTTTATATTGATGATCTGGTCGATGGTTTTATGCTGGCATTAAAAAAACCTGAAGCCGCAGGTGAAACATTTATTATTGGTGGGGAGAAATATCTGCCACTAAAAGATTATATTACCGTGGTTGCTGACGCTGTTGGTGCGCCACCGCCATGGCTGAAATTTCCGTACTGGTTTTTCTACAGTGCTGCAGTAGTATGTGAGGCTATTTGTGTACCGCTCCATATAGAACCGCCTTTACATCGGCGCCGTGTACGTTTTTATAAAAATAATCGAGCCTTTAATATTGAGAAAGCAAAAAACATACTTGGTTACCAGCCTAAAGTAAGTTTGCAGGAAGGAATGAAACGCACTGCTCAATGGTACAGACAAAACGGTTATCTCGATTAGTATTAAAGATGGATATAGAAATAAAAAAAGCATTACGTAGCTGTGATTCTTCAGAGTCGTTGCTGCTCTTACTGCAAGATGTTGTAGCTGAAGAGTTGTCACCGGCAGAAGTTGAGTTTATTCATCACGTCATTATCAAAACCAGCCCTGAATATGAATATACGGTTGCATATCTGGCAAATCACACAATTGATTCTTTATCGCGTTATACAAGCGTGTATTGTGCAATAAAAGGGCAGTTAGTCAATTCATATATTGGCGGGTATGGCCAGTATTTTCAGGAAGTGCTGGAACCTGGTAGTGGCCTGATAGACGCTAAGCCAGATATGATTTTTCTGAGTCTGTTGCTACGTGAATTAGCACCAAAGTTAAGCAATTGTTTTATTACACTAACGCCTCAAGAACGCAAAGAGGAAATTGATCGGGTCGTACAACAGCTGCAAGAATGGTCAGAAATAGCAAAATCTCGCACACAGGCAAGTATACTGATTTCTAATTTTGTACGACCGGCATACTCACAGGCAGGTGTTGCGGACCTGCAGCAGGAACTGGGTGAAGCAGAGTTTTACGCGGAGCTTAACCTCGCGCTACTAAAAGCATTTAGAGATGATCAGCGTGTGTTCATATTCGATATGGATCATGTGCTGGCACGCTATGGTAAAGAGCGTTCATTTAATGCAAAGATGTACCATCTGGCAAAAATCGAGTGGGACGAGGCGGTATATCCATTAGTTTCAGCAGAGTTGTGGCGCTATATTTTTGCCATCAAAGCCAATGCAAAAAAATGCCTGGTGCTGGATCTGGACAATACATTGTGGGGTGGCATAGTTGGCGAAGATGGAGTACATGGTATCAAGATAGGCCATGGCGACGCCGAGAGCGAAGCCTATCTGGACTTTCAATATGCTATACGCTCATTGATTGAGCGAGGCATTATTCTGGCGATTTGCAGCAAGAACAATATGGAGGATGTGGAGGAGGTTTTTAATCAGCGTAGTGAAATGGTGTTGCAGAAAGAAGACTTTGCAGCAAGCCAGGTCAACTGGGACTATAAGTATCTTAATATACAGAAAATCGCTGCTCAGCTGAACATTGGAATTGATAGTATAGTTTTTGTTGATGATAATCCAGTTGAATGCTCATTGGTAAAGGAGGCTTTGCCCGAAGTGACCACGGTGCATTTATCAGGTGACCCATCAAAGTTTACTGAAACAATAATGCGTTTATATGAGTTTGAAAAACTGTTTTTTACGACTGAGGACAAGGTCAAACTAAAGCAGTATCAGCAAAATGCAAAACGTGAACAGCAAAAACAGGCTATCGGCAATATTGATGACTATCTGAAAAGTCTTGGCACTCGGGTTTATATAGAAGCAGCTTCTAAAAATAATTTACAACGCTTGCATCAATTATTCAGTAAGACAAATCAGTTTAATGTGACAACAAAACGTTATACACCTTCTGACATTGAAACTTTTCTGGATAGTGATCATTGGCAGATGAATATTGTTCAGGTTAAAGATAAATTCGGTGATCTGGGTATTGTAGGTTTGTATTTGGTTGAGGTTAACGATGCTGCCGCCAGAATAGACAGCTTTGTTTTGAGCTGCCGTGCTCTGGGAAGAAGCATAGAAAGCTGCATTATGAATAATATCAAGCAGGATTTCCTGGGCAGTGGTAAGTGCGCAACATTACAGGCTCAGTTTTGTAAGACGGCTAAAAATATGCCTGCTTCAACATTTTTTGCTGACCAGGGTTTTGTAAAAACAGCTGGCGATGAAAATGAACAATACTATGAGATGTCGAGTGACAGCTTTCGATTACTCGATTGCCCCGGCATTGATGTGCAATTGCAACAAGAGGAGCAACTATGAACGAGAAACTGACTGAGTTAGTGGCTGAAATCTTTTTTCTTGATGAAAACGAGGTTAAACCTGAATTAACCGCTGATGATGTAGCCTTGTGGGATTCATTGAATCATTTGCGACTGATTACAGCGATAGAAGTTGAGTTTGGCGTCAAATTTTCTATGAGTGAAATACAGTCAATTGACAGCATTTCTAAATTAAATGAACTTGTTGAGCAGAACGCTTAAGCGATATGAAATTATCTAAAATATTACGACGATTTCTGGTCCCATCTTTTGTGGTAACGGCATACTGCTTGCTGAAGTATAAATGCAAGATCAGTCCAAAGGCGGAAGTAGAGCTCAATGAGAATCTACAAATAGGAAGAGGTACGGTGGTCAGTTCCTTTGTCAAAATAAAGCCAAATGGGCCAATGCAAATTGGTGAAAATGTTTCAATTGGCACTTTTAGTTTTCTTTCTGCAGATGCTGGCGGAGTAAAAATAGGCGATTACTGCATGATTGGTCCGAACGCATCCATCATAGGAAATAATTATCAGTATGACAAGCTTGATGTGCCGCTTTGCCAACAGACAAAAACATCAAAAGGGATTGATGTTGGCGAAAATGTATGGATTGGTTCCGGCTGTGTAATCCTTGATGGTGCAACTATTGGCAGCGGTGCAATTATAACACCGAACTCGGTAGTCTCTTCAAAAATTCCGGAGAATGCAATTGCCCAGGGAAATCCTGCAAAAGTAATTTTTATTAGAAGGTAGTATTTTTATTCGCAGGTCCAATATATTTTATTAATGGCTGACAGCAGTCGTTATTATTCATTGAGCATTTATAACCGATATTCTGGCAGGGGATAGTATCGTAATTATCATGATTGGTCAGCTGAAAAAAACGTGGCATAAAAATATACCCGAGCTACTGGAGATATTGAAGGGGAACTTTCCAGGGTTTGTTACTCAGAGAAAAGCAAAACCTGCCTTGCCAAGCGTGCCGGTTTTTGTTTTCCACAGCGTAGAGCCTGAACATTTTGAGGCGCAACTGCGGTACCTGAAGAATAATAATTATAAAACAGTAAATGCAGACGAGCTTGAAGAGCTGGCCAAAGGCGGCTTAAAAAAAGGTAATGAAATTGCTCTGACATTTGATGATGCAACATGGAGTTTCTGGGTATATGCCTACCCGCTTTTAGTGAAATATAATTTTCAGGCAATACTGTTTGCCATCCCGGGAATCGTTCCAGACATTAAAAGATACAATGCCAATCTCAGAGATTACTGGGAAGAGCGTTGCAAACTTGAGGAGCTTCAGCAGAGAGCTGAGAAGCTGCCTCTTTGTACATGGGACGAGTTAGTTGAAATGCATCGTAGTGGCCATGTTGATATTCAGTCGCACTCCCTTAATCATGCAAGAGTCCCGATATCTGATGTTGTCATCGATTTTCTGCATCCGGCTTTTGATACTGATTTTTATGGCAATGTAAACATCCCGCTATCCAGTCTTGATGACAAGTCTCATCCTGAACGAGCTTTGTGTCTTGGTGCACCAGTATTCCAGAATGTTTCCCGTATGGCTTGCCGTCCAATGTACATGGCCCATCCAAAACTTATTGATTCGCTGAAAAAATATGTAACCGATCAAGGTAACGAGCAGTTTTTCAGGAAAAAAGACTGGAAAAATTTGCTGCATCAGATCTTGAAATCCTGCAGAGATAAGTATCAGGGGACTTTTGAAAATCAAGCACAGGCTGAAAGTGAAGTGATTCGCGAGTTTTCAGCTTCAAAAGAATTGCTGGAGAGTAAGCTAGACGGCAAAAGCGTAAAACATTTTTGTTATCCTTGGTTTCAAGGATCAGCGCGATCAGACGAACTGGCTGGCCGATGCGGTTATCATACGGTGCATTATGGTTTTTGTACGCCCGACATGCAAGATGATAGCAACGGTGGTTCAAGTATCATCCAAATAAAAAGAATTTCGGAAGATTTTCTTTTTCGTTTACCTGGCAATGGTAGAAAGTCGCTATTATTTATTTGGCTACGGAGACTAACAGGTTTTAAATCCAGATTAAAAGAGTCGGCAGTGAGGTGAGCACTTCAGGTAACAATAATCAAGCTTCAGCAATATTCAAAAATTTTAGCTTTTTGATGGTAGGTAAAATAGTTGGTGATGCATTTACCTTTGGCCTGTTCATTGTGTTGTCACGTGCCTATGGTCAGGAAGGAATCGGTGAATATTCTTTCGCAATGGCGTATACAGGATTTTTTGTAGTTGCTGCAGATTTTGGACTCTATAATCTTAGTATCAAAGATATGAGTCGAAATAGCTGCAGTATTTCAAGTTATTTTAATAATATACTGACAACACGCCTGCTGTTAGCTAGCGGTACCTTTCTGGTACTTATTTTATCGATTTATCTACTCCCTTTTAGTGATAATAGTAAATTGGTGATTGCATGTATTGGTATATACCAGGTCTTATATACATTAACTGAAGGATTTGCTGCTCTTTTTGTTTCGCAGCAGCGCATGCACGTGGCAGCACTGATTGAACTTTCGTTCCGATTCAGCGTGGCAATTTTGGGCACTGTGGTAGTATTATTAGGAGGTGGTCTCGTATATGCCGTTATATTATTTCCTGCTATCGCTCTCATCCAGCTACTATTTGTTTCACGGTATGCAATAAAGCAGTTCAGTATTTCCGGATTACATTTCTCAGTCGAATCAATAAAACAGCTTCTTGCTACGGCTAT
>JAJDNP010000094.1 GCA_022340645.1 Gammaproteobacteria bacterium | reverse complement strand
CACTGTTTTTATCGCATGCACTGGCTATTGCTGAAGTGCTGACATCGCAGGATATTTATATTGGCGTAAACGCGGTTGACTATTCAGGCTATCCTGACTGCCGCCCGGCTTTTATCAATACCTATGAAGCCATGGCAAATCTGGCAACCAGGGCCGGTGTCGAAGGTAAACATCTAACCATCCACACGCCGCTAATCCACAAAACAAAAGCGGAGATCATAAAAATTGGTACAGAACTGGGTGTAGACTACTCAGTAACGGTTTCCTGTTACCAGGCCAATGAGCGAGGTGAGGCGTGCGGCAACTGTAACTCCTGTCAATTACGGCGAAAAGGCTTTCAGGATGCCGGTATTTCAGATCCAACTCGTTACTTTTAGCCTTAAATTGCCTGATAAAGTTGTTTTTCGGCGCAACTCCATGTATGATTCGCGCCTTCTTGTTTAAGTTGATATTGATTTAGCAGATCTGGGATTGGTCTGATTTCGCGGTATCAGCTTTTATTCATAATCAGGGCCGTTAGCTCAGTTGGTAGAGCACCGGACTTTTAATCCGATGGTCCCGCGTTCGAGTCGCGGACGGCCCACCAGAATAAATTAATGAAATACCGACAAAAAAGCCCTGAATGTAGTTCAGGGCTTTTTTATGAATTCCCGTTAAAGGAACATTGACCTCGAAATTATTTCCTCTGGCTTGGTCCGTTAATTTCCAGGCCGTTACCCATATAGGTTTCGAAGTACTCGAGTGCTTTGTATTCATCGCTCTGCGGTTTAAATGGTTTTGCTCGCACCTGCTTGTTGCAGCCGCCATAACGACGGTGCAGGGTACCCATGCCAGCCCATTTATTACGATAGACAGGAAAACCTGAGGTGTGACCTAAAGCAGGACTCAGGATATCAGCACGGATCCTGCTGCCAGAGTAATAGTAATGGCAATCAGCACAAGCCATATTCAACTGTCCACGTTTCGAGTAAAAGTGTTTTTTGCCCCGGTTATAGGCAGCAATAGCCTTTGCATCATTGGGCACTTTTACATTGATTTTGTGGCCACGTGAAAGATAGGCAAGGTAGGCACCGATTTCGGTAATTTCACCTTTTTGCCATTTCAGAGGTTTTTCGCCATTGTCTGTACGGCATTTATTGATAGCGCCTTCCAGAGTGACGACTTCACCTTTGTCAGTGTCAAAATAAGGATAATTTTGTTTTATGCCTTTTTTGTAGTTAGGAAAGCAGTCCGCATAACTTTTGCCGTTAGCGAATTTTTTATTAAATTTTTCTTCACCATTGTCTATGGCAATTTGATAGGAAGGAAATTCTTCAAATTGTTCCCACTGTTCACGTGAAGCAGGGTCGACAGCGTAAACGCCGTTAATAAAGTCATTCACAGGAACGTCAGGGAATTTCTTCGTGAAGTACGCGCGGAATGCTTTTAAGTCATCATCTGGTGTTGCCTGCGCTGCAAACGGTGTGGCAGCTATCAGCAACACAGATAATAAAGTAACAATTTTTTTCATGGTTCACCTTTGTTGTTATACCAAAATTAATAATTGAGTGTCGTTACGTTCGCTCAATTATTTCATTTTGGCTTCGGTTGAGTCACTCTTGCCAGTATTATCCACCCAGCTAATTTTAATTGAGTCACCTGGTTTGGCGCCGGTGAACTCAAAAGAAAGGAAAGGGTTTTTGGAGATAGTACCGTTCCACTGTGCATTCATGACATTTTTGCCGTCATGTTCGCAATTAACTTCCTGAATGAAGTGGGCAGGAATTAACTTGCCGGTTTTTTTATCTTTACGCAGGCCGGTTTCCATCGGGTGGCTGATTAAGCATTTTACTTTTGCTACGTCACCCGTGACCTTGGCGCGAATTTTAATTGAAGATTTAGCCATCTTATTTAACCTCTATTTTCTATGCTTAACCGCCACAACCACCGATGGTGACCTTGACGTTTTTGGAAGTGCTGTATAGTTTGCCACCTGCTTTTACAACAGCAGTTACATCGGATGTTTTACCCATTTTTATACGGGTCGAAACAAAACCTTTTGTGGTTGGACCAAGGTTAAATGTAGCGGCTAATGGTGTACCGTTTTCTGCAACGACAATACTGATAGCTTCAGTGTTGGCAATATTGCTGGTTACAGTAATAGGCACAACGGCTCCGTTTTCAGCAATATCAGGGGCTTTCAGCTTGATGTCGCTGCTTTCCATC
Source organism: Gammaproteobacteria bacterium (assembly GCA_022340645.1). Lineage (GTDB taxonomy): Bacteria > Pseudomonadota > Gammaproteobacteria > SZUA-229 > SZUA-229. Next base: position 2,386 of record JAJDNP010000094.1, on the reverse strand, counting down.
GTAGCCGAGCTTCCAAATGAGGCTTCAAGGGCTGTTTTAGAGTCTTTTGCTTCAAATGCAGCTTTCGGCCATGCGGCCAGGACAGCTTTAGGTGTTAATAAACCTGCGCTGATAGCAATGCCGGTTGCACCTGCTGCAAAAGTACCTTTTAGTAATACTCTTCGGTTCTGATTCATCTAGTCTTACCTTTACAATGATTGGATATATTTAGCTACCAGGGTGATTTCCTCATCAGTCAACACACCGTATGGACCGAAAGGAATCATGATAGTGTTCGGATTGTTTATGCGGGCATCGTATATCTGAGCACGAAGTTTTTCGAAGTCAGGGAAACGAGCTTTCATTGCAATTAACGGTGGACCGATATTGCCCGCCAGGTCGCCACCTTGTATCTGGTGGCATGCAAGGCAGTTGCCTTTTTTTCTGTCAAACGCCAATTTCTTGCCTTTTTCAATATCAGCCGCAGCGTCAGCACTGGCTATACCGGGTAGCAATAGAAGGCAGCTAAATAAAGCAATGATTGACGAAATTATGGTTAGATGTGCGGGTAGCCGCATTCTTGTCTCCTCCTAGTTGTGTAATGTTGTTGTATTTGTTTAAAGACGTTGAACTGGAATAATTATTCATACCCTTTGAAATAAGCTCCACTGCCCGTCCTGTACAACGCAATATTTTATATAGTATATATTCATAAATGAATAATCCGTATAGCATACCTGATGGGTTAGATAAGGCAAGGCTTTTATGGAAAAAAACAAATTCTTAAATTAAACAGAATATAACTATCTTCTAAATTTTTAAGGCCAGGAAAAGCAGGGTATTTAAAGCAGCATAGTTTTACCGTCATTCCAGGGCAACTCAGATTAATTATCATAATTAATCTGAGTTGCCCTGGTCTTTAATTTTCCTTCATTATTTTCTTGAGTTCCTGTTTGGCGGTTTCCAGCCGCTGTTTCGTTGACTGGCTGATATTATCCTGCCTGAGGGCATTGTCATACTGCTGAATGGCAAGTTCGATATAACCCTCTCTAACATACTGGTTCCCGGTTGACTCGAGTGCAGCACTTACCTGGCCATTGGCAAAATATGCATTAGCCAGTGCTTTGTAAATCACCGCATCATCATCTACCTGCAGCTGTTTTTTCAATATGGCGATGCTCTTCTCAGGCATATTGTTGTTATTCAAAGCACTTGCATAAGCCATTGTTACCGGTAAATAGCCAGGATACAGGTCAGCCAGTGAGCTTAAGATTTCCAATGCTTTTTTATCATCATTATTGCTGGTGTAGGCCTCAGCCAGGGCAAGACGAATCCAGGGGTGGTTATTTTTTTCTATATGCCTGGATAATATTTGTATGGCTTCTTCCGGTTTGTGTGTGCGAATTGCAGCCAGTGCTTTCTGGTACTGTCCGATGACGCCATCACCAACAACCTTGTCATCAAGATAATATTCTGGCTGCCTGCTTATCAGTATGACTAAACGGGCCTTGGCAAACTCGAAGTCCAGCGAGTCTTTGGGCAGGTTTTCGTATTTGCTTTGGAGCCTGTTTTTCGCTTCTGCAACACGATTGGTGTTTAACGGGTGGGTGCGCAGGTATTCAATCTCGTTATCCGGGCTTTTATCCAGCAGAATTTCAAAAAAATCAACCATGCCCTGCGGATTGATGCCGGTATTAGAGAGGATGCCGATACCTACACGGTCGGCCTCATATTCATTGCTTCTTGTGAAATTAATTGATGATTGCTGGTTGCCGGCAATGCCGGACATCAATACTGCCTGCCCTGCCTGTGAGTCCTGTGTGCCGACCAGGATTGCAGCAAGTAATGTGGCAACTGTCATGGCCGTTGACTGCCCTGAGTTGTCGAAAGCGCGTGCCAGATGGCGTTGTGCAACGTGAGCAATTTCATGCGCCAGGACACTCGCTAACTGGCTTTCGTTGTCCGCTTCAAGAATGAGTTGTGTATGGATGCCAATATAGGCTGCCGGGCCGGCAAACGCATTGATGGTTGGCGCTTTGACGATGAAAAAATGAAAGTGATTACCCGCGGCGTCTGAATGCGAGGCCAGGCGTTGGCCAAGGCTGTTGATGTAATAATTAATCTGCAGGTCGTCAATAAAAGTCAAATTGGCGCGCAAGGAACGATAAAAAGCCAGACCTAGCTGTTGTTCTTCCTTGCTGCTGAAGTTGCCCAGCGTAGGGTCGCCCAGGTTTGGCAGATTGGCGTAGCTAGCAGCCGTTGATAATAGTGTCAGGACCATGGCAATTGTCGCTGACAGCAGATGCCTGGCATTGAACCATCGAAAAAATGATTTTATACAGAGATTTACTGGCATTTCCGGGTTTACTACTATCAAAAGATTTTTCTGGTATTGATGAATACTGCA
>JAJDNP010000093.1 GCA_022340645.1 Gammaproteobacteria bacterium | reverse complement strand
TCAATTGTCGGAGAGAATAATAATGAATAATACTGGCAGTCAGACACTTTATAACGATGATTCGATTTTTTTGTCCATCTGGGCATGGCTGTTGAAATCATTTAAAAGTTTTTTTAAAGAGAAAAGTGCACGCTTTAAATTGTCGCTTGGGCTGTCCAGCATGATCGTCAGTCTGCTGCTGCTGGCAGTTATGGTCGGATTAGTGCCAGACCGCCAGGCGGCCATTCTGGATGGACATGCGCGGCTGGCTGAATCTATAGCAGTGAACAGTTCTATCTTTATTACTACGTCTGATATAAGGCGAATGAAGGCTAACCTGCAGGTAGTCGTTGATCGAAATAATGATATCCTTTCAGCAGCAGTAAGAAGGTCTGATGGGAAAGCCCTTGTCATCATAGGTGATCATAAAAAAAACTGGCAGATTTTAGAGCAGGGAAAATCATCGGACTCCCAGGTAATGGTGCCTATTTATGAAGGCAAGAAAGTATGGGGGCAGGTCGAGCTGGCGTTTCAGCCCCTGATACCAAACGCCTGGTATGGCAAATTATTGCAGCCGGTATTTTTACTACTGAGCCTGGTGTCAATGATAAGTTTCATGATGTTTTATGTTTACCTTGGCAAGATGCTGAAGCAGCTGGATCCATCACAGGCCGTGCCTGATCGTGTGCGTTCGGCACTTGATACCATGGCTGAGGGTTTGCTGGTGATTGATGGCAAGCAGAATATTGTTCTGGCCAATCAGGCTTTTGCCAACCTTGTAAACGAGCCTGCTGATGCTCTGATGGGACGGCTGATTAACCGGTTTTCCTGGCATTACAAAGATGATGAATTATTTACTGCAGAATCATCACCCTGGGCATTAACATTATTAGATGGACAGATACGTACTGCCAGGATGATACGGTTGAAGTCCGGCAATGGCCAGTATAAAACTTTCATGACAAACTGTTCGCCGGTTTTATCCGGCAGCGGCAAAACCGCCGGCGTATTGATCAGTTTTGATGATGTCACTGAGCTGGAGCAGAAAGAGCTGGAACTACGAATATCCAAGGAAGAAGCTGAACAGGCAAATCGCTTCAAAAGTGAATTTCTTGCCAATATGAGCCACGAAATCAGAACCCCGATGAACGCTATTCTTGGCTTTTCGGAAGTACTTAGACGTGGCTATGATAAGAACAGCCGTGACAGCATCCGCTATCTCAATACAATTTCTTCCAGCGGCAATCACCTGCTTAACCTGATTAATGACATTCTTGACTTATCTAAAGTTGAGGCAGGTCGCATCGAGATCGAAAAAATACATACACCAGTGCATCAGATTGTTCACGAAGTGACTCAAATCATGCAGGTTAAAGCAGAAGAAAAAAATATCTATTTAAAATATGAGCCGGATGGCCCTTTACCTGAGTACATTGATACCGATCCAGGTAAGCTCAGGCAGATTATAACCAACCTTGTCGGTAACGCGATTAAATTTACCGAAACGGGCGGTGTCACAATCGTAACCAGGCTGCTGGGAAGTGACGCCGATTCGATACTTGAGATTAATGTCACTGATACAGGTATCGGCATGACATCAAAGCAGGCAAACGATATTTTTAACCCGTTTACCCAGGCTGACAGTTCGATTACGCGCAGATTTGGCGGCACCGGTCTTGGCTTAACCATCAGCAAACGTTTCGCCGAAGCACTTGGCGGGGATATTGTCGTTGAAAGTACCGAGGGTGAGGGTAGCACGTTCAGGACAACAGTGAGTGCCGGTCCGATTAAGGGTATCAAACGTCTGAGTGTTGACGAAATCATGTCCAGCCTCTGGTATGAAACAGGCATGCAGGAAAAACAGTGGAAATTCCCGGCTGCAAAAGTACTGGTCGTTGATGACGGGGAAGAAAACCGTGAGCTGATTGAGATAGTACTTGGTGACGTCGGCATTGAAACTACCAGTGCGGAAAATGGCCAGGTAGCTCTTGATCTGCTGGCAGAGCAGTCATTTGATCTGGTCTTAATGGATGTACAAATGCCGGTAATGGATGGTTATACAGCCGCAGGTTTAATGAGGGAACGTGGTTACACGTTACCCGTGTTTGCGATGACCGCCGATGCAATGAAGGGAGCACAGCAGAAGTGTCTTGATGCAGGATACAGCGAATACATCGCCAAACCTATTAACATTGCCAGCATGGTGGAACGCCTGGCAGAAGAGCTGGGTGGTGTGCTGGTTAATGAAACTAATGACATGCCACGACAGTCCGCTGTTGCAGCAATAGTGCAGGACACGGATGAGAACAAGGAGAAAATTTATTCAAGTCTGGCTGGTAATGCCAAGTTCCACAAAATTATTGAAAATTTTGTTTCCAGGCTTGATGATCAACTGGCATCAATTGACGCAGCATGGCAGCAACGTGATTATGATGAACTCAAAAGGCTGGGCCACTGGTTGAAGGGGTCATCTGGAAGTGTTGGTTTTTCTGAATTTGTTGAACCAGCGCGTGAATTTGAGAACTTTGCTATGGAGAAGGATGATGCCAATCTAGAAATCGCCATCAGGAAACTACGGGCACTATTTGGCAGGATCAGCATCGAATGGGATGCAGAAAACAAACAGGATAATGTCGTTGAAATGAAAACCTCACAGCTGAATACGAAACCAGCAAAAGAGTATGTTATACCGGAAAAATTTACCTGCCGGCTGATGGATACAAACCCGAGGTTAAGACCTATTATTGATGGTTTTATCCATCAGCTGTCTGAATGGCTGGAAGATATCGATGAAGCGGTTAACAGGCACAACTTCGAAGAAGTTGAAAAATTCGCTTTCTGGTTGAAGGCTGCAGGTGGCTCAGTAGGTTTTGACCTGTTCACAGAACCGGCCAAAGACCTGGAGAATCATGCAAAAGAAGAACATCTGGAATTTATTAACTATACTATCAATATTATCAAAGAGCTAAATCAGCGGATTGTACTCAACAACGTGGAGTATGGCACGGGAGGACATGATTTCTGATCCCGGATTTAATCTGATCACAGGTTTCACTGCAATAGAGTCTGAGTAATATGAAAGCCAGTAACAAGATAACCAATACCATGGCAGTCAACAGCCATGTACAGGAAGGTTTGCATTATGATGATTTGAAAATAGCGAAAATCATGATGGTCGATGATGAACCTATCATGCTCGATATTGTTCAGGCCTTACTCGAAGAAGGAGGTTATTGCAATTTTATTAAAGTAGAACATTCAAGTAAGGCCATGATGAGGTTGCTCAATTCAAAACCGGATATTTTGCTGCTTGATCTTGATATGCCGGAAGTCAATGGATTTGACTTGCTAAAAGCTGTGAGGCAACAGGAAGATTACCAGTTTTTACCCGTTATTATTCTGACTGCATCGGAGGAACCCGGTAACAAGCTAAAAGCACTTGAAATGGGCGCTACAGATTTTCTATCCAAGCCAGTTGATCCCAGCGAACTCGTACTACGGATCAGAAACACACTGGCCGCCAAGGCGTACCAGGATCAGCTGGCTTATTACGATAACCTGACGGGACTGCCTAATCGAAAATTGTTTATCGACCACCTGAACAGGGGGATAGACATGGCAAAGCGAGATAATAAACCTCTCGCATTACTGGATGTGGGCCTGGATCGTTTTCGTCAGATCAACGAAACACTTGGCCTGTATACCGGGGACATTATTCTTAAATTGGTTGCTCAACGCCTTACCGAGGTTATACGCAGCTATGATGTTGTCGGACACGCCGATACTATGAAACAAATGGAAAGTATGGCCCGACTGGGTGCTGATGAATTCTCGATCGTATTGTGTGGTGTTAACAGTGTGGAGAATGCGTCTAGCATCTGTAAAAGAGTGCTAGACGTGATAAAAATGCCCTTTATTGTGAATGGCACTGAAATATTTCTAACGGCCAATATTGGTATTTCTGTTTATCCGCATGATGGTGAAGAAATCGAGTCGCTGATCAAGCATGCCGGCTCAGCAAAAGACTTTGCCAAAAACAATGGTACGGATAATTACCAGTATTATTCAAGTGATATGAATACCCGCACCAGGGCATTGCTGAAAATGGAGTCGGATCTGAGAAAAGCAGTGAAGAATGAGGAATTCGAGCTTTATTACCAGCCAAAAGTAAATTCAGACAGTGGTAAAGTCATGGGAATGGAATGTCTGCTACGCTGGATTCATCCTGATGAAGGATTTATATCACCGGATGATTTTATACATATTGCTGAAAATATGGGCCTTATCGTATCTATTGGTGAATGGGTATTAAAGCAGGCCTGTAAACAAACAAGGGAATGGGTTGATGCAGGCCACAGTGAGTTAAAGCTGTCGGTTAATGTATCACCCAGGCAATTTGCAGATGCAGGATTAAAAGCATCCATTGAATCTGCTCTGAGCTACAGTGGTCTTGATCCAAAGCACCTGGTACTGGAAATAACTGAAAGTATGCTGATGGGTAATGTTGATCACTTCGTTTCTCTGCTAATGGATATAAAGAACCTTGGCGTTTCGTTCTCGCTTGATGATTTTGGTACAGGTTACTCATCGTTGAGTTACCTGAAAAGATTCCCGATCGACGAACTCAAGATTGATCGCTCGTTCCTGACCGATGTTCCAGCCAGCAAGGATGATAATTCCATCGTCAGAGCGATTATTGCGATGGCACATAGTCTTGGCCAGAAGGTGGTTGCTGAAGGCGTTGAACACACTGAGCAACTCGAATTTCTCAGACAGCATAACTGCGATATTATCCAGGGCTACTATTTCAGCAAGCCATTAGATAGTACTGGTTTTCTTGCCTATCTTTCGAACGACAAGTGAGAAAAGGTGACGAAAGAATTATTTTTTACCATATTGCCGGACTGATCATTAATTTTCCCTGCACCACCCGTTTCAGGTAATCATTAGCAAGGCTGCCGAGCAATAATTAATAACAGCCAGGTATGCATGCCAGCAATCACCTTTACCTCCCGGAATCCCGGCTGCAAGTGAGTTTTTGCGGTCAACCTGATCTTCGCTGAACGGAAAAATCATTGAAATCTGTCAATGTCAGATCGCTTGCCTGTTACACGCCTTTTGTAATATCAAACCATTGGCAGGAATTCATCGGTATGAAGACAGTAGCCGTGAAGTGGCTGCGCACAAAGTGGCATGGTCTGCGGTCAGGCAGGATCAGGAAAAGCGTAGCGATAAATGGGATCAATCATCACCTGACAGTACCGGGCCCGCATTGATATCTATTGAATATTGAACCATTGATAAATTTCAATGCCGAAGAGACAGCCTGTTAAAACAATGCAGTATCAGGTAATCAACCGGCTAGTGTATTTCGTGCCGGGTAAATTTAAATTTTACTATTGAAACAGGAGGTAACTATGACACAGCACATACTACCAAAGCTTCCTTACGCATTTAACGCCCTTGAACCTTATATTTCTGCAGAGACACTCGAGTACCATTACGGCAAGCATCATGCCTCTTATGTGGACAAGCTAAACAAGCAGATCATAGGCACAGAATTCGAAAATGTTCCGCTTGAAGATATCATCAAACGGGCCTCGGGCGGTATCTTTAACAACGGCGCACAGGTTTGGAATCATACCTTCTACTGGAATTGTATGACTCCTCACGCGAGCGGTGAACCAGGCAAAGATCTGGCCACAGCGATTGATGATGCATTCAGCAGCTTCGATAAATTCAAGGAAAAATTCACCGAATCGGCAACCTCGAACTTCGGCTCTGGCTGGACCTGGCTGGTCAGGAACCTGGAGAGCGGTCTCGAGATCGTGAACACCAGCAATGCGGAAAATCCGATGACTGACGGCAAATATCCCCTGCTGGTGTGCGATGTCTGGGAACATGCCTATTACATTGATTATCGCAACGCACGAGCCGACTATATCAAGGCATTCTGGAAGCTGGTCAACTGGGAATTCGTGGCGCAGAACCTGGAACTGACTTCGCAAGCGCCTCCGCAAAGGCTGCGCAATGCATCGTCAGCTTAGTGAGCTTCACAGTACTCGCTCAATTTTTTGCTGCTGCTGAGACTGGCGGGATGACAGCAATGCAGTCTCATGGGCTCATGTTGTAACTGTGAATTCGGTAATGGCCTGTATCGCAGAACATGTTACCTGCTATTACGACAGCAGCAGCGAATTACGATATGGACAATTGTTCGGCATCGGACAATTGTCCGGCGTCTACGATACAGTTTTACCGGCCAGGTAAAAGGCTATAAACCGAAACAGGAACAGCCGGTAAATAAATATGTCTTTAATAAATGGCGGATGAAAACATCCCCCGGGGTGGACTGTTCAAATAAAGACGAAAAGATACGCTTGTCCATGGCTGCGCATCACGAACACGGCTTAGCCTGATATGGCTCATTTGCTGTTATTCACTTATATCGTTTGTTACTATTAACCCGGCGACATAATATATCCGGTTCAGGGCTTCAAGAAAACGCCAGATCAAGCATGCACAGGCTGAACCGGATATATTATGTCGCCGGGTTAATATGTAGTAAAGCAGTTCTAATCGTTGCCGTACAAGTGATCTTGTTCGCCAGGTGGAAGGTCTAATCAACTAAAACTAAGAGTTGGAGGTGTATGATGATAGATGAAGCAAAAAGAACCAGCGAATTAGCGGAAGCAGCACACTCGATGGATAAAAGCGTTGATACTGATATTGACAGTCAGAACCGCAGTTATCGCGTAAAACTTTTAAGCGAGTGGAGTGAACAGCAGGCGCGTACTATTGCCGGTGAGCAGGGCATTCAACTGACTGACGAACATTTGCAGGTTGTCAATGCATTGCGCGAGCATTACCGCGAACACGGCAACTCGCATAGCGGACGCGAGCTAAGTGACATGCTGGATCATGCATTTGCAAACCTGGGTGGAAAAAAATATCTGCGTCGCCTGTTTCCAGATGGACCAGTCAGACAGGGCATGCTAATTGCCGGATTGCCCGTTCCTGCGCACACTGAAGATGCAGGATTTGGCACTGCGCGCTGATGCCTTGCCGTAAACAGGCATAATCCGGCTGAATACGATATATATTGTCGCCGGGTTAATAGTATCGGAGGTTTGAATGAGTGTAGAAGAGGGTGACCTCAAGTTGCTATTGAAAGCGCTGCAATTCTCGGCGTTAAAACACAGAAACCAGCGCAGGAAGGATGTTGATGCTTCCCCTTATATTAATCACCCGATTTCATTAGCCAGTATTTTATGCAATGAGGCTCATATCACTGATATTGAAGTTATTTGCGGTGCGTTATTGCACGACACGGTTGAGGATACAGAAACCATGCCTGAAGAGCTGGAACGTGAATTTGGGCCGACTATTAAAAACATCGTTATGGATGTTACAGATGATACATCACTTAAGAGACATGAACGAAAACAGGCGCAAATCGATCATGCCGCGCATATAAGCGACAAGGCGAAACTCGTCAAACTGGCTGATAAAATCAGTAACTTACGTGATGTGTCGACAAATCCGCCGCCAGACTGGTCGCTGCAACGCCGGCAGGAATATTTTGACTGGGCCAGGAAAGTAATTGACCAGGTACGCGGCGTCAATCCGTTACTGGAAAGCATCTTTGATGAGATTTGTTCGGATCGGCCTTGTTATTAACCCGGCGGCACATATGGTCGCCGGGTTAATAGTATGCTGCAACATCACATGTACAGGTTTATACAGCCTTTATATCAAATACCGGAAACCCGGGAGCGGAAAGCTGCAATGTGAGCCATCATCTCGTTAATAACCATTTTTGACATCCCGCCTTTATTAAATATCAGCGCATTTGCCTCATTTCCTTTTTTATACCAGTTTTCACGTTGTTGCGGATCCGGTTTTATTATTTTGATTCCCTGGTTTTGCAGTGCGGTTAATGCCGCGATGTTGTCTTCCCGATTTTTACTGTCAATCTTTTTGACTGTATCAGCCATGACACGACGTATGATTGCCTGGTCCTCCCTGGATACTCTTTCGAAAGCTTTTTTATCTAACGCCAGTACAGAATAAAAGTAGATAAGGGGCATATCTGTGATGTATTTGATATATGTATGCCATTGCAATGCGATTGCAGCGGCTGGTGATGTGGCTACGGTATCGATGAGGCCGGTCTGAAGGCTGATCAGTACATCACCGATCGGCAACGAGATGGCTGAGACATCCAGCGCTTCAAGCGTCAGGGTGACATTAATATTGTTTTGCGGGCTCCATATCTTGTGTTGTTTCAGGTCACTGATTGCCAGTACGGGCTGATCCGACATCACATAGGTCATGCCACCTTCACTGATGCCTAGTATGGTTAAATCAGCTTCGTCCAGGCCAGAGGTTATCTCTGCGTCCATCTTCTGACGTACGTAATCGACTTCGTTTAATGATTTGAATACCAGGGGAAGACTGTAGATCTGGCTGTCAGGATACAATGCGCCGAGTGTACCACTTGTGAATATACCGCCCTGTAATTGACCGATATGCATTTTTTTGAGCACGGTAGCCTGGGAGCCCATGACGCCACCTGAATAAAATTTGAATTTTACTCTGCCGTGGGTTTCAGTTTTGATATGTTTCGCACCATCTTTCATCATCTCCATCCAGAATGAGCCTTCTGGCGCGATGCTGGCGATCTTGAAAGTAATTGCCTGCGTGCTATGGGTGAGACAGGCTGCGGATAAAAAAATTAAAGCTGCCAGTAACTTATGTAATTTCATCGATAATCTCCTTCACGTTTAAGGGAGAGTAGTAGACAGATATGACGATGACATTTCATTTATATCATAATATTGTTAACGATATTATAAAAATATGAATTAACATGAATACTGAATTCTTGTTGATGACGTTCATTATAAATCTCCAGTAAGCAAAGCATGAGTCGACAGGCTCCATGAATTACCGGCTATAAAGCTGTGTTGTTTTATAATTAATCAGCGTTGCCTTTATTTACCAGATAGCATGTATGTGACTGCAATGGCCATTTCGGTAGTACAGATATATTTTGAAAAATACAAAACAAAAAACAGCGCTTGTTGTTGAGGGCGGCACGTTCCGCAGTGTTTTTTCATCAGGTGTCCTCGATGGCTTTATCGGCCGGCAATTTAATCCATTTGACTTTAGTATTGGTGTGTCTGCCGGCGCAGCTAATCTTGCGTTTTATATAGCAGGAAAGAGGGGAAAGAGCTACCAGATTTTTATTGATTTGATTAACAGTAACAAATTCATCAGCTGCAGGCGCTTCATCAAAGGTGGTCATCTGCTGGATCTTGACTGGCTGTTTGCCTGCTACCTTGATAATGAAATGCTCGATCAGGGTAAAGCCTTCAGTACATCTCTTCCATTGTATGTCTGCGTGACTGATGCTAACAGTGGTAAGGCAGAGTACATTATTGCAACAAAGAATAATTTTAAGCCGCTTGTCAAGGCCTCAATGGCGCTGCCGCTGATATACAGAAAATTCCCGCAACTCGATGGACGTGAAATGACTGACGGCGGCGTTGCAGACAGCATACCTGTTTTGCAGGCAATCCAGTTCGGTGCAACAAAAATAATTGTGATTCGCGCCAGGCATGAATCGTATTTAAAAAAAGATACTATCATTCACAAATTCATTCGCTGGAAAACACGAAATCATCCTGCGCTGGTTCAAACCATGCGGCAACGTGTGCAGCATCACAGCAACACGATTGACTTGATCCGTAATCCACCGCAAGACATACAAATTATTGAAGTCTGTCCACCTGAAGACTTTGATATCGGGCGATTCAGCCGCGACACAAGCGTGTACAGGCAGGTTACCTGCGCGGTGTTGAAATAGCTGACGATGTGATTGAAGACTGGCAGAAAGCCACCTGATAAAACTGGCAGGCATCTGCCTTTGTAAACAATGGCCGCATCACTGCTGGTACCGGTTATACTCACGAATCCGGGGGCATTGCTAAACAGCCCTGGCTGTTAATTCCTGCTATATCTTCAGAAAACTATCTGGCGCCAGGCAGGTGGCCAGCATCACGTTATTAATATCTGCATGTTCCAGCCAGGTGTCAACTGAACGATGTTGCGGTTTCAGCCAGAAGTCTTTGATCAGGTCATAAACGGGATAATAACGAGACAGGTTTTTTAAGGAAGAATTTACCTGGTCGATGCTGGTAAATATCGCCGGGTGTTGTTCAATATTTGTCTGCATTTTATTTATTGCAGATAAACCGATAGCCAGTCCCAGTTCGCGAAATGCAAGGCGGTATTCCGCAGGCAAATTTAAAGGGTTGTCCTGATCAAGACTTGCAAATGCCTGCATGCTGCGTTCAATATCAAGCAATAATAATTCCAGTCCGGGAGACGCATGCAGGTGATAATTGCCGATCAGCTGAACCAGTCTGTAAGCATCGATAAGCAGTCCGCCGATGCCTAACGTGTCCCGGGTGGCCCAGCTAACGCCATCACACATTGCCGCGTATTCTTTAATTTCATTATCAAGGCTGAGATTACCCGGGGTTTGCGGGAACTGTTTTGCCGTGGCCTGAAGTTGCTGGCAGGTTATCAGGCCATCGAGTGGATCATGGTGTCCCATGGAATAGACGAGTGGCCGGGAAAGATCAGTGCTCATTTTCCAGTACATTCGCTTAACATTGCCCGTGGCAGGTGTATAGGTAAAAGCAGTATACGATACCTGGGCAAGCTCCATCGCCCACCGGTTATAGTTGCTATTACCGGTGGCCCGGCTCAGGCAATTAAGCGCGTGCATCCATTTCGTCAGGTAGTGAAAGTATTGTCCATCCCGGTCCCATTCGAGGTGATCATCATATACTTCATCTTGCTGGCGCTCATCTAATTTTTTACCAATTCTCAAACCGCCCTGTGTCGGATGACGGGATGCTTGTTCATCGTTCAGGCCGCTGAGCCAGGCAGAATTCTCACGGTTTCTGCCAAGTACGTGATGAACCTGATCGACCAGCTTTTCGGCGAGTTGAAGATATTCAGGTTTATTCGTTTGCCTGTACAGTTCGATGTAGTTACAAACAGCAAATGCGTCTGTCCACAGGTAACGCCGTGGCGCACGAGAAGTGTTTGTCAGCCCTGTCTCATCTGCAAACGCAATCATGATAGATTGAAGATTTATGTTTTGCTGTTTTACCATGATTGCCCCGGTAAGTATTAACAGGCAGGCATTGGCCCGCAGCTATATAGGCCGCTGGGTAAGGCATTCTACTATGTCTCAAACTGGATATGAGCCAGTTTTTGAATTCAAGCAATATAGTAACCCGGTAGTATTGCCATTTAAAGTCCTGCCGTGGTTCAATACGCAATTTATAGCATGTGGTGCAAGTCGCAAGCAGCCGGATAATAAAACTTATATTGAGAACAAGCCAAATGACAACAAAATTCACAGCCTGGAAACGGATATATTGGCCAGTAATAATCCTGGCTACGATGTCACATACTGCTTTTGCAGCTGACTGTCCATCAGATATAAAAGCCGTGACAGACAATGATCCGAAGGTGGCCGTTAAAGTACTGGCTTACCAGGTTAAGCCATTAACAAAATGCGAGCTTGAAGCCGAAGCGCGCGCCTGGTTATTGCTGCTCAAGGGAAAAGTAGAGGAAATCAGCAATGCGGAAATCGCTGCGCTTTACAAAAAAGAGGAAATAAAGAAAACCGAGGACGTAGAGGAGGCGCTGGAAGAAGTAAAGAAGGCAGAAGAAGATGCCGATCGTGAGCAGACAAAAGAAGCTGCCATAGAAGCTAAAGCAGCCCTGAAGGAGGCTAAGCAGGCTGAAAAGAAACTTGCCCGCGACAGGACATTACAGAAGGCAGTTGAAGCAGCGAAAAGCAAGGCAAAGCAGGAAGGAGAAGAGATTGATACTTCCGAAAAAACAGCACAGGCAAAAGCCGATATCAAAACTGCCCTGATTAAACATGTGACAGGCCTGATGGCCGAGAGAACCGCGCTAATCGACCGCTGCAACGTGGTATTGACCGAGCTGGCGGCCAAGGGCGGCGAAACCAAAGAATACGATACTTACATCAAGGCGGTATCAGGTATCAAGGTTGACGTGACCGATGCCAGTGCAACATGGACAACGGTTACCGGCTGGTTGTTGTCGGCCGAGGGCGGCTTTCGCTGGGCTGTTAACCTGATCAAGTTTATGGTTATCATTTTCCTGTTTTACCTGTTCTCGATTCTTGCAGGAAAAGCCACCAGCAAGGCGTTTTCAAAGTCGAAGCATGTTTCAACCCTGTTACGCGATTTCATGGTGATGAGTGCCAGCCGTATTGTGATGTTGATCGGCCTGTTTGTCGGCCTGTCTGCACTGGAAATCAATATCGGCCCCGTACTCGCCATTATCGGTGCCGCCGGTTTTGTTATTGCTTTCGCCTTACAGAACTCGCTGAGCAATTTTGCCAGCGGTATCCTGATGCTGATTTACCGGCCATTTGATCTCGGTGATTTCATCAATGTGGCAGGCGTCGTCGGCAAGGTGGAATCAATGAACCTGCTGTCAACCCAACTCAGAACGCCGGACAACCAGCTCGTTGTTGTTCCCAATAATTCAGTGTGGGGTGATGTTATTATCAATATCACCGGTATCACCCAGCGACGCATCGACCTGGTTTTCGGTATTGGCTACAGCGACGATATCGACAAGGCACAGAAGATACTGGAAGAAATCGTGAAGGATACCGAGCACATATTGGATGACCCGGTACCTGTAATTAAGCTGCACGAACTTGGCGAATCCTCGGTTAACTTTATTTGCCGCCCCTGGGTGAAGCCGGAAGATTACTGGGAGGTTTACTGGAATATCACCCGCGAAGTGAAACGCCGATTCGATGCCCAGGGTGTCTCCATCCCGTTCCCGCAGCGAGATGTACACATCTATCAGCAGGAAGTGGCAGCTAAAGCCTGACGCTATCTTGCGAAGGATGGAGGCGAATGGCGCCAATTGAAATGTGCCGGTGCGACTAAATTGCCCGGTGCAATTTGAATGTAACCCCCAAGTGGTGAGGCATAAGGATATGCCGAATAATTAATTCGCGCATACGTGCAAGGACGTGCGCCTGCCAGATGCGAATAAATTCGCAGCTTTTATAACAGGTGCCAGCAACAAACCAGCCTGCCTGTAATTTTTAAACCAGTATACGGCACGTAGCCAGATAACCTGGCTACGTGCATCTCTCTATGCGGATTCTTTAACCGGTTCAAGATGCCTTAAACAATAAGGAAACCGGCTGCTCAATGGCTTAATTATCTAGTTATATTGTTTCCAGATTTAATAGCTCAATTCGCTCATATGGTTTTATAAACTATACTTTGTTTATAGTAGTGCATTTCTGGTTCTTGTTCCCACCGTACAAATACCGTTGAATACATGAAATTGAGGAACAACCAATATGGCCGTTAAAGTCGAATCGCATGATAGTTTCGCTATCGATGAATTCGAGATATTACCCTGGAACGATAACTTCAACACGGGGCATGAGATTATTGATGAGCAGCATCGTACGCTGGTAAATCTGTTCAACAAACTGGGCAGAACGCTTATCGAGCAGAAACCTGCAGATGTAATCAGCGCAACTGATGAACTGGCGAATTATGCAAATGTGCAATTCGCTAATGAAGAAGCCATTTGGTTGAAATACTTCGATGATGATTCATGGTTGAAAGCGCATCAGTACAATCACGCAGCCTTTATACCAAAAATCAAAGATTTAAAGGAGAAAAATGCCGGCAGGCCGTTGTCCGTGATTGCGGAAGATATCATGAAATTCCTGCTGCGCTGGCTGGCGTTTCACATCATTGAAGAAGACAAGCGCATGGCGATAGCAATTGACGCCGTGAAATCCGGGGCGTCGATTGAAGAAGCGAAAATTATCGCCAACAACGAGATGAGCACCTCGTTGCACTATCTCATCGAAACAATTCTCAACATGTATGATGACCTTTCATCCAGGGCGATCGTTCTGCTGAGAGAAAGGAACGCTGGTATAAGAGCCGAAGCGCAGCTCAAGGAAGCGAACCGAAAACTCGCGGAGCTTTCCAACACGGACCAGCTTACCGGATTATACAATCGCCGTTACCTGGATGTAGTGTTTGATCGTGAATCAAGGCGGGCTTTACGTGATCACTCGATGCTGACGTATTACATGATCGATGTCGATCATTTTAAAAATTACAACGATAACTATGGACATCCGGCGGGTGATATGATTCTTGAACAGGTTGCCGCCTGTTTGAAGAAAACCAGCCGGCGTCCACATGATTATGTTTTTCGAGTCGGTGGTGAGGAATTCGGTATCCTTACTACATTTCAGTCTGAAGCTGACGCCAACACATTCGCGGAAATAATCAGGAAATCAATTGAGGATCTCAATATCCCGCATGAATACAGCGAAGTTAACATCCATATCACCATATCAATCGGCGGACACTGCTGTACGCCTGCAATAGACTGCAAGTTCAAGGATTATATGGAAATAGCGGACAGGCGCCTTTATATCGCTAAAACGCACGGCCGTAACCGGGTTGTTATGTCAGGCTAGTTCGCCTGAACGCCGGCATTCGTATTCTGCCGGAATTCAATCATAGTACCGTGCACCAGGCAATCCTGGTGCGCATGAATATTTTCCCCTGCTGTGAATTTATTCACACAACCCCGGTCTTATTTTCACATTTCACTAGTGGCGCAGCAGCCGTGTTAAACGAACAATACCGTGCAGTCATCAGGGCCTGAAAAACAGAATATACTGAATTACAGCCTTGATTTTATTGTAAATACCTATATCTATTAACTACTAAATAGTAACTGGACTAGATAGCAACTGGTCAATTAATACTTAACAGGAAAACAGATGAAACGAATATTTTTATTTTTAGCTACCAATATTGCCATAATGTTTGTGTTAAGCATTACGCTGAGAATACTGGGTGTAGACAGCTTACTGCAGCAAAATGGCTCTGACCTGAATGTCCAGGCACTGGTAATTTTTTCCGGCGTTATCGGTTTTGGCGGCGCGTTTATCTCGCTGGCCATGTCCAGGTGGATGGCGAAACGCATGACGGGTGCTGTTGTCATTACCAGCCCGGCAACAAATATGGAAAGATGGCTGCTTGATACTGTAGAAAAACAGGCGAGAATTGTTGGTATAAAAATGCCGGAAGTGGCAATTTTTCCATCCGCACAAATGAATGCATTTGCCACGGGGGCGAGCAAAAATAATGCCCTGGTGGCCGTTTCCCAGGGGCTGTTAAACAACATGGCGCAGGGCGAAATTGAGGCAGTTATAGGCCACGAAATGAGTCATGTTGCTAATGGCGATATGGTAACGCTTACCCTTATTCAGGGTGTCGTCAACACCTTTGTCGTGTTCTTCTCACGACTTGTCGGTCATATAGTTGACCGTGTTATCCTGAAAAATGAACGCGGTTACGGCATTGGCTATTTTATTACGTCCATGTTTGCACAGCTTGTCCTGTCAATTCTGGCCAGCCTTATAGTAATGTATTTTTCAAGGCAGCGTGAATTTATCGCTGATACCGGCGGGGCCGACCTGGCGGGTCATCAGAATATGATCAATGCACTAAAACGCCTGGCGCAAAAAGAACCGGAGTCGCTGCCGGAGCAACTGGCTGCTTTTGGAATTAGCGAAAAACGCAAAGCGGACATGACTCACCTGTGGTCTTCGCATCCGCCAATAGAAGCACGAATTGAAGCCCTGGAAAAACGTGCGGCCGCCAGGTCAAGATAAAGTTTGTAGAGACCGACAAAAATAACTTTAAGAAATATTCACCGCTGAGGCGCGGAAACGCAGACATTTTGTTGTATGGATTTATCTGTAACTGTAGGTCCGAATTTATTCGGACAACAGTGCCAATGATTGCCTGTACCTGTCCGAATAAATTCGAACCTACATTTTATTATAAGCCCAAGGCGAAATAATCAATAACTCTGCGTCTCCGCGCCTCTGCGGTAAAAACATTTTGACTTTGCTTCTGCTCCGGTCGCACGAACGCGTTTACTGACTTCCTTTATATTGCCCTTAATTTACTAAACGCGTACGATTGTCCGTAATTCGATTAAGTTTACTAAACACCGGTGATTTCAGACTATCTCCTTGACATCATTTATATGTTAATGGCGGCCGTGGCTGCTGTGCCATTATCCCAGGCTGCCAGGCTTGGCGCCGTGCCAGGTTTTCTTATTGCCGGTGTCATCGTCGGGCCGTCCGGTTTGTCGCTGATAAGTAACATAAGTGAAATCGGTCATATCGCCGAGATAGGCGTCGTCCTTCTGCTATTCGTTATTGGCATCGAACTTAAACCTTCACGACTCTGGGCAATGCGGCGCCTGGTATTTGGCCTCGGCAGTCTCCAGGTATTGCTCACCGGGGCCGCGTTAGGGGCAGTGAGTTATTTTTTCTTCGATATTTCCCTGCGTGCGGCTATCCTGATCGGGCCGGCACTTGCGCTTTCCTCAACTGCATTTGTGCTGCAGCTGCTCTCGGAACAAAAATTGCTTACCTCTAAATTCGGCCAAACCTCGATCGCGGTGCTGTTGCTGCAGGACCTTGCCGTAGTCCCGCTGTTAATCCTGGGGCCGTTGCTGGCGATGACAGAATTGAGTATTGGTGAAGATATCGGTGTTGCGCTGGCCGAATCGTTGCTGATTCTTGGCCTGGTCGTTCTGCTAGGCAGGTATTTGTTGCATCCATTACTGCATCGCGTGGCACTTTCGGGGAACCCGGAAATCTTTACCGCATCAGCAGTTCTCATTGTACTCGGTGCAGCGCTTGCAACAGAACACGCCGGTCTTTCCATGGCGATGGGCGCATTTTTAGCCGGCCTGCTTATTTCCGACTCGTTTTACAGGCACCAGGTGCTGGCTGAAATACAGCCTTTTCGCGGGCTATTGCTGGGGCTGTTTTTTATGTCGATGGGCATGTCGCTCGATCTCGATCTGCTATTTGACAACCCGATAAATTCATTTGGCCTGGTTATCTTATTGATTGTTATTAAAATTGTCGTGATGTTTCCTGCTGTCCTGTGGTTTGGCATTAACAGGCAAAATGCTGCAGCTGTTGCACTGATGCTCGCACAGAGCGGTGAATTTGCCCTGGTGCTTTTTTCATTAGCGCTTCATTCCAGTCTTCTCAGTGATACCCTTTTTCAGCAGCTCTTGCTTATTGTTTTGCTCAGCATGCTTGTGACACCGGCACTTGCCAGTATGGCGCAGTATTTTCTAAGGCACAGGGATTCAGTCAATGCTGATAACACTGAATTACCAGACGGGGCGTCCATTGTGCTTGTAGGATTCGGCCGTGTCGGGCACAGAGTAGGAGAAATATTGTCACTTGCCGGTATATCATATGTGGCGCTTGATTTCGATATTTTAGTCGTCGAAAAAGAACGCGCAAAGGGTCACCCGGTTTTTTATGGAGATGTACGCAAACCAGGGTTACTGGAAGCCGCCGGTGCTAAAAATGCCCGAATCATAATTGTGACTTTAAATGATCCTGAGGCCAGTGAGCAGGTCGTATCCACGCTGCGGAAAGCACATCCGGATATTGATATTTACGTACGCGGCCGTAGCCTGGTACAGTGCCGCACGTTGCGAAAGCTCGGTGCATCAGTAGCCGTATCCGAAAATGTAGAGGCGAGTTTGGAACTGGCGAGGATGGTACTGATAAAATCCGGATTAAGTAAAAAGGTCCACGAATCGATTATTAGTAACTTCCGCCGAACATATCATTCGCAGATAAATAGATAATTCAGCTTAAACACACAGTCTCGTCAAGATGATGGCGGAAATGACTTCAAACCGAAGCAGCCCGTGCTCCTGATTCAATGAATCACCGAATGCTTTTCGTGAGACGGCTTGGTTTTAACGTTTCACTGCTCCCTTTAGCCCGGATATTTCATAGGAATACAGAATTATGGGGCCATGCTTTATTTTACATTGGTCAGCGAGTCAGTTTGGCCGCTGAGATTTTTCCAAAAACTGTATAGCGATGCCCGGTACATAGTGTGTTTTGCTAATATACTAATATTTATTAATGGAATCATAATGTTAAGTT
>JAJDNP010000088.1 GCA_022340645.1 Gammaproteobacteria bacterium | reverse complement strand
AAAAAATCTTGCGACATCAAGTTTCGTTAAAGAACACGCCCATGCTTCGAGGCTGTCCATATTGCCTGTTACAAAAGCCGCCCCAACCAGTGAACCAATAGAGGTACCACAAATAATATCTGGATTTATCCCCAGTTCGGCCAGTGCTTTTATAATACCAATATGCGCCCAGCCGCGAGATGATCCACTACCCAGTGCCAGGCCTGTTTTCAAACCAGTATTCATCGCTTGCCTGTAAATCCCGGGTAGTTAATTAATATGTTTAAAGGCCGTGCTCATGTTACTGCTGACACTTGCCATCGGCGGACTGGCAAACAAGAATCAACAGACACGACACAAGCCAGGCATTAACTGACGCAGGCCGTGGCGACCTGCGAAAGTGTTTTATACGCGAACAACAGCTCGCCCTCCTGCACTATCTGGGTAATATAGCCTGCTATGCTTTACTGTGATCGCGCCCCTGGCATACCACGGTATGAATGAAAACGGGCAAACTCTTCTTCGCTAATCTCCCTGTTGCCGTTGCCGTCAATATGGCTAAACGCCGGTGCCTTAGCTGCATTTCAGAGGTTAACTTTTTTAGCCCGTTTATTATCCTCTAATCATCAGCCTTGTTAAATTCTTTATTTAGCTGTTTTGTTCTTACCTTCCAGATCATAATCAGAGTAGTCAGGCACAGGTCTTCCCATTCCTTTACCCGGCTCCATATAGCGGCGCATTTCCCTGCGCTGCTGGATCATCATCTCGCGACGCTCCTTCATCATTTGCTGATGACGCCGTGACTGCATATCATAGAATTCGTCCTCACTAACAGCGCCGTCGTTATTAGTATCCATATCGCTGAATGCGGGTGCTTTCTCCATGTTTCTCATCGGGTAACCCCGCTCCTTCATCGCTTTCATTCGCTTCTCGCGCGCTTCGTTAAATTCCTGTTCCGTGATTTTTCCATTATCATTCAGGTCAAAATCAGAGAAGAACGGCATGGGTCCCGGCATATCTCTTCTCGGCTGCACACTTCTGCGCATTTCCCAACGTTGCTCCCACATCGTATCGCGATTTTTCCTCATTTGCTCGAAACGTTGCTGCTGGTGCTTTCTAAATTCATCTTCATCAATCACGCCGTCGCCGTTACTGTCGATATCACTGAATGGCGGTTTAACCGCCATATGTTTCATTGGATAACCCCGTTTATTCATCACTTTGATTCGCTTTTCGCGCGCCTGGTTGAATTCATCTTGCGGAATTTTTCCATCGCCATCCAGGTCGAAATCATTGAAAGTCGGCATCATTCCACCCATTCTTCCGGGTCTCATTTCCCTGCGTTTCTGCATTAACATATCAAAGCGTTTATCCATCAATGCCCTGCGTCCAGCCAGTATTTCGTCCCGGTTTAGCTTTCCATCAGCATTGGTATCAAACTCCGCAAAAACAGAATTGAATTCTTCTTTACTAATGAAACCATCATTATCCGTATCAAAAATTGATGATGGTATCGAACCGCTTACGGGAATTTCTTCAGCAAAAGCACCGGCAGGCAGAAAAATGCCGGCAACAGCGACAATCAGACCGACTGGAATGGTTTTCTTGATAATAACCTTCATTATATTCACCCTTAATGTATTTATGTGATTAAACCTGACCTGGCTGTAAATCCGCCAATTTATGACAACTCATTATACAGGTCAACGTCTCAGACCAGAAGACTCCAAAAATTAAACTGCGGCGGCAGTAGAGTATCGCTCATCAGAAGAAGGAATTAACTGACAATTCAGTTATATATCGTATTTATTTTGTTCCTCTAACAAATATTCTTAACATTCCCTTACCCTTTATACTAAGATTGTTTTGCTGTTGTATATGTATCACAATATATTTTCTTACTCATTATTACTCCAGGAAATCAGAATATGTCAAAACAAGCACAAACACCGGATAATCAGCTAGAAGCACCTGGCGGCATCAGTCGTCGCGACATGTTGTTAGGTATGGGCGCCGTTGCAACCATGGCTTATGCCGGTTCAGCAGTAGCAGCCGAATCTAATGAACATGTACATGTACACGACCACAGCAAACATGCAACCCAGTTAACAGATTTAATGGATGCAGTTAATGCCTGTAACGATAAAGGCCGCCGCTGTATTTCACATTGCATGGTCAGTTTCACTGAAGGCGATATGGAACTGGCGGAATGTGCGAGCAAAGCCCAGGAAATGCTGTCAGTGTGTGGGGGATTCGCTTACCTGGTGGCGTCAAATTCCAGTTATATCAAAGATTATGCACAGGTCTGTGAAAAAGTATGCAGTGATTGCGCAAAGGAATGTAGAAAACATGACAAACACATCGAGTGCGATGCCTGCGCCAAAGCTTGTGATGATGTTGTTGACGCAATCAAGCTCAGTGTCGGCTAAGCCGAATCATTCGTTGTACTGTAACAGTCTGTAACCTTTCGCTTAACCCGGCGATAATATATGTCGCCGGGTTAATAATATCCTACAGCAGCTGCACCAGGAGTGGCTGCTGCCCAATGCGCTCATAAAATATCAGCCATCGTTCACACCATCACTTTTCATTGCAGTAATATTTACATGCAGACTATGCAGAAAGTGCTTAAAATAATCATTCCATACCTGCAGGCCATAAATGAGAAAAGCGATAAAAAACATCATCCATGCAATGAGCTTGCTAATACTCGTTGCAATGACTACCCCGCACGTATCAGCCGACACGCCGGCCGCCTATGAAGGCAGGAAGCTGTACACATCCTACTGCCAGCTTTGTCACGGTACCGGCGGCCAGGGGGACGGCCCCCTGGCAAAGGCAATGAACATCAGCCCGGCAGACCTGACCACTACCGTTCGCTCCAGGAGTGACACTATACTCAAGAAGATAATCACCGGCGAAGGCCGCCAGACAATTACGGGACGCGACCGCCATAACCTGCTCAGTGAAGCAATGCCGGAATGGAAGGACGTATTCAGCGAGTCGCAGGTAGATGCGCTAATTGCTTATTTACGCTTTCTGGGCCGTTCCAGACATGAACTTATGGGCGACCCTGAGATCGGAATGATGCTCTATCAGAAATATTGCCATGTCTGCCATGGTGTGGATGGTGATGGCGAGGGCATTATGACCAGGCTTATGGGAATTACACCGATGGATCATACCAACCCCAATGTAACAGACAGTCTCAGTAATGAAACACTGGTCAAAAGCATTCTTGATGGCAAAGGCAGGTATATGCCCGCATGGCGCGGTATACTAAGCCGGAGTGATGTCGAGGCACTGGTTAGTTATATTCGGCTACTGTCATATTGAGCTGGATATGCGGATGTAATACAGACGCAATAATATATATGACTGAAGAACTCACCCGGCTATTAAGTGTCAATACGGAAGGTTAGGCTTTCGACTTTAATGATGCCTGTGATAAATTATTGCTGAACGGTCACTGCTACACTACTCTAAATCTAAATAATTACTGTTTATACGAATCCTGGACTGATAAAAATAATGAGCGGCGACTTTCCACAAGATGACCAGTTTGATGAAAAAAGATATGGAAACACCGCTGACATTTTGAGTACAGCAGACAGTGTCCATCAGCAGCGCTACGTCAGCCTGCTAACCCGAAAAACCATGGCGCTGGTGCTGGCCGGCGGCCGCGGTTCACGCCTGCACGAACTGACTGAATGGCGCGCCAAGCCGGCAGTCCATTTTGGCGGCAAATTTCACATTGTCGACTTTGCATTGTCGAATGCCATCAACTCCGGTATACGCCGAATCGGCGTACTTACCCAGTACAAGGCGCATTCCCTGGTCAGGCACCTGCGTGACGGCTGGTGCGGTTTCAAGCGCGCACTGGGTGAATTTGTTGACGTCCTGCCGGCATCACAGCGGATCGACGCCGGCTGGTATCGTGGCACCGCTGACGCGGTATACCAGAACCTCGATATCATTCGCGACCATAAACCCGAATATGTTCTCATCCTGTCAGGCGATCACATCTACAAAATGGACTACGGCACCATGCTGGCCTTCCACGCGGACACTCAGGCAGACCTGACCATATCCTGTATCGAAATACCGGTTGCCGAAGCCGCCGGTGTCTATGGTGTACTGCAGGTGGATGAAAGCGGCCGTGTCATTGCATTCGAGGAAAAACCGGCAAAACCAAGCGAAATACCGGGTCAGCCCGGCATGTGCCTGGCCTCAATGGGCAACTATGTCTTTGGCACCAGGCTGCTTTATAACGAACTGATCCATGATGCAGACGACGAAGCATCCGACCATGATTTTGCCAAAAACATCATCCCGGCTGTTATCCATAAACACGAAGTATTCGCTTTCCCGTTCCGTGACCCAAAAACAGGCAAATGCGCCTACTGGCGCGATGTCGGAACACTGGATGCCTACTGGCAGGCCAATATCGAGCTGCTGAACACCACGCCGGAACTGAATCTTTACGATAGCGAGTGGCCGATACTGACCGATCAGCCGCAGCTGGCACCGGCAAAATTCGTGTTTAACAACGAAGACCGCCGTGGCATGGCGGTGGATTCCATGGTCTCCGGCGGCTGCGTAATCTCTGGCGCCACCGTGGACCGGTCGCTACTGTATTCCAATGTCAAGGTGCACTCCTATGCCCACGTCGAGCAAAGCGTGGTACTGCCTGATGTCAGCGTGGGCCGTCACACCCGCATCCTGCGCTCCATTATCGACCGTGGCTGCGTCATACCCGACCGCATGGTGATCGGCGTTAACCATGAAGAAGACCGCGAGCGCGGGTTTCGCGTAACAGCTAATGGTATCGTGCTGGTAACACCGGATATGCTTGGCCAGCCGGTGCACACCGTACGCTGATGATTTCAGCAATCGGAGTCACTTGAATAGCTCACCGGTAATGCTAACAACGATTGCCTGATTAATTAACTTCGACCCATCGCTGTTAACAGGTGTATAATAAGGCATGGTCATAAGAAAACGCATAATTGAGTTAGAGTCACAGCAAGTCACGTCAACCGATCAAACATGGCTGGATGTGGAACAACTGGCACAGGTTGAAGTTACATCCGAAGACACTGAATTCCCGATTGAATCGGCACTTGTTGCTGGTTCGGCAACAGGCTGGCGTGCCGCATCGGAAGGTGAGCAAGCTATTCGTCTGCTGTTTGATTCGCCACAGAAACTAGGCTGTATTCGCCTTGATTTCATTGAAGAGACACAACAGCGCACACAGGAATTCGTGCTGAAATGGTCATCTGACGGCGGTAAAACCTGGCATGACATCGTGCGGCAGCAGTATAACTTCAGTCCTCCGGATGCGGTACGCGAACTCGAGGAATACCATGTCGAACTTGACAGTGTAACAACACTTGAATTGCGCATTATTCCTGAGATCAGCGGCGGCGGGTATGCAACTCTGGCACAAATGCGGATCGGCTGATTAGCATGCCGGTTTGTGCAAACGCCGGCAACTCTATCGCTTATGCCAGCCTACAAAGAAATCAATTCTTACCGTAGGCCGTCATAAGGCTTTGCCGTTGTCGGCAGTGCACTAACTTACTGTCACTATATCTGACCCGGTTTTATTTATTCCTTCGTTACCGTAGCGCCTTCCATAATAACCGGATAAATATAGCCATAGCTGTAATCTTTATCCAGTTCAAGTTTGCCCTGGCATATAACAACATCGCCAACTGCAGTTGTGTCGGTAGTGGTGACCGTCAGATCATCAATCGTGCTGCTGTCGCTGATATGTACCCAGTTCTTACCCATGATATTGGGTGTGTATTTGCTTACCTTGCCACGCACACGTACTGTTTTGCCTTTAAGATTGTTTTTATTACTATATATTTCAGCGATAGTATTACCACCTTCAACTTTTTCGATGCCCTTGACGGGTTCGCTCATCTTTTGTTTGAGCTGGGTATGCGCTGAAGCTTGCGTTGATTCTTTACTGTCGGTGACAAAATCGCTAATAAAATAGATCGTAGAAAAATCACGCCCCAGAGTTTTGCTGTGAAAGTTCTGCATAGGCATCTGTGACGAGAATGCTACCATGTCACCTTTTTTGAGCGGGGTCGGAGGTCCAGCCGCCCAGACTTTTTCTGTACCTGTATCAACCTCGGCATAAGTATAACCACTAACGTCAATAACCTCCGTCACCTTGCCTTGAATTTTTCCTGGAGTTTGCTGTACTTCTTTGGCATCTTCCTGTGCCGCATTGACTGTACTAATGACACCGGCATTAAGCAGGCTTAACGAAAAACAGGCCAGCAGCATTACTGAAAATTTTTCATGACGTTTCATAATAAAATTACTCTCGGGCTAAATATAAAATAAATGGATAAACAACAATCCGGCAAATTAAGAGCAGTTTGAACTGTAGGTTCGAATTTATTCGGACAATATCCGTTTAGGCGGTGCCTAATTGTCCGAATAAATTCGAACCCACAAGTAACCTTTAGCAGGCTTGTACTAGCTAAAACTGTTATATGTTCCCCGAACCTGCTAATCGATAGGACCGGTAATTAATGAAATGTGCTGATTACATAGTAAACTTTTTTTCACCCAGTTCAAGTGAATGCCCGTTTTACAAATAATTTTACCTGATCGTCCTTGGCAACCAAACAATCATTATCGCGCAAAAAATTGCCAGCCCAATAACAAAGTAAAAAACTTTTTTCCTGATCGCTGCAAGATTCCTGTCTTGCTGCGACGGCGAAGGTGTTTGACAGAATGGACAGTAGTTTTCAGCTTCATTGAATGTTCTGCCGCAATGATTACAGGTGATTTCATTCATATCGTCAGGCTTAAAGTTATTACATTGCAATTACCCGTTTAGTCTAACGCCTTATAGCAACCGGCACAAAAACAAAACACATCATCCACTTCAATAATCTGCTGGCATCCCCTTGATCGAAGCAGTGCTCGGTATCATAACAGCACAGGCAATACACTGGCCGCAACGCACCAGGCCACGACAACAAGCACTGAAAGCCGCCAGACAGCCAGCAGCGAAAACGCGATAAGTCCAATTGCCAGCTCCGCACCATTGGTAATACCCGAGATAAAAATGGGATCGTACAGTGCCGCCCCCAGCAGGCCGACAACCGCGGCGTTGACACCAGCAATGGCATTCGCCGCCAGCTGATTGTGAGAAATGGCGCGCCACAGGGGGAGCACCGCCGCAACCAGCAGGAAACCAGGGAGAAAAATAAACAGCAGCGCAGTAGCCGCATTGAGCCACCAGGCCTGGTCTGAGGATATGACGGCGCCGAGATATGCCGAAAACGCAAACATTGGCCCCGGTATCGCCTGGGATGCGCCATAACCGGCAAGGAAATCCTGTCTCGTAACCCAGCCAGTAGCAACAACGGCGTCTTCAAGCAGCGGCAACACAACATGGCCGCCACCAAATACAAGCGCGCCAGCACGGTAGAACGCATCGGCAATTGACATCAGTGCTGTATTTGCCGGGGCAAGCAAAGGCAGGCCTGATAGCAGCACGAAAAACAGCAGCAGAAGCAGCCCGCCGGTCCTCGCCCCGTAACCAATCTGGATTTTGACCGAGGCCTCGGTCGCAGCCACCCGGCAAACAAGTATTCCAGCAACAGCGCCGCCTGCGACAACGAGCAGTTGAATCCATGCTGTATCCACCAGCAGCAAAACGGCCGCGGCCAGTATAGCAATGGAACGCCGCAGGGCATCGGGGCACAGATTTCTGGACATACCCAGAACCGCATCGGCGACCACAGCACAGGCAACAATCTTGAGCCCGTGAATCGCAGCCTGCCCGACTGGCCCCGACAGCTGCGGTAATACGGAGGCAAACGCTACCAGCAGCAATACTGAGGGAAGCGTGAAAGCCAGAAACGCTGACAGCGCACCGAACCATCCGGCGCGCATAAGACCAAGACTGAAGCCCATCTGGCTGCTGGCCGGACCCGGCAAAAACTGGCAAATTGCGAGAAGCTGGCTGTACTGGTTCTCACTAAGCCAGCGGCGGCGTTCCACCAGTTCGGTACGAAAATAGCCAAGATGCGCCACAGGCCCGCCGAACGAGGTGAGACCCAGTTTAAGAAAGGTCACAAATACCTCGGCAACGGTTCCGTTAACCGATGCCTTTTCTTGATGCATGTTCATTTGCAAGCCGGTGTTTTTTATAGTTAGCCGATTTTGAATTGCATTGCCGGAGATGACAATCAATAAGTGCTTATCGTGCTTTACTTCAATAGCTGGTTCGAAAAACTGCCAGTATAATTTTTCACCGAAGCCCTGCAAGGGTGCAGCGTTGAATATGCCGAATGTTATTTGGACGCAATGCCGGCTAAAGGAGATTTGCCCAAATAAACTCAAGCCAGCAAATAATCCTTATATTGCCGGCATGGCTTGAAGCAGTTTTATTTTTATTTACACTGAATGAACCGCGCCTATAAGGTCTGGAAAAACCTGTCCTTGCGGGGCATATAATAGTTATCGTAGTCCAGTGACAGCACAACGCTGCTGCTGCGACCGACGATTTCATCTCTAGGCACAAGTCCGATCACCCTGGAGTCCGCGCTGTTATCCCGGTTGTCGCCAAGCACAAGATAATAACCCTCGGGAACCGTAACAGGCCTGAAACTGGACAGAGGTGATCCTGAGTGTTTGATTCGAATAAAATGTTCTGTGCCTGAAAGGTTTTCCATCCAGTCCGCCGTTTGCTTGCTCGTTGAAACCTCTTCATAGCGTTGCGGTTTACCGTTAATGTATAGGGTATTGTTGTACATCGCAATGATATCGCCGGGAATGCCGACAACTCGCTTAACCAGCCTTTTATCTGAAACATCCGAGTCAAAAATCACGATATCGCCCCTTGCCGGATCAGAAATTTTTAACAGTGAAATATGGGTAAAAGGCACCCTGACATCATAAGCCATTTTATTCACCAGGATCCTGTCACCCTCCAGGATGGTCGGTTTCATCGAGCCGGTGGGGACTGAATTCCAGTCAGCAACGCTGCTGCGAAACACGAACATTAAAACCAGAAAAAGAACGAAGTACCGGTTCTCTTTCCATGTCCTGTTAAATCGACTTGTCATAACTTCCTCGTTTTGGTTGATTAAAACTGTTGATGAGACAGCGAACTGTCAGCAAAGTTTACTGAATATTCTGTTATCCCGAAAATGCCTGGCTGTTCAATATCTCCGGAAGATACCACCCGGCAGATACTAATTAAAGAAAAACTGGCTAACGATTTCAATTCAAGTGTTTGTATTGTATTTTTTACTCACTAACACGAATCCGGCTCATTGCGGTATTTGAGTTACTGCTCTATACCCGATTCAGATTCGCAGAACTGCGTGGCTACCTCGATATCTTTAACCGTGAGTGCAATATGGTCAATACTGGAATCATTCATCATTAATCCATCTTACGTATCGCTGAATACAGATGAACGAGAAACGAGCGCCGCAGCAAGGTTCATAACAGGACCATAACTGGAGGAGGCAATATTAGCAACCGTCGCCTCCATCACCTCCATCACAACCGTTGTAATCACCAGCAACAAATGAATCAACACTACTGTAATTTGTTGTCTGGCTTATACCCTGTCGTTGAAACATAACTACAAACCATATTGCTAAAGCAACTAAAACAATAAAATCCACAAATGGAAGCACACCTGAATAAAATGCTGAATTGCTTTTTATATCAGTATAGAAAAAAGATGAAACACCGACAACAATAATTATAAACAGGCTTTTAATCATAACCCATTCCCTGATAACAGTTGGCATTATCAAAACTATAGAAAAGTAATAGACAGGGTCAAGACTTTAACCGTACTTCCCTGCTGAAAGAAGCCCAAAAGAATCAGCCTGGTTCGCTTTGCTCTGAATATGCCGGCATTTACTGGATGCTTCTTATTTTGCGTAACGGATTTATATCCCTCACAACGAAACAGAAACAATGCTGGTATTCCTGGCTATACAGAATGCATCAGAATGAAGAGCATGCATTAATTCTGCGAGTTTAGCACTGCCAGCTCTTGCGGCTTGAAAATACCACTTTCGGTAATGATGGCCGTCACCAGTCCGGCGGGAGTGACATCAAAGGCGGGATTCAGCGCATCCGAACCGGGAGAGCTGATCAGGATGTTTTCCGTTTCCCCATTGGCATTGGGTCCTGACTGGTAAAGCACTTCATCCTGGTGCCGGTGTTCGATCGGTATATCGGCGCCTGTGGCGCAGTCAAAATCAATGGTGGATGACGGCGCGGCGACATAGAAAGGAATGCCATAATACTGCGCCACGATAGCTTTTTCCAGGGTGCCGATTTTGTTCGCCACGTCGCCGTTGGCCACGATACGGTCGGAGCCAACGATCATCATATCCACCATGCCGTGAGACATCAGGTGCGCACCAGCGTTATCCGCGATAATCACATGCGGCACGTTTTCATTTTTCAGCTCCCAGGCGGTCAGCCTTGCGCCCTGCCCCCGGGGACGGGTTTCATCGGCATAAACAAAAACCTGCTTACCGCTGCGGTGCGCGGCATAAACCGGCGACAGTGCAGAGCCGTAATCGACGAATGCCAGCCAGCCGGCATTACAATGGGTTTCTATTCTGCTGCCATCGCTGATAAGTTCATTTCCCAGCTTACCGATTTGCCTGCAGGCTTCGGCATCTTCATCCGCAATCCTAAAGGCTTCATTAACAGCCCGTTCTGCCGAAAACTGTGCTGTTGATAGCGAACCCGCGCGGTACACACGTTCAACGGCATAAAACAGGTTTTGCGCGGTGGGGCGTGTATTTTTGATTTCCTCGCGTGCCTTTTCTATAAACCCGCCATCATCCCCGCCTTCGACAAATGCCTGCGCCATGGCGAAACCCGCGGTAGCGCCGATGGCGCCCGCCCCCCGGACAATCATGCTGGATATCGTCCTGCAGCTGTCGCGGTAGTTCTCCGCTCTGAATATTCTGAACTCGAACGGCAGCAGGTTCTGTTCGATAAGACAGACCGTGCTGCCTTCCATCCACACCGTTCGAAAATGTTTACCATTTACTTTCATTAATTGGCAGGCTCTGCATGTGTCATTTCGAGTTTAACGAGAAATCTTGTTGCCCGTCTTTCCCGGCGTGGCGCCGGGAACGGTAGCTTTATTAGATAACTCTGTCATTACCGCCATCGACCGGCACCTGCGAGCCGGTGGTCCTGGCAAATGCCTGCCCTGCCATGGCGCACACCATGGCGGCAACGTTTTTCGACGTCACCGCGGTACGCAGCACGTTGTTTGCCTTGTACTGCTCCACGCTCATGCCGTAGCTTTGCGCGCGGCCCTGCAGCATTTCATCCGTCCAGACACCGGTGTCGAAAACCGCATTGGGGTGAACCGTATTAACCCGGATATTGTCCCTGCCGAGCTCGAGGGCGGCGACCCGGGCAAGCTGGGTAAGTCCCGCTTTCGCAGCCGAATAGGCGCTGGCGCCCGGACCGGGAGCTGGTACATTTTTCGATGCAATTAATACAATGGCAGGATCGATACCGTGGCGCAGGTAGGGGATACAGTATTGCATTAGCCGCTGATGACTTGTCAGGTTGACATCCATGCTCAGCGTCCAGGTGCTTTCATCCATGTCTTCGATATTTTCATTCGCCGTAAACACGCCCGCGTTGCTGACCAGTAAATCCAGCCCGCCGAAGTACCTGACGGCGACTTCAACTTCCTGTTTAAGTTTGTCACCATCGCTTACATCACACATGATTTCCACAACCTCGTCCCTGCTAAACAGGCCGTTGATTACCGGGTTTATATCAATCGCGGCAACCGCAGCGCCTTTTGCAACCAGCATCTCTACGCATGCCTTGCCGATGCCACTGGCGGCACCCGTTACCAGTGCAACTTTTCCCTGGAACTCCGGTCTGGCTTTGCTTTTGCTTAACTTGGCCTGTTCCAGTTCCCAGTATTCCATCTCGAACAAATCTCTTTCTGGAAGCGCCTGCCAGCCGCCCAGCTTTTCTGCCAGCTGGATGGCCTTTAAGGTGTGGCGGTTTATATCAGCGGTAATATTGGCTTCCTTCAAACTTGTGCCGAATGCAAGCAGCCCGGATTTTTTCCATACCGCCCATCTTGGCGCCGGGTCCAGGCAGAGCTGTGAGTCGCTGGCGTTCCTGTCGAAATACGCCTGGTAAGCTGCCGCGTAATTCTCTACCTCGCTGTCATCTGCTGCAGTGTCATGTTCAATAAGCAGGGGTTTCTGTTTCGTACGGATAATATGGTCCGGTGTCAGCGGACCCCTGCATGCAATCTCATCAACATTATCCAGGCTGGCGAAGGAAGCGGCCTCTTCACTGTTATCTGTCAGCGCATAAACAGCCGCGCCGCGTTTTATGCTGACCTGTTTTCTAATTTTTACCAGTGACAGTAAATCCATTGCTGCATGACTTTCAGCAACTGATAACTGCCCCGCATGTTTATCCAGGTAGTGCTCTGCACGGGTGACAATGTCGATCATCTTTTCATAGCAGCGCCTGGCATCGTCATCAAATGTAAAGACACCATGGTTAAGCAACACCATGCCGTCATATAGCGACCAGTCGATCTCCTTTGTCATTTCATATATTTTTTTTGCCAGTATGAAGCCCGGCATGACATAAGGTACAAGCAGCACCCTGTCGCCATAAATCTGCCTCATTTTTTCTTCACCGCCAGGTGTATTGGTAATGGTGATAACAGCGTCCGCGTGGGTATGGTCAACATATTTACAGGGTATGATGGCATGAAGCACCGCTTCTACCGACGGATTCGGCGCGTAAGGATCGGTCATCGCGGCGCGTTGCATGCGCACCATCTCGCTATCACTCAGCTCATCGAAACCGGCCATGTGCTGCAGTGTTTTTAACCTGACCGGTGCAAAACCTTGCGTTTCGATATCCCCCAGATCCCAGCCGCTGCCTTTGACATAAAGGATTTCTTCATCTTCACCAAACAGGTTTTTTTCGATGACCTTGACCGAGGTATTGCCGCCGCCATGAAGCACCAGGTCGGGCTGCCGGCCCAGCAGCCTGGAACTGTATACCCTGAGTTGCAGGGGATTATCGGCAAACTGTTCAACTGTGGTGTCGGACCAGAGATTTTTCATGCTGTATTTTTATATTTGCTCATTATTAACGAGCATTATCTTAAAGCGATTTCAGTACTGTTTGTACACAAATTATATTTTAATTTATCAGCAGGCTGTAATAAGGTTCGAATGGATGGGTATCGAATTGACGGTTGTCCATAGTTCATTTAAAAAATATAGACATCTGTAAAAATATAGACATCCATAAATTAAAAACCCTTTTCAAGGGTAAATTAACAATCCCAATGATTCATGATGGAAAATGTTTGTCAGGCGGTCATGCTTACTCCTGTTAAAACAGTTGAAATGACCTATTTGTACGGAACGGATAAAGGCAGGGAATAGAAATCCCTGGCCTGCAATTAAAGACCTGATGATTTTTCTGATCTTGTTATTTGTACGTCAGGTTAGCTACTTGAAAACAGCCTCTCACACTGTTTAATTCCCTGCGCCCAATGTTGGCCTGCCTGCTCACAAACTTTACGAACACGAAAAGCCGCACCTACCAGGTTTTTAAAGGGCAGTTCGAAGTGCCTGGTGAGATAAAGCCAGTGGCGAGTATCGATAGTCAGTCGTTGTAATATTGGTGGCACTTGTTCAGGGATATAGCCACGTTTATCCTCCCGGATGATACGGCCTGTCCAGTCCACCAGTTCAAGATAGTCCGACAAGCTGAAAGGGATACCTTCCGGCATATCGGCTCCGGGATAACCGGCAAAGGGAAACAGTGTTTCTGGCTGCTGGCCGATTGCCTCAGGATTGTTTACCTTAAGTGCCTGCGTAATGCGCCGTTTAATCGAAGTGTAATCCGATTGCTCGGGCGTTTCCGCCATCTTTGCCCGGATCGGGTTTAACTCAACATAAACCATGCCTGCCATTAATGCTTTTTCATCCAGTAAAGCCTGCGAACTGAATCTGCTTTCCCAGAAGCGGCCGGTCACTTGATCTTCCCGGTTGGCAGAACGCGCAATGAATTCATTAGCACAGCGCATAAACCAGCTGATATCCATCAGTCGGTTGCGCCATTCTTCCACGCATTCATTTAAGGCAGTTTGTTCTGCTTTGCTTAAGGGTTCGCCCTGACAATAACGTTGCGAGAGAAGATTGCCTTTAAACAGTTGATGCCAGCGGTCGATTACTTCGTTGACTGACCAGCCCAAGGCCTGATCACGGTTAATATGTAATACGACATGATAATGGTTGCTCATCACCGCATAGGCGCAAACATCAATGGCGTAGATACCGCCCAGTTGAAGCAGGCGTTCTTCAATCCACTTCCTGCGGTGTTCAAAGCTTTTTCCGGTGAACTTATCTTCGCCACACAGGAAAGCACGGCGGACACAGCGGGTAGTACAGTGGTAGTAGGGAGTGGCATCCAGGGATACCAGGGTTTTCCTTGATCTTGGCATAGTGCTGTCCTTAGCAGTTAGAAGATTGTTTGCATCAGAGTACAAACTTGTTAAGCTCGTGTCAATTTAATTTGTGGGTGTCCTGTTTTTTTCTGCGAACCCCGCTGTTTTAGTGCTTTGAGATAAGTTGACTCATCATAGGCGTTCTTGGTCAGGTCTTTCAACCAGACATTAAGCGGCATAAAAACCGTGCCAGAGAGCAATAAATTCTAATTTTGGAAGCAATTGCTCTCTGGTCTGGTTTATTTGCCGTAATCTGAAGATGCCGGCTTTGGCCGGTGAAGTATTCACATGTTACCAGTGATAACCAAGTAATATTCCAGCATGTGTGCCACCTGCTTTGACATCTGTTCCGGCTAATGTGACATCTGCTTGTGAATAACGTAAATCAAGGCCTAAATTGAAACTTTGATTAAGTGTCCAGTAAATACCGCCACCGATCCATAACCCGGCACCACTATCGTCGACAGAAACAGTAAAGGGACTTAATGTTCCCTTAACTTCAGCGCGAATAAAAGCAACACCGCCACCTATATAAGGTCTTATCGTACTATTCTCCGTATCCCAGATTTTGCGCACACCAAAGTCTAACTCAGCAGTGTTTCCCTCAACGTTTATACCTGCTATTGTAGTTTCATCTTTAGAACCTAAAAAGTCTAATGCTATACTGACAGGCCAGCTTTGTTGCTTAAAATCTACAAGTACACCAAATTCAGGTTGTTTATCTACTGGCTCCCAGTCATCTTTGTCTAATGTTTTCTGTCCCAGAAAGAAGTTAACATTTCCTGCCCATGCATTTCCAGATAAGTTCATGAAGAACAAAATATATACTACAGCGATAATTTTTTTATTCATAACAACAACTCCTTTTATCTTTGTTGAATATTTATTTATTCGTTGCTGACGACTTATTACGAATTGAAATAATACAGCTAAAGTGTAATGATATTTTTGAATTGGCTTCTTGATACTTGTCAATATATGTTCAAGAACCAGGAGGGGCTAAATTTTGCAATCAAGCACCTGCTGAATTAATCTGAGACAACCACGGTTTATTACTGCCAGTCAAAGCAGGCAATAGTATTAACTTTTTCATACTGCACGGGTGTTTGATCAAAAACAAAGACATCCAATGCATTGCTGTCCCACTTAATGTTAGAAGCATGGATTGGGAACTGTTGTGCGAGACCGTATGCCGCATGGATGCGGCATTCGAGCGTACAAGGAGGTATTCACAGCGTGTCTCGGGCGACCGTTGCCAGTTCATGTTTCGGATGACATAAACAGTTATCTCTTTCATGTATAACAGTGAGTTATGTATACGCGTGTAATTTAAATGGGACAGCAATGACATCCAATGATTAAAAAATGCAATAAACGAAAATTCACATCAATTTTTTATTTTGTTTTAGATGGTTTCAGTTAAAAGGTAGTAATTATCCAGACGAACGCCTTTCTGAGTAAATCGGCTACGAATCACTAAAACCCGGGCAAAAGAAAAACCTGAACTCGTTAATTACAAGCTCATCATATTATCTTTGAATAGGAGAGTTTAACGACTTGAGAATATCTGCTCACATTGACGAATGCCATGTGTCCAGTTTTTACCCAGCTCTTCGCAGACTTTGCGAACACGAAAGGCCGCACCCACCAGGTTTTTAAATGGCCGCTCGAAATGTCTGTTAAGATAAAGCCAGTGCCTGATATCGATGTTAAGCCGTTGCAATATTATTGGAAGATACTCGGGGATATAACCTTTCTTGTCTTCACGCATAATACGCCCGCTCCAGTCTACTAATTCAAGATAATCTGACAGCCTGAACGGTAAACCTTCAGGCATGTCTTTTCCGGGATTACCGGCAAATGCAATAATGACTCGGGCTGCTGTTCTTCCTGATATGGCTGCTGACCCGTTGATGCCTGCTTAATACGCTGTTTGATTGAAGCATAATCGGACTGCTCCGGTGTCTTTGCTAGCCTTGCTCGGATCGGGTTTAAGTCCACATAAACCATGCAGGCAGCCAGTGCTTTTTCATCCAGCAGCGCCTGAGACTTGAAGCGGCCTTCCCAAAAACGCCCGGTAACATTGTCCTCATGGTTAGCTTCCCTGGCAATGGGCTCATTCGCACAGCGCATGAACCAGCTGATCGACATCAGGCGTTCGCGCCATTCAGCAATCTGATCACTCAGGGCGTTATGTTAGGCCTGATTGAGTGTTCCGCCCCGAATAAAGCGCTGTGATAACAGATTGCCTTTGAATAAACGATGCCAGTGTTCAACGACATCCCTCTCAGACCAGGACGTTGCCTGATTGCTATTGATATGCAGGACGACATGGTAGTGGTTGCTCATGACGGCATAGGCGGCAATATCGATAGCAAAAATACCGGCCAGTTCAAGCAAACGATTTTCAATCCATTGCCTGCGGTGTTCAAAGCTTTGACCGGTGAGCGCATCTTCACCGCACAAAAAGGCGCGGCGAACACAGCGAGAAACGCAATGATAATAGGGGGTGGATTCAAGCGGCACCAGTGTCTTCCCTAGTTTTGGCATTGTGCTGTCCTTAGCAGTTTGTTTGTATCAGGTTACAAACTTGGTATGCTTATGTCAATTGAATTGTTGGGTGTCCATAAAAAAATGCATAAAAAAATGCACTCGGAAAATATGACTGCATCCATAGCCATTGCATTCCTCCTGCTTCTGCATGTTGGTGTGGCTGCTATTGCCGAGAGCAACAATCCAACAAATTCGCCTTCTACAGACAAGATTCTCAACACGCCATGCTGGTTCAAATCAAAACCTGACTGGCCGCAGAGTGAATGCGGCACTCTTGTTGTACCCGAAAACTACAGCAAGCCGGAAGACAGACAGATCAAACTGCCATTCATCATTTTCAAAGCCTATATACGCGATAAAAATACCGTGCCGCTACTCGTCGCCGGCGGCGGAGGACCCGGCATTGCACTGGGTATCGCGAAGGCGGACTGGGCCAGCACGGATTATCCCTTATGGACGAGCTGGTATGATTCTACTGTCAGTGCCGGACGTGACCTGATCCTGACCGACAACCGTGGTGTCGGTACCGCCGAACCCGGTCTCGACTGTGTTGAAATCAAGAATGCTGCAAAGTCGGTGCTGGCGAAGACGCTCGAGCACAACGAACTGATCCAGCTGATCAAAACAT
Source organism: Gammaproteobacteria bacterium (assembly GCA_022340645.1). Taxonomy (GTDB): domain Bacteria; phylum Pseudomonadota; class Gammaproteobacteria; order SZUA-229; family SZUA-229. Next base: position 4,729 of record JAJDNP010000088.1, on the reverse strand, counting down.
CTTATACGGCCTGCAAGCAAAGACTCGAGGAACAGGGTATCGACCTGAGCCAGTACAATGTAATCAATGCCGCTGAAGACATCGAGCAACTGCGCCGGGCGCTTGGCATCCGCCAGCTCAATATTTATGGCGGTTCCTATGCCTCCCGCGTCGCGCTGGCTTACGAGCGGCTCCAGCCGGACTCAACCCGGTCACTGATACTGGATGGCATGATCCCTCAGTCTGCCAGGACTTACGAGGAAGAACCGCGGCGCAATTACGAGGCGATCATGCGCGTGATCGATAAATGCGATAGTGACAACCGCTGTTACCGGCGTTACGGAACCGACCTTGACAAGCGCCTTGCGGACTACCTGGCGCAACTTCATGCATCGCCGGTTAATATAAATATTGTTCGTAACGATAAACCGGTCGAGATCAAGGTCACCGCGTCGATGTTTTTCGACAGTCTGTATTCGGACATATATGATCCGGACGAGATCAAAAAGATTCCGCGTTATCTAAACGACATATTTATGGGCAACCGTGATGTGCTGGCGGAACTTGTGGGCAAGAATTATGTTGACGTTGTCTCGAATGACAACTTCTATGTAGGCGCCTATGCATCCTATGCCTGCTACGACGAAATTCCTTTCGTCGATTTCAAGCTGGCACGCAACGAGCTGATGAAATACCCGTTCCAGCATTACTCCAATGCAAAGGTATTCGACCATATGGAAGCGATGTGCGAAGTCTGGGACGTACCCGCAGCACCCGCCGAGCTGAAACAGACCTATAAAATCGAGACGCCATTGCTGCTCTATGCGGGTGAGCTCGACCCTGTCACGCCTGCCGAGATGGCCGAACCCGTGATTGCAAACGCGAGGCGCTGGTGGGGAAAAATCTGGCCCGATAATTCACATGAAGTGATCCATCATTCCGAGTGTGCTGATCTGACAGCCGGGGTATTCCTGCACGATCCGGAGTCGAATCCTTTTATTCTTGAATGCGCCGGATACCAACCCGCAATATGGCGCTGGTACTGAACGGAATGCTGAACATCATCACTCTCTAATTCTTCTTGTATTAGGGCCTGTTAGCATTGAATTGTTGGGTGTCCATAAATGCAGTTTTCGATACAGCGGTACACCAGGATTATGGACAAATGATCTCCAGCACTTGACTCGCCTGCTCTCGTGCCTGCTCCATGATCTGTGGAAGCAGGGACAGGTCGAGGCTGGTTATCCTGAGCGTTTCCGGTTCGAACCCAGGATAGTCGTCGAGCAGGTGCTCATCAACTATTGTATCAGGGCCAATCGAGTTCACTACCGCGTTCGCGATGTGCACAATGGCCGTTTCGGTAGCATGAAAATGTGCACCCATAGGCTCATGGTGATATTTAACCGCTTCAATGAGCGCAAATGGCATCTTCCACGAAGTCATCAGCGCACCACCCACATCGGCGTGGTTGAATCCGAACAGGCGGTTCTCCGCGTGAAACAGCAAGCCATCGTTTTCTGATGCTTCCATCAGAACCTGTTCCGATAATTCCGGTTCCTCGAAATAGAGGATCAGCTTGCCTATATCGTGTAGAAGTCCGGCGATGAATAACCTTTCCCCGTGATGAGTATTGCAATGGCGGGAAAGCAGGCGGGCGACAATCCCGGTATGTACACTATGGCTCCAGAAATGGCGAATATCGACCAGTTCATTAGGTAAACGTTCAAAGCTGTTCACTACCGATGTCGCCAGTACCAGATTGCGTAAATCATCCTCGCCGATAACGGAAACGGCGCGACTCACCAGTTCGATCTTGACCGCAAGTTTGTAATAAACGCTGTTTACGATACGAAGAATACGGGCTGTCAGGGCCGGATCATACGAGATTACATCACCGACCTGTCTGGCATCGTGATCCGGATCTTCCATCACATGGTTTAGGCGAATATATATTTCGGGCAATGAAATCAGATTGATCGCACCCTTAACGATCTCCTCTGGAGATTTGATCATGATTTGTCCTGATGCATTTGTTTGTATAATTGCTCAATAACTGGGAACACTTTTGAAGCGCTGTACATTTTATATGTTGATGCCAACGGGTCAGTATCGAAGATATAGCTATATATATCACGCGGCGTCAGTGTGGGCATTATATAGACTCATTCTAAACAAAGTCAATCAGACAATCCTGAAAATAATCCCTTTCCGTCTTCTTCTGACCAGAATAAAACATAGACACCCATAAATTACATTCAAACACCCGCTCAAGGACTAAGGATTCACTATTTAATGAATAAACCATATAAGTCGGTAGTTTAAATTGTGGGCTGTCAGGCATATGAAATAACTGTCCTGTTTTGATCAGTGGTTCAACCATGCGAACCGGAATAAAACTGGAGCCACATAACTGTTAATTAACGAGGCTCCCTGTCTCGTTATATATTCCAACCGTTACACACTAATGGATTACACTCATGTCTGCTTTGGGTTGGTTAATGACGTTAAGCAAGGCATTAACAAGAGAACAATCCAGGAGAGTTGTTACATCGTTGGGACAACAGACTATCATGTTATATGGAATGAGAATCTAGGGGTTTCCCCCATTTAACTTACTCATTTTCTCTCAATTATGAACGTCCGTTTTTGGTTTCGAACTTTCCCCTTCAAGTGAAAATCACGAAGGTCTGCTTCTCTGACCAGCAAAAAAATATCAAAATATAGACACCCATAAATTACACCCATAAATTACATGCTAACAGCTGCTCAAGGACTAAGGATTCACTATTTAGTGAATAAACCATATAAGTCAGTACGTGGATGAGCGGGCTGTGTTGAGGCTTATACATTTGTGCTACATCCATGGTGCCTTCTATGACAGTACGCATTGGATCGTCATCAAAACCAATCCCACTTCTAATAGAAATATCAGGCGCGGTTTGACGTATTTCTCCAACCCAGCGTTATAACGATGGATTTGGTGTGATGCATAAAATCATTTGCCTGCTGGCGTCAGTGTCGCTCCAGATCGGTTACCTACGAAAAGCATTGCGCGCAGATAAGTTTCAAGCGCCTGGATATAGCTGCTCACGGTGGATTGTGTTACATACAGACGTGAAGCTGCTTCATAGAAACTGCCATTCGCCGCTACTGCAAGAAACGTTTTGACCTGGTTTATACCCATAAATTTAATATCGAATAATCCGATATTAATGTTAAATAAATATCGTTTGTCTTGTATATAGTTGCCCTTATATAGTACGAGGTATGGGTTTGCTACGTATTTTTTGATTTGAAGGTGCAAAACATGAACAAACAGCAGCTACAGGCCGATGACTTTGTTTTGGCGTTGCAAGAGATGGGCACCTATATTGATGTCTCTATAGATGATCTCATGCAGATACACCGGAAGGCAGAAAAGTATGCCCGTAGACGCGACAGAGAAAACCGGTTGGTGGAAAAACTGATGACGCAACCGGTTAAAACAGTGCATCCGGATTGCACACTGTCTGATGCAGCTCACCTGCTAGTGAGCGCTAAAATTAGTGGCTTGCCGGTGGTCGATGATGACAGCAAGCTGGTCGGCATTATTACCGAAGCTGATTTTTTACATGCGCTGGGTGTGCCATCTCATCAGCCTGGCCACAGCTTGTGGCAAACGCTGGAAAACATGTTCCATCGGCAGGTACAGGCACGTGAGCCTGAAGGCGTGGTCGCCGACCTAATGACTAAAAATGTGGTGACTATTACACCGCAGCACTCACTTCACCAGGTACTGGATGTGATGAAGCAAAACCAGGTTAAGCGTGTCATTGTCTGTGACGAAAATCAACATGCTGTTGGCATGATCACACGATCGGACCTGGTGAGAATATTTTTTGATCATTTTAATAAGGATAAAAAAGAATACGATTTTTAAAGTCATAATGAAGATCTTCTATTTACATCAATTATTTCCACGTGGCGGTCCGCAGAAGCAAGGCAATCGACCAGCTGGTTTGTTGCGTACCAAAGGCAAACACCAGGTTTTCAGCAGGTAGCTGGAAATAAATAAAACGACATATTTTTGAAGTAAGCAAACACGCCATATGAATCTAACCGGTTTTCTCGACCTGATTGGTTTTAGTCGCCAGGCAATTAATTTTAAGGAAAAGTTAATTTCTACTGTCGGTGGATTTCTGGGTATATTTGTCATATTCATGATCAGCTACTGGTTGCTCGACCCTGAAGTGGCTGTGTATATTGTGCCATCCATGGGGGCCAGTGCCGTCTTGCTTTTTGCCGCACCTCATGCGCCTTTTTCTCAACCCTGGAACGTCATAGCGGGGCATGTTTTTTCAGCGCTTACCGGCGTGGCATGCTGGTATTGGATTCCCGACTTTACTGTCGCAGCATCGGCGAGTGTAGGGCTCGCTATCGGTGTCATGACTATCACGCGCAGTATTCATCCACCGGGCGGCGCGACTGCACTGGCGGCAATCATAGGCTCAGAGAAATTACATGACTTAGGTTACAGTTATGTATTGCAACCCATACTACTAAATGCGGTAACCATTTTACTCGTTGCGGTTATTTTTAATTGCTTGTTTAAATGGCGACAATATCCAGCTCATCTGTATATCAGCAAGCAAGCTATCGAGCCCATGGCAATAGAATATGAGCCGATAAATCATGAAGACTTTGTTTATGCCTTAAGTCACATTGATACCTTCGTTGACATTGATGAAACTGATCTGTTAAAGATTTATAA
>JAJDNP010000080.1 GCA_022340645.1 Gammaproteobacteria bacterium | reverse complement strand
TTTAAGGTTTTAGCAGTGAGATATCTGATGTTTACAGGTTATATTAGAATCAAGAATATAGTGCTTTTGTTATTGTGTGTAATATGCGTGTCCTGTGCAAGTACCAGCCTGGTTTTAAGCTGGAAAGATCCGGAGAATAACAAGTCATATCATCACCTTATGATTATTGGTGTTTCTGACAGCCAGCAAACACGCCGCATCTATGAAAATTATTTTGCTTCCGAGTTAAAGAAAAAAAATATTGCCGCGACACCAAGCTATACATTGATTAGCAGCAAGGAGACCATCAATCGCGATACAGTACTCAAGGCAATCCAGGGTACAACGATTGACGCCGTGCTGGTGACTTATCTGGTTTCTACGGACACGCAAGTCAGTGTTCAGGAGTCACTGTTAAATCCATCTTATTCTGGCAGTGCGGATGATAATTTAATTTCGGCTACATTAATTTCTAACCGCGGACGCACAAACAGCAGCGAGGTAATCGGCCTTAAAAGCGACCTCTATGATGTGCAGGCACAAACCCTGGTCTGGTCTGTCCAGACAAAAACCGTCGCCCCTGAATCGATTGACAGCACTGTTACCGAGGTGACGCAATTGCTGATCAAGGAATTATTCAAAGATAATATATTAAAATAATGTGGCGATTCTCATTTAGTGGTTTTGCAGGTGTGGCTATGCAAATTAATTTATTGTGTTTTAGTGTGCAGTTGCTAACATGCGATACTTTCTCAGATTAAGAAAACCTCAGGAAATAAATATGAGCCCGTTTTGTCGTTTTAAGATCAGGATTGTTATATTGTGCGCAGTGTCCTTTTTACTGTTTTCCTGCGCCAGCACCAAAATTACCCAGTCATGGGTAGAACCGAGCAACAAGAAATCATACAGCAACCTGCTGATAGTAGGTATCGCTGAAAGTGAGCAAACAAGGCGTGCTTACGAGAGTTATTTTGTTGAAGCACTGAAAGAAAAGGCAATTGGCGCGGAAGCAAGTTATCGATTAATCAAAAGCAATGTCGAAATAAACCGCGATACCGTCAGCAAAGCCATTAAAGGGCTGAATATTGATGGTGTTCTTGTGACACACATGGTTGCTGTTGATGAAGAAACAGTCTACCGGCCGTCAACAGGTTACGCCTACGGCGGTGCCTATGGCGGTTATTACCGTGGCGGATACTACGGCAGTCTGTATAGTTATTACCCGACCGTTAATACATACGTCCATGATCCGGGTTATTACACAACGCATGAAGTCTATACCCTCGAAACCAGTTTATATGATGTTAAATCCGAACAACTGGTATGGACGGCGCGAACCCGGACTTTTTCGCCTGAGTCAATTGATGATACCATCAAAGAATTAACTGAATTGCTGATAAAGGATATGACAGAAAAGAACCTGCTCAAGGCGGAATAATTTACGTACCGCGTGCGCGATCTTCGTTAAGTGATAGCAGCAAGTCCACACGCATTATAACAACCTTTATATAAACCCTGCAGATGCCATTAATCGCTTAATGTTTCAACCTAAAGAACTGTTTATTGGGTTACGTTATATTCGTGCAAGGCGTAAAAACCACTTTGTTTCCTTCATCGCTTTTATTTCCATAGCCGGTGTTGCTTTAGGCGTGTTTGCACTTATTGTGGTGCTTTCCGTGATGAACGGTTTTGGTAATGAACTACGTGACCGGACATTAAGCATGACTTCGCATGCCACCATAAGCGGTTACGACGGTTACCTGCGAGACTGGCCGGCGGTGCTGGAGAAAGCGGAACAAAATAAAGAAGTGATTGCCGCGGCCCCCTATATAAATAAAGAAGTGATGTTATCCAATGGCCGCCGGGTAAGTGGTTCGTTAATACGAGGTATCAAGCCGGAAATGGAATCGAAGGTTTCGCTGGTCGAATCAAAAATGGTGTCAGGCAGCCTGTTCGATTTGAAGCCAGGAGAGTATGGCCTGGTCATCGGCAGGGAACTGGCCAATACGCTGGGAGTTTTCGAAGGTGATCGTGTCACCGTGATTACACCCCAGGCGAATATTACCGCGGTTGGCGTGATGCCGAGATTGCGGCGATTCCGGGTTGTCGGTGTGTTTGAAGTCGGCATGCATGAATTTGATGCCGCCATGGCTTATATGCATATTGAAGACGCCGCAAAACTATTCAGCTACGGCGACAAGGTCAATGGCGTGCGTTTGAAATTTAAAGACCTGTATGAAGCGCCGCGTATTACCCGTGATATCGAAAAGGAATTTAATGATGAATACTGGGTACAGGACTGGTCACAACAGCACAGGAACTTTTTCCGCGCGCTGCAAACTGAAAAAACGGTGATGTTTATTATCCTCTTGTTGATGGTTTCTGTGGCCGCCTTGAATATTGTCTCTACCCTGATGATGACGGTAACCGATAAAGAGTCAGACATCGCTATATTACGTGCGCTGGGCATGCGCCCGTCCAGCATCATGATGATCTTTATTATCCAGGGGGCTTTTATCGGCCTGTTCGGCACCCTGATCGGTGTCGCCAGCGGAGTACCGGTTGCGTTGAATGTCTTTGAAATTGTCTCCTGGCTGGAGCAGTTGTTTCATACCGATTTCCTGCCTAGCGATGTTTATTATATCAGCGATATTGTTGCTGACGTTAAAGTCAGCGAGGTTGTCACTTATGCTATATCGGCCTTTACTGTTACTGTCCTTGCGACGATTTATCCAGCATGGCGGGCATCCCGCACCATGCCTGCCGAAGCTTTGCGCTACGAGTAAGGGCAACTAGAATAATTCATGAACACACATATTAAGTCCAGAACCTGCCGTCTCTGCGTTGTATATTTTTGCAATAGTGTACTCACGTTCCCATCTCTTTTAAAAGCGGACGCCTTGATATGCCCCATTTTGAATCTCAATCTGATTCGCCCGGAATTAATCGAGGTGCCCTGATCATGCTGCAGGCATTAAACATTGCGAAGAATTACAATGATGGCGTACGACACGATTTGCATGTATTGAATGATATTACTTTCAAACTGGAGCAGGCTGAAACCTCCGCGATCATCGGCTCGTCCGGCTCAGGCAAAACCACGTTATTGAATATCCTGGGTGGACTGGATAAACCGTCAAGCGGAAAAGTGTTGTTGAACGGCGTCGATGTACACAAGCTTAGTGAAAAAATGCGTTGCACCTTAAGAAACCAGCGCTTTGGTTTTATCTATCAGTTTCATCATTTGCTGCCAGAGTTCACGGCGCTGGAAAACGTTGCCATGCCGTTATTAATTAAAGGCAATTCAGTCGATCAGGCCAGGCAATGCGCTGAAAAGGTATTAGCTGACGTCGGTCTTATCAAACGCCTGCATCACAAACCAAGTGAATTATCCGGTGGCGAGCGACAGCGCGCAGCCATTGCCCGTGCATTGATTCACCAGCCGGACTGCATCCTGGCGGATGAACCGACCGGTAATCTAGACCGAAAAAATGCCGAGCAGGCAATAGACCTGATAATTGAATTAAACAGGCAATACCGTACATCGCTGGTAATTGTGACCCACGATATAAAAATTGCAGAGCGCATGGATACAGTTTATACGCTGGAAGATGGCGTGCTGGATAAAACCTGAATTTTATTTTTGCCGCGCTAAAATGCCGGGAGCATTTTGAACGTACATTGGTACGGCCCGAAGGGTGGAGCGCAGGAAGCGCGAAGTAACGAACGCAAATATCAACTTTATCTATCCACAGATGAACGCGAATAAACACTGATTTGTTTCGTTGGTTGGGTCAGCGTAACCGTAACCCAACATCAATGCTGTTTTGCTATGTAGTTGACATTCGGCAGGTCTTTGAAGTCAACATCCTGGGTCCATATTGTCGCATCGAACTGGTTAGCGGTTGTATATATGATGCTGTCCGCCATTGGTAATTTGTACTTTAAACTGATTCTGGCGGCGGTAGTAGATATCGAAGAGGTAAGTTCCACTATTTTTCCTTTTTGAATTGCCGCGAGAGCCGGTAATAAATGATTTTCATCACTTTCCCGCAGGATTACTTTTGATATTTCATAGATACATATTGTCGGTACGATAAGCTGATCGAACTGTTTTATTGGCGTGGAAAATTTCCTGGCATTATTACCCCCTGCAAAAAATTCGAGCCACCCTGAAGTATCGACTACATTCATACCCGATCTTCTTCTCTGGTAAATGATGTATCTATGCCCTTAAGAAAGCCTTCGAGCTCACCCACATCTCTTTCAGGGATAAGTTCAATTCTGTTTTCGTATTGCACAACCTGCATTCGCTGACCGGGACACAAATTCAACGATTCTCTGATTTCTTTAGGAATAACGACCTGAAATTTAGGTGATACCGTAACGGTTACCATTATCTTTACCTCTATCGATAATCAATTGGTATTACGATAGCTTTATCGATGTTGTCTGTCAAGCGATTGCATAAGGTGTTATGTGTCGAGTTATTTTACAGGTTCAGGATGGGGGCTCGAATTTTATGAAAATTCTATGCGTCTGTGATGCAGCAGGAACGGACAGTGAATGTTTTCAGTTGAACTTACGTTGTCGACCCTTGATGCCCGTTGGTGGAAAAGAAAAAACTTTTAGATTCTTCCGCAAATGAACGCGAATAAACGCAAATATTTAAAAGCAAAAAATAGA
>JAJDNP010000077.1 GCA_022340645.1 Gammaproteobacteria bacterium | reverse complement strand
TAACTCACTGTTATACATGAAAGAGATAACTGTTTATGTCATCCGAAACATGAACTGGCAACGGTCGCCCGAGACACGCTGTGAATACTTCCTTGTACGCTCGAATGCCGCATCCATGCGGCATACGGTCTCGCACAACAGGTCCCAATCCATGTTTCTAACATTAAGTGGGACAGCAATGGTTATGTCCCCTTTATAATTTTTGAAAAATAGCGCGCTGCCCTGGCCATTGGCAAAAACCGCTATAACCCCCGGGCAATGATTCGTGACCGCCAATTATCAGGGCGCCGCCGTCAACCAGGCAATCGCGAATATTTTCAAGTACTTCGAGCTGCAAGCTGTTGTCAAAATAGGTAAAGGCCAGATTGCGGCAAAAAATAATATGAAAGACATTAGTCGGTAAGGATTGCCTGATATCCTGTTCGTTGAATGTTACTTTATTACGTAAACGTGAATCCAGACAAAAAACATCTTCCTGCTGTGAAAAGGCGATATCAATCCATTCTTCAGGCAATGCCTTGATACTGCTGTATGTATAGCATGCGCTAATTGCATGACCGAGCATGACTGGATCAATATCCGTTGCAATAACCTGAATATCGAGTTCCGGAAAGTAATTGCTGACCAGCCTGTCCCACATCAACACCAGACTATAGGCCTCTTCACCTGCCGCACAGCCAGCACTCCAGCCTCGAATGATGGTTTCACCTGATGTGACAGCAGCCTGAGCCAGCACCGGTAACACTTCTTTACTGATATGCTCGAGCACCACCTTATCACGATAAAAACGCGAAATGGTTACACGACATAATTTATCGACAATAAGCCATTCATCTGGATGGGTTTGCAGATAGTGCTGATATTCTTTTGCATCTGTCAGTTTTAATTGCTTGATATGTCGCTGAATACGTTTGCAAACCTGTTTACGTACCTTGCGAAAACCCGGATAGCGCATTCGCAACCGGGGTAATAACCACTGCAAAAACCTGACACAGACATCATCTTCCATTATTCTTTTTTCACTCAATGAGGTCAGACTGAAGCGTACAGACTTTCACGGACAGTTAAATTTAGCAGTATCATACAACTTTTCAAACAGCCTGGATGTTTGATAATTGAGTGTCTGGGGTAAATGGTGCCGGTTATAACATACATCCAAGTAATCAAAGATAGCTGCTCTGGCTTCTTCACGTCTATCGAAGTTACACCAGTAAATTAATTCATTCTTTGCCTTCGGCACAGACCGCGATAAAAGTATCTTCCTGCTTTTACCTGTTGTTATCAGGATGCGCTTCGCGTATAAGTGCGGACAGGGTGAAAACATTAAAGACGATTAATTCTGAAACCGCAATTCATCAATTATGGGACATTTTAATGAAAGCAGACAAAATAGAAGTACGTGTTACCGAAACAGGCAAGATGATGGAAGTGGGCGTTTTTAGTAAGCATACGAACAAGATTGAGGTTATGTTAGGTGAAGGTATACACAGTGTAAAGTGTGAACTGTTGCCGACAGCTAATGGCCTTGCTTATGCAGGTTCTGTGATGGGTCGCGAAGTTGTTTATGAACGAAGCCGCAAGGAAGTTCAGGCTGATGTTGAACTGGAAAATCATGACTACCGTGATTCAAGGCGTCGATAAACAGTTTTGCGTCAATAACAAGTATGTCCGCCAGGCATATTTACTAGATAGATACATTAAATCAGGGATAACAGGGTTTCACGATTTATCCGGGATTCATAACGGATTGATAATGTATAATTCGCCCATCAAAAATTGACCTGAGTAAAAAAATGCCATTAATTAAGCCTTTTGCCGGCTTGCGTCCGGTGCCGGAGCGCGCAAAAGAGGTTGTCGCGCCGCCGTATGATGTTTTAAATTCTGCCGAGGCACGTGAACGTGCCGCCGGCCGGCCGTGGAGTTTTCTGCATATTTCCAAGGCAGAGATTGACCTGCCGGAAGACATCGATCCCTATGATCCTGCTGTGTACGCAAAATCTGCCGAGAATATGCAGAAAATGCTGCAGCAAGGCATATTGATCCGTGATGAAAAACCCTGCTATTACGTTTATCGCCTGGTCATGAACGGCCATTCACAGGTGGGTCTGGTAGCCGCGGCCTCGGTCGCCGATTACGATACCAATCGCATTCGCAAGCATGAATATACCCGCCCGGCGAAAGAGGACGACCGTGTACGCCAGATCGAGGCGTTGAATGCACAGACCGGCCCGGTTCTGCTGGCTTACCGTTCGCAGGCAGATATGGATGCCATCCTGGAAGATGCCACCCGGCAGCCGCCGCTGGTGGATGTCACCGCCGATGACGGTGTGCAGCATACATTCTGGAAAATCGATGATGACGCAATCATCAAAAAAATCAGCAGGATTTTTGACAACATGAATGCGATTTACATTGCCGATGGCCATCACCGTTCCGCTTCCGCTTCACGTGTGGCCAAGAGCCATGCCTTGAGTGAAGGCGATGGTAACCAGAGCAGTGATTATTTCCTGTCGGTCATTTACCCGCATAACCAGATGAAGATTCTGGATTACAACCGGGTGATTACTGACCTGAACGGCCTGAGCAGGGAACAGTTACTGGAAAAAATTACTGCCGCATTTACCGTCACCGAGGAAAATGAGCCGGTAAAACCGGGCAAGGCTACCGAGTTTGGCATGTATGTTGGCGGCCAGTGGTACCGCCTGAACATCCGCCCCGAGCTGATTCCGAATGACCCGGTGGCGTCGCTGGATGTCAGCCTGCTGGCGGATAACCTGATCGAGCCGATCCTCGGTATTTCAGATCCGCGTACCGATAACCGCATTGACTTTGTCGGCGGTATACGCGGTCTGGGTGAGCTGGAAAAACGCGTTGACAGCGGTGAAATGGCAATCGCGTTTTCACTGTATCCGACCAGCATGGAGGCGCTGATGGCGGTGGCGGATGCCGGTGAGGTGATGCCGCCGAAGTCCACCTGGTTCGAGCCCAAGCTGGCCGACGGCCTGGTTTCGCATGTGCTGGATTAATGTAGGTCCGAATTTATTCGGACACAGATGCCTGATGATTTGTAATCTCCGAATAAATTCGAACCTACATATTTAATTTCGCATACGCCGCCGGTAGCGCTACGCCGGTATTGATCTCCGCACCCATATCAGCCAGCACGGCTTCGAGCGCGGACAGGCATAGCACAATATTTTCAGCACGCGAGCTGTAGCCCATCAGACCAATACGCCATACCTTACCAGCCAGCGCGCCCAGGCCGGCGCCGATTTCAAGGTTGAATTCGTTTAACAGGCGGGAGCGTACTGACGCTTCGTCGATACCTTGAGGAATGGTGACCGAGTTTAACTGCGGCAGGCGGTAGTCTTCTGCCACGATAAAGGACAGGCCCATTGCCTCCAGTCCGGCACGTAAAGCCAGGTGGTTGTTATCGTGCCTCGCCCATGCGTTTTCCAGGCCCTCATCCTGCAGCATCACCAGCGATTCATGCAGCGCGTATAAAGCGTTGACCGGAGCGGTGTGGTGGTAGGCGCGTTTGGCATTGGGTCCCCAGTAGCCCATGATCAGGTTGGTATCGAGGAACCAGCTTTGTACCTTGCTATTGCGCGTGGTGATTACCTCGATAGCGCGCTCGCTGAAACTCACCGGTGATAATCCCGGGGTACATGACAGGCATTTTTGCGAGCCGGCATAGACGGCATCAATCTCCCAGTCATCGACGCGTAATTCGTTGCCGCCCAGGGAGGTGACGGCGTCAACCAGTACCAGGGCGTCGTGGTCATGCGCAATCCTGCTGAGCGTTTCTGCATCGGAGCGCGCACCGGTGGATGTTTCGGCATGCACAAAGGCGAGCAGTTTGGCATCGGGATTGGCCTTGAGTGCGTCTTCAACTTTTTGCGGATCGACCGGCTTACCCCAGTCGTCTTCCACCATGATTGGGCTAGCGCCGCAACGTTCAACATTTTCTTTCATGCGGCCGCCGAATACACCGTTCTGGCAGACAACGGCTTTATCGCCACGTTCCAGCAGGTTCATAAAGGTTGTTTCCATACCCGCAGAGCCAGGTGCGGAAACCGGTATGGTCAGCTGGTTTTTTGTCTGAAAAGCATACTGTAGCATCTGTTTAACTTCATCCATCATATCGACGAAAGCAGGGTCGAGGTGGCCGATGCAGGGTCGGGCCATGGCGCCTGTTACGCGAGGGTGTACGTCGGAAGGGCCCGGGCCCATCAGGGTGCGAACGGGCGGATTGAATGAAGTGATGCTCATTTTTCTGGACCTGTTACTTGAATCAATGTGGGTCGCTATTCTGCCAGAAATTGAATTGTGCAACTACCTGATATACGTAGGGTGGATCAAGAGAAGCGCAACCCACCGATTTATAAAATATATGGCGGTGCAATGCGCTTCACTTATTGTACCCTACGAAAAAAGCTTTGTTTCGATATGGCATGAGGGCACAGTCAAACAAGCTGTTCTTCGATAAGTTCAAGCCAGTGTTTTACCGGCACCGTGGCTTTGCTTGCCAGCTGCATCTGGCAGCCGATATTGGCGGTGGCGATGATGTCAGGCTGTTCGTGTTGCAGCGCGGTTAATTTATTGTCCAGTAATAGCCGTGACAGTTTGGGCTGCAAAATGGAATAAGTACCTGCCGAGCCGCAGCACAGATGCGGGTCGCGCACCGTTGTTAAAGTGAACCCGGCTTTCTGTAGTATTGCTTCGGCCACGCCATTGAGCTGCTGACCGTGCTGCAGTGTGCAGGGACTGTGAAACGCAAGCCTGGTATTTGCCGGTTTGCTCATGACCTCGGCGAGGTTTTCAACACGCAGTATCTCGCTGATATCTTTTGCTATGGCACTGACCTGTTTTGCCTTCTCTGCGTACTGCGCATCGTGTTTAAGTAGCACAGCATAGTCCTTCACCATGGTACCGCAGCCGCTGGCGGTGATAACAATGGCTTCCGCACCTCGCTCTATATATGGCCACCAGGCATCGATATTGCGGCGCATGAAATCCAGTCCTTCTTCGGCAGCGGACAGGTGATGGCTTACCGCGCCGCAACAGCCCGCAGCCGGTGCGGTGATTAATTCGATACCCAGTTTCTGCAGTATCCGCGCTGCTGCCTGGTTGGTTTGCGGTGTGACGACCGATTGCACGCAGCCCTGCAGCACCAGCATCTTGCGCTGATTTGCGGCCATTGCTTTATTGCTGGACGGCTCTGGCAGCAGCAGTTTCCGCTTTAAAGCGGTTGGCAATATCGGGCGCAACAGCAGGCCAAGTTTATACAGCGGGGCAAAGCGCTTCGGGTAAGGTACGATCGCGCGCAACACTGCCCTGACGAATTTTTGCGCCAGCTTACGAGATACCTGCTGGTCGACAATCTCGCGGCCGATCTCGACCAGCCTGCCGTAACGTACGCCGGAAGGACAGGTGGTTTCGCAGGAGCGGCATGTCAGGCAACGGTCGAGGTGAGTCTGTGTCTTGCTGCTGATCGCATTGCCTTCCAGTACCTGCTTGATCAGGTATATGCGGCCGCGCGGTCCGTCCAGTTCATCACCCAGCAGCTGGTAGGTGGGGCAGGTCGCCGTGCAGAAACCGCAGTGCACGCAGGAGCGCAGGATTGCTTCTGCCTCCTCGATATGCAGGTTACTGAGAAACTGGTCACTGATGCTGGTCTGCATGACGGATCAACCTGCAGATTGCATGAAAGGTTCGGATATCAGGGCAAATGTGGCGAGTGCTGCGGGTGTGATTGCCCCCTCCATGATGTCATGGGCATAGTCATCACTATGGTTAGAGGGGGATCGCGTTCGCAGTGCCGTCACATTGGACCTGATGCTGAACAGGCAAAATGCGTAATGCCACAAATTTGTCAATAATGTTATCTTCACTCTATCATTCTCTACTCAATTTATGGCAGCCGCCTTCATGCAATATGCGGGTTAAAGCTCCGGGTAAAGCCTGCCGGGGTTAAGAATATTTTGCGGATCGAAGGCACGTTTTAAATTGTTATGGATGCGCAGCAATCCAGGCGATAAGGGCTGAAATACCGTCTGCTGTTGCGGGTGGCGAAATAAAACAGCATGGCCTTCAAGTTCAGCCGCGGCCTGCTGAATGCTGTCGGCTGGTACCCCGGATTTTAACCAGCGCAGGGCACCGCCCCATTCATAGAGAAAGTCATTATCAGCAGCGAGATCAGGGAGAAAAGACCTGGCATCAGATGCCAGGGAAATTCGCCACAGCGGGCTACCGGGCCTGAAAAAATCCAGTTCCTGCTCTTTTAGAGCATGCCAGTACTGCGCCGCATCATCCAGGGTTTCACCGCCAACGCTATTGATTGCTGCTTTGACCGCTTTTGTTGCACCAGACAGGCGCAGGCGTAAAGTTGAATCATGAAAACTGCTGGCGGAAATCGGCAGCGGTGTTTGCGACCAGGCGTGTATTTTTTCAAGCGCTTCGGCAGACGAACAGTGAAATAACTGCGTACTTTGCATTTCGGCTTTCGGCAGGACTTTTAACGATACCTCCAGCAACACGCCTAGCGTACCCATGGCGCCGGCCATCAGCCGGGAAACATCGTAACCGGCGACATTCTTCATCACCTCGCCGCCAAAGCAGAGGATTTCTCCCCTGCCATTGATGATCTTGCAGCCAAGCAGAAAATCACGCGCTGCCCCGGACCAGGCGCGGGCCGGCCCGGAAAGATTGCAGGCGATAGTGCCGCCGATGCTGGCTGTTTTACCATAGGCCGGCGGTTCAAACGGCAGCATCTGACCATTGTCATCGAGCAGCTTTTCGATGTCGGACAACAGCGTGCCGGCACGCGCGGTAATCACCAGTTCGGTTGGCTCATAGCTGAGCACGCCGCGGTGTTCTGAGACATCGAGTGTTTCTGCGGAAGCCATGCGTTCATCCATGCTGCCATAGAATGCCTTGCTGTTGCCGCAGACAATGCGCAGTGGCGAGACCTGTTCGCAGGCCTGTTCTACCTGTTGCTGCAGCTGCAGGCTGATATCAGTATTCATTCAGGATTCCACAATGTTGTTTTGCCATACGCTATGTCAACAGGCCAGGTTAAAATCTTTCCAGCTCGGGAAACGGCAGTTCGCCGTGATGTACATGCATGGCGCCAAGCTCGGCACAGCGGTGCAGCGTCGGCACGGCCTTGCCCGGGTTCAGCAATCCCTGGGGATCGAAGGCGGCTTTTACCGCGTGGAACTGCTGCAGTTCTGGCGAATCAAACTGCACGCACATCTGGTTGATCTTCTCCATGCCGACGCCATGTTCACCGGTGATGGTGCCGCCCACCTCGACACATAGCTCCAGGATCCTGCCGCCAAATTCTTCGGTACGCTCGAGTTCCCCGGGTTTATTGGCATCGTACAGAATCAGCGGGTGCAGATTGCCGTCACCGGCATGAAAGACATTGGCAACCGGCAGTTCATATTCTCTGGACAGGTCCGCGATGGCTTGTAATACCCGCGGCAGCTGCCTGCGGGGTATGGTGCCGTCCATGCAGTAATAATCGGGCGACAGCCTGCCCACCGCGGGGAAGGCGGCCTTGCGGCCTGCCCAGAAGATCAGCCGCTCTGCTTCGTCTTTCGCGGTGCGCACTTCAATGGCACCGCTGTGCTTTAACACTTCGCGTACCTGCAATACATGTTCCGAGACTTCTTCATTGGTGCCATCGAGTTCGCACAGCAAAATCGCCTCGGCTTGCAGGGGGTAGCCGGCGTGTACAAAATCTTCCGCGGCGCGTATTGCCAGCCTGTCCATCATTTCCAGCCCGGCGGGGATGATGCCGGCGGCAATGATATTGCCCACGGCTTCGCCCGCTTTCACGATATCATCGAATGCCGCCAGTAGTACCTGTGCGCGTTCCGGTTTCGGCAGCAATTTTACCGTGATCTCGATGATCACACCAAGCATGCCTTCGGATCCGGTCATCAGCGCCAGCAGGTCGTAGCCGGGACTGTCAAGGCCGCTGCCGCCGATGGTCAATAGCTCGCCCTCGATGGTGATGATTTTCAGCTGCTGGATATTGTGCACGGTTAAGCCGTATTTCAGGCAGTGCACGCCGCCGGAATTTTCCGCGACGTTGCCGCCGATGGAGCAGGCAATCTGTGATGACGGATCCGGTGCGTAATACAGGCCGTATTGATCGGCTGCCTGCGAAATGGCAAGGTTGCGCACACCGGGCTGTACCCGGGCAATGCGTCTTTGCGGGTTGATTTCGATGATTTCCCTGAATTTCGCCAGGCTGAGCAGGATACCGTGTTCGTGAGGCAGGGCGCCTCCCGACAGTCCCGTGCCTGCGCCGCGCGCCACCACCGCTACATGGTGTTCATGGCATAGCACCAGGATACGCTGCACCTGTTCGATGGTTTCCGGCAAAACTGCAATCAACGGCATCGCATGGTAAGCCGACAGGCCATCGCATTCGTACGGCTTGAGGTCCTCCTCGTCATACAGGACTGACTCGTCGGGGATGAATTCCTGCAGTGCCTGGATCAGGTCGGTTTTGCTAATCCAGGGTTCAATGGTTTCGGCTTTTTGCATGTTTGTTGTGTCTCTGTCCATGCGGATAAGGTTTTACTTTAACTTATTTTGTATATGTGTAGTTAGCTCGTATATTGCATGTTTGCGGTGATCGCCCTTCCCGGCCGGGGGCCGGCCTCTTCCCCGCGAGGGCGAGGGTCCTGCAGTAGAACCCGCGCCCTCGCGGGGAAGGCTTAGGTCACAGCTTCCAGGGCCGGCGCCAGGCGTCGAAAAACAGTTGCCAGCGCCTGATCATCACCGACATTGCCGGGGAAAATTACCACCGGCATATCGGGGTATCGCGGATGATCATGCGGGCATCGTACCACCGAACAGCCAGCCAGAATTTGCCCAACGACTCGCGAGGTGCGCAATGCCAGGCCGTCGCTTAATACATCATTCGATGTGATACCGCCCTTGCTGATCAAAAACCCGGTAGTCCGCGGCAGGTTTCTCACCACGGCCATGAGAAAGGCAGACACCTGCTCACCGAATGCCAGGCGGGATTGCTGGTCATCGAACTGTATTTCGGTGCGGCTGGTATAGATCACCGGCGTGATGTTTTTTGCATGGCAGTCTTCAGTCCTGGTTATGATGTCGGCAAGCAATTGATCGCGCTGTGTTTTAATTTTTTCTACATCTATCTCAATGCCTGTGATTTGCGGCTGTTGCAGCAACTGTTTTAACTGCTGCGTGGTCTTCTTTACATGCGAGCCGACGATAACGGCCCCGGCCTTGCCGCCACGTACATATTCATGCATTTTTACGGCAGCCACCGGCTGTGGCGGCAGTTGTGCCAGCGCGGTCAGCAGGCTTGCGGCGCTGCGAAACAGGAAGTGTTTTCCCTGCTGCGCTGCCTGCATCAGCTGGTTGCAGAAGTGATTAAGATCCTGCTGGGTCTCGCTATCAACAACGCAGCATACATTATCGTGCAATTCAAGCAGGCGAGGCAGCGAGTTACCGCGAACATCTTGCAGATCAAAACGCTCAACCTGGGATGCGGTGATGCGGCCACGGGTTTTTTCTTCCACATAATCGGGCAGATAACTGTGCGAGTAAGCAAATACCGAGTCCCTGGCGAATTCGGTTTTATGCACCGCAACGTCTTTGCCATCAACCACCAGGTAATGTGTGCTGTTGATGGTTTTGCGGCCGCCTTCGAAAAACGCCGGTACCATGAAATGGGCGTCAAACGGCCCCAGTACTTCGGCGATAACATCGGTTTCCACCGGGTAATGCCCACGCAGGGTGGAATCCGAGCGGCTGACCAGCAAGGGGTTGATGTTTATACCTGATACTGCCAGTTCATCCAGCGCGTCACGCAGGTTAATGCATACCTCACGGGTCAGCTCAGCGGCATGCGCCGCACTCATGCCGCGGGTGTTGGTGAGGATAAAAAACAGGGGCGCTGCATCCAGCAATCCCTGTTTCAGGGTCTCGACATCCCAACGGGTCAGCAGCAGGCAGCTGTGAACCGTCTGCGAACCCGTTGGGTCATCATCCAGTACGATGACCTTGTTTTTGCTTACTCTGGTTTCAGGCATTGACATAAACCTCTCTAACGCTACCTGCAGTGAAGTTATCAGGCCGCTTTTTTGCTGGAAAAAAAACCTTCGATACGCGATAGCATTTCATTCGCAGTGATGCCGTTGAACTCCATGATTTCCGCTGGTGAGGCGGTGGTTTCGCCGCGTTTCCAGCAGAAAGTATCTCGTCTTGCTGCGCGTGTGCGTATTAATACCGGTTCCAGTGCTGCACTCGGTCCGCCGCTGACAGCCAGCAGGGCATCGCCGTCAAACAGTGCATTGAAGTGGTCATCGTCCATGAACCTGTTATCCGGTTCCGCCACGGTGTCCCAGGCAATGTCATACGGGCGATAGAGGCGGCGTGGGTTGATCACGGCAACGATACGAACGCGATAACCTTCCTTCTCCAGCTTATCTTTGGCTTCAAATACCGGCAGAAATATCATGTCACCGGTAACCGCAAACACGACCGTGCCCTTACTAACCGTTTTCAATTCTGCTGCGGGTGTTTCGTAGATCGTTGCTGCGCCGTTTTCGATGGCGCGGCGTGATTCTTCCAGTGACATATAAACCGGCAGCGGGCTCTTCGAGGCGATGATTATCATGCTCTTGTTGTAACTGCTGGCGGCATATTCATATGCGACCTGGATCGAATTCGCGTCACACGGGAATAGCGGGTAGGCGTTGCCGTTACGCATCATTGCCGCGAAATAGTTTTCAATTTCCGGACGCTGATGGGTCCAGCCATTACGGCCCTGTTCCAGTGCGCCGGCGGTAAACATGCAAACAGTGGACGGGGTTTTACGGCGCAGTTCAGCCATTGCCTGGGCCACGGTCTGCATGATCGGCCAGCCGTTGATGGCAAAAGACTCATAAGACAGCCACAGTGAGCGCGAACCGAACAGTGCCAGGGCCGCAGCAAAGCCTGCGCAGGCATCTTCATTCAGCGGCTCATAAACCTGCCCGTCAGGCTCCTGGTTATACAACGGGTCATGGCTGGGATGGCGAATCTTCAGGGCGTCATTGATATTTTTCATCGCCGAGGCTTCGTTGCCGTCAGCATTGGTTACCACGTAACGCGCATCCGACAGTCCGACCTGTGCAACCAGGGCGCCCATGGCGGTTGAAGGTACGGCCTTTTCCTCGCTGCTAAACTCGTTCATGGCCAGTGCGGGTAACGGGGTTAGCGCCAGCTCGCTTTCAGTTACCACGGTTTTGACAGCCGGGCCGCCGCCGGCGCGGCGCAGGTTATCACGCACCAGCTGCCAGGCTTCGGCAGGCAGGGCGCGGCGCTGCAGGCCGTCAATAATGTGCTGCTGATCCAGTGTATCGGCCGGGTATAAATTATGCGATTTGGCGCCAACCGTATGCACGCCGGCACCCTTCAGCTGCTTGATGATAAAGGCCGTCAGTTTACCTGCCATGGCTGATTTTGCGGCTGCATCAATACCCTGCAGCACTGCTTTGGCAAAAGCCAGCCGCTGTTTCAGTGAGAAGCGGGTGCTGTCGACAAAAGCGCCTTGCTGGCCGCTGTCATCAAAATCTTTGGCGTCAACCAGGATCACCTCGTCAAAGCTGTGGCCTTTCCAGTAGTCGGTCATCTGCTTGTTGTTATGCAGTGAAACCATGGAATGATGTTCCTGCGAATAACCGTTCCAGATCAGCACCGGCAAAAAATTGGTGATATCAGGATAGGCGGTATGGAAGTGCATCATTGAATTGAGTACATAGGGTTCGCCCATGCCGCCGTCGCCGATGGTGACCGGGAATAATTTATCGCGATGCAGGTAAGCGCCGGCCATGGCAAAGTGCTGACCCTGGCCAAGCGGACCGGCAGGCGCCAGCAAACCCGGGATTGCACCGGAAAGATGGCCAAGCAGGCCATGCTTTTCGCGGAAGCGCTGCATCATGTCATCCATGTTATAAATGCCCATTTCTTCCAGCGAGCTGTCTAGAAACATCGAAGAATAAAAGCCGGGTGCATGGTGGCCGACTTCTGTGACAATATTCGTGTGTCCCAGCATCATCAGCGATGCGTGTGCTTCGGCACTGGAAGCAAAGCCGCCGGGATGGCCGCTGCCTTTTGAACCGGTGACCTGCAGCGTGAGATAACGCAATGCATCTGCCGCCAGCAATGTCTGGTAAACGCTGCTGTCATCAGCGCTGTTGCTGATTGCACTCTGGCCTTCGGCTATGACCGCCTCGGCAGTATGTTTGTCGAACTCAGGCCATTTTTCACCGAAGTGCTGTATGCCCTGGCAAAATGCCGGGATAGTTGAATTGTTATCACTGCTCATAGCGTTGCCCTCGTAATGTCAGCTGTAATTAGACTTAATTAATTTTCATAATGCAATCTATATTTCACAATGCGAAATATAGATTGTAAATGAAAAGCGGTACATCTCTTCGTACCGCGTGTATTTATCACTTGTGCTAACCTTAGCTCAGGCATTATAATTTTGCAATATGTAATCGTTTTCACAATATGAAATCAACTGCTTTCTACCCTTTATCTGTTGCACCATAACTGCGTTGTATTCGTACTCGAACGGTCACGAATTACTTATATGCTAACGTTCTCCGTGCGAAAACGCCTTGTTATGGCACAAAACCTATTGGCTAGTAAGCAGTTATAATTGAGATATTATTATGTCATCTATCCAGGTCATTGATCGTAGCGCCAGTCTGCTCGATGCTATCAGCCAGTATGAAAACCCTGTCAGCCTGAAAATACTTTCGGCTGATACCGGGTTGCATCCGTCCACCGCCTTTCGTATTCTCGGCGCCCTGATGGAAGCGGGTTTTGTCGAAAAAGACAGCGCCGGCCATTATTTATTAGGCAGGAAACTGGTGCGTCTCGCAGGCAAGGTGAGGCGTGGCATAGATCTCAGGGAGCAGGCGCTGGACGTTATGGAAGCGCTGCGTGACGCTATCGGCGAAACCGTAAATCTCACCGTGCGCGAAGGCGACGAGGTTATCTATATCGAACGTGTTACACCCAACCGCATGATGCGGGTCGAGCAGGTAATTGGCAGCCGGGCGCCGCTGCATGTTACCGCGGTGGGCAAATTAATGCTCGCTGAGCTGGGCGATCATTTCATTCACGCCTATTCCGGCCGCAGCGGACTTAAAGCCTATACCTCGCACACCATCCATACCGAGCAGGATTTGCTGAATGTGGTTCACCAGGTCCACGCGCAGGGTTTTGCTTATGATAATGAAGAAGCGGAAGACGGGGTTGGCTGTATCGGGGTTCTGCTTTATGACGGCAGCCACAGCGTTGTCGCCGGGTTGTCTATATCTGCGCCGATTGAACGCCGCAAAGATGAGTGGGTTAAACTGGTGGTGGATGCAGGCAGGAAAATATCTGAACGGCTTGGCGCATAATTGTCGCGGCAATTGAACTGATGCGTGTAATTGCCATCTACTTCAGGGTGTGATTTTTCTGCAGCATGACCTGATATACCATCGTCCAGCCGCAGAGCATGTTAAAATCCGCAACATAGTATCAAACTTAAACAGCATACTATCAAACACTATAAGAGGAATAACTATACATGTTACGTAAAGCATTACTTATAACGATTTTACTCATTCCCGCCAAAGCCGTTTTTGCAGGTGCCATAGATTTTCGTATCGGCAGCAGTGTCGCCGAATTGTCTTATTTATCACAGGTTTCATCATTTGGTTATGGCGGTGCCGATATTGGTTTTGGTGCACTGATAAACGAAGACGACGATGTCGTGGGAAGCGGTTACATTCTCGTTAGCGGCAGCAATACGGGAGATGTTAAAGGCCTGCATTTTGGTGTCGGCGCCAAGGCGTATGCGGGAGCACTGGATGGCCCGAATGGACAGTTAAATGCTGATGGCGGCGCGATTGCTCTGGGCGCCCGTGTTCGCTATATCTTTCCTGTTTCCATGCCGGTAGCAGTTTTAGCCGAGGGTTTTTATGCGCCGGATGTTACCAGTATCTCAGATTATGACGGCTTGTATGAGTATCGCCTTGCGTTCGAACTTGAAGTGACACCAAGTGCGCGCGCATATATTGGTTATCGAAAACTGCAGGTCTCATTAGACAATAATGTTGATTATGATGTTGATGATTCTGCGCACATCGGCGTGCGTTTCGAATTTTAATCACTGACCTATGTTGAGTTAAAAGGCGAGAAGCTCTGCTGTCTCGCCTTTTTTATACCCATGGATAGATGGTATGGTTTGTTAATTTATAAGCTTTTGCAACAGGACGTGGCAGCAGAGTTTACATGGTTGTATTCACGCGTCCTTATAAATTAACAAACCATACCATCAGCGCATAACGCTCCGAGTAGTTTAAGTTATAGATGAAGTATCAATATGAAAGAAATTTATGAACTGCTGAAAATTATGGAAGATCTGCGAAACCCTGACGGCGGATGTCCGTGGGATATTAATCAGTCATTTGACAGTATCGCGGCGTATACCGTTGAAGAAGCCTATGAAGTCGCTGACGCGATCGAACGCAAGGATATGGCGGATCTTAAAAATGAACTGGGGGACCTGTTATTCCAGGTGGTATTCCATGCGCAGATGGCAGCCGAGCAGGGCCAGTTTAACTTCGTTGATGTCGTTAAGGAAATCAATGACAAGCTGGTTAGGCGTCATCCTCACGTCTTTGGTGACGATAACACAAAAGATGAAGCGAAATTATACAGGGACTGGGAAAAACACAAGAAAAAAGAGCGCGCGGAAAAAGTTTCACAGCAGCCGAGCTACCTGGACGGGATTGCTGGCACGATGCCGGCATTGCGCTGGTCTGAAAAACTGCAGAAACGCGCAGCGCATCATGGCTTTGACTGGGAAAGTATTGAGCCGGTTTTCAGCAAGCTTGATGAAGAAATCGCTGAACTGAAAGCCGAGATCGGGACGGAATCAAATCAGCAGAGAATAAGCGATGAAATGGGCGACATCCTGTTCGCCAGTGTCAACCTGTCACGCCACCTCGAGGTCAATCCGGAACAGGCATTACGCGACTGCAATAGGCGGTTTATTTCACGCTTTAATATCGTTGAGCAATTGCTGCGGGAAGATGGCAGGGTGATGGATGACTGCAGTGTTGATGTGCTGGAAGAATACTGGCAAAAAGCTAAAAGGCGTCTTTTATCCGCAAATGAACGCGAATAAACGCAAATGTAAATCCTCAATATCAACAACTGCAGCTTTGCATGGAGGTACGTTACAGATATTCATCGCATCAGCTGCAGAACGGCAAAGCCCAATCTCTGCCCGCTGATACTATCTATGATTAGCTTAAATTGCGATAACGGACCTTGGTGAAATCCAGCTGACAGGGAAATGTCGACCCCGAACACCCGTTGGAAAAACTGAAAAGCATCTGTGGATAATATTTTTTTTATTTTCATAATTTGTGTTCATTTGCGGAAGAATCGAAAAAGTTTTTTCTTTTCCCTAACTGGTATTCAAGGCTGAAAAAAAGGTGACTGACGAATTATCCCTTACTATACTTACGCCTGATCATGTCCAGCATCCTTATCATTTATTCAACCACCGACGGACAAACGCTGAAAATCTGTCAGCGATTGCAATCGGTGATGCATAGCTGTGGAGACACGGTTACGCTGGTTGATATCAATGATGCGCCCGGCGCCGACCTGTCTGCGTATGACAAAATCGTTATCGGCGCGAGCATACGCTACGGCAAACACAGGCCGGCGGTATACAGCCTCATTAAGAACAACCAGTTGCTGCTTGCAAGCCGTCCCAGCGCATTCTTCTCGGTGAACGTGGTTGCGCGTAAACCTGACAAGCGGCAGCCGGATACCAATCCCTATGTGAGAAAATTCCTCAGGCAGATTTCCTGGAAACCGAAAAACGTCGCCGTGTTCGCCGGACGCATCGACTACCAGCGCTACGGTTTCTGGGACCGCAATATTATTCGGCTAATCATGTGGATCACAAAAGGACCAACCGATCCCATGGCGAATATCGAGTTTACTGACTGGAATCAGGTTGAGGCGTTCGGGCGTCTTATTAGCGAACTGTAAACGTGGCCTGCTAATGGTGAGAAGCGGTTACGCAGCGAGCTCGATTCGGCACAGCTTGCCTTTACAATAGTGCGCACGGCGTATATGCGTGTGGTATTTTAGTATTTATCGTAGCGCCGGTTGCCAGGATTAATAGTGAGAGAGATGCATATATACATCCTCATGTCATGGTGGCCTTCAGGTACTGGCGTAATGTTTTAAGCGGCAAGGTGTTCAGTACATCTTCGGCTTCCAGCCAGCCGCGCCGTGCCTGGCCGACCCCGTAACGCAGGTTATCCAGGTCCGCAATTGAGTGAGCATCAGTATTGATACTCACCAGCACACCGGCCTGTTTCGCCAGCAGGCAATGCGTGTCGAGCAGGTCCAGTCGTTCAGGGTGACAGTTTAGTTCGAGGTAACAGCCGCGTTGTCGGGCCTGATCGATAACGCGCCACATATCTACGTCATAAGGTTCACGACGTTCCAGCAGGCGCCCGGTGGGGTGAGCCAGCATGGTGAAATACGGACGTTCCATGGCGCGCAGAATACGCGTGGTTTGTTTTTGCCTGGACAGATGAAACTTGCTGTGTACCGCGCCAATGACCAGGTCGAGTCTGGCCAGTACCCTGTCCGGCAGGTCCAGTGAACCGTCTTCCAGAATGTCTACCTCGATACCCTTGAGAACGGTAATGCCTTTAAGTCTGTCATTGAGTTTGTCGATTTCCTCGATTTGTTTAAGCAGGCGTTTTTCATCGAGGCCATGGGTTACAGTAAGCCGTCTGGAGTGCTCGGTGATGGCGATATAGGCCAGCCCGCGCGCCCTGGCAGCGTCGGCCATTTCCTCTATGGAGTTATGACCATCCGTCGCCGTGGTATGTGCATGCAGGTCACCTTTTATGTCTTCAACGGTTATAAGCCGGGGTAGTTTGCCGTCTTCCGCAGCTTCAATTTCACCACGATTTTCGCGTAGTTCAGGCGGAATGTATGGCAAGTCCACGGACTGATAGACAGATTCTTCGGTATCGCCAGCTATGATACGGTTACCCTTGAAAACGCCATATTCATTTACCTTGAGGCCACGCTGCCGGGCGCGGCGGCGTATGGCAATGTTGTGTGCTTTGGAACCGGTAAAATAGTGCAGGGCTGCGCCAAAACTTTGCACCGGCACCACGCGCAGATCTACCTGCAAACCGTTTTTTAATATTACCGTGGAGCGCGTTTTGCCCTTCGACAGGATTTCGGTTATTTCATCATAGCTGGCGAAGTGATCCATGACTGGTGCTGATTTGTCAGCCGTTACCAGGATATCGAGGTCACCCACGGTTTCTCTGCAGCGGCGGAAACTGCCGGCGACAACCACCTCATTTACTTCGCTGTTTTGTTGCATAAACTGTTGCAGTGAATCAGCATACTGAGCGGCAGTACCCAGTTTGAAACGTTTTGCCTGTTTAACATGCGTTTCGATCATCTCCAGGATATGCTGCTCGGTTTTTTTGCCGAAACCGGGCAACTGTTGCAGGCGACCATCTTTGGCGGCACGAAACAGCTGTTCCGTGTTATGGATATCCAGTTCATGGTACAAAGCTGCCACGCGTTTTGGACCCAGTCCCGGTATGTGCAGCAGCTCGGTCAGTCCCGGGCTGCCTTGTCTGCGCAGTTTTTCCAGTGCCTGACAGCGACCGGTCTCAACGATTTCGACTATCTTTTCTGCCAGTGAACTACCGATGCCTGGAAGCCTGGCAGGATCTTCACCCTGTTTAACGAGGATGCTTAATTCCTCGCTGAGGTTCAGCACTATGCGCGCGGCATTGCGATAGGCGCGTATGCGAAAAGGATTGGCATTCTCGATCTCGAGAAGGTCTGCAATTTCCTCGAAAATGGTGGCGATGTCAGCATTATGTACAGGCATACTCCGGCCTTTCTTGTTCAATATCAAATGGTTAGGTGTTACAAGAAAATGTCGGCTCCGCGTTGCGGCTTTTGCCAATGGAATAACCATTACCTGCAAGCCGCGCCTTGATCCGGTATTTTCTTGTAGCCCTGAATGCGACATATATTGTCGCCGGGTTAATAATATCCATCCCCCCATAAACTGTCGTTAAATTTACTGTCCCGTAAATATAACAACCTTTCCCCGTTAAAGCTGCACATCATAGCTTGTTATTGATTTTATCCTGGTTTGAGACATGTGAATTGGGTGCATCGGATAATTATACGCCCCAAGTTTATGATTCCTGAACCATCCATGGCGGCTCAGCACCCGCATCTATGCGGATGATGGTTATTGTCCGATACATCCACTTCATGCCATCAATCTTAACGGGGCAGCAATGGTTAAATTTATAACAATATTCGGCACAGGTTGCTGTTACAGGTCAAGAAATATTGCCTCATGTTATGACACTGAGAGTGTAAACGGTTGCCTTGAATCAGCGAGATACTGATTTTTATTTATCTCTTGCGCAATAACGCATGTTGAGTTTATTGTACTCACAATTTCAATCAGTACGGAGAAGCGTGATGAAACAGTTATTGGTAATGGTTGTGGTTCTGCTGTTTACGAGCACAACATTCGCCGAGGTGGTGGGCAAGGAGGTAACTTACCAGGCCGGAGGCGCTACCCTGAAAGGTTATCTCGCCACTGACACTGCAATTGCAGGTAAACGCCCCGGGGTGCTGGTGGTACATGAGTGGTGGGGCCTCAACGATTATGCGCGCAAACGGGCGCGTATGCTGGCGGAGCTGGGTTATACTGCGCTGGCGGTGGACATGTACGGTGACGGCAAGACCGCTGATCATCCCGACGATGCAGGCAAGTTCGCGGGCGAGGTGCGCAACAACATGCCTGCAGCCGAGGCTCGTTTCAGGGCGGCGATGGAACTGTTGCGGTCGCAGCCCAGTGTCGACAGGGATAAGATCGCCGCTATCGGTTACTGCTTCGGCGGCGGGGTGGTGCTGGAGATGGCGCGCCGCGGCCTCGACCTGAAGGGTGTGGCCAGTTTCCATGGCAGTCTTGGTACTGCCGAACCGGCGCAGCCGGGTAAGGTAAAGGCCAGCGTGCTGGTGCTGAACGGCGATGCCGATCCATTTACCAAGCCGGAACAGATTGCGGCCTTCAAGCAGGAGATGAGTGCGGCCGGTGTGGACTATAAATTTATCGGCTACCCTGGTGCCAAACACAGCTTCACTAATCCTGATGCCGACAGCTTCGGCAAGAAATTCAATTTGCCGCTGGCATACAATGCCGAAGCAGACCGGCAGTCATGGCTTGAGTTGCAGAACTTTTTTGCCAGGATTTTCCGTTAACTGAATTGGCAAGAAGCGAAAGGCAATTTATCCACAGATGAACGCAGATGAACACAAATTAAAAACATTTTATTTATTTTGCGGAAAAAGTCGTTACTTGCTGAACGACAATAGTGAGTGATCGTAGGCAATAGTACAAAAATGATCCTTCATTGTTCAGGATAAACAATGCCATATATTTTTCATCTGTGTTTAACTGTGGACAAGTATTTTCAGCACACAAAAAAGCCGCGCCCGGTTACCCAGACGCGGCTTTTTGCGTGTAAGCCTGTTACTTGTTAGATAAACAATGACTGTGTGGCGTCAGCCGATTCTTCGAAGTAAGTGGCAGCGCCAACAAATTCAACGCCGTCGATAAACATGTCTGGATCATGGCCGAACAGTTCAACGGTCATCTGGCAGGCAAGGAATTTGCATTCTGCTTCCTGGCAAAGTTCGCGCAGTTCATCAATGGATGCCACACCGCAGTTCTTGATGGTCTTTTTCATTAAGCTGGTGCAGATAGGGTCCATAAAAGGGATGTTCCACAGCACGTTTGGAATTTTTGGACCGAAGTCGATTTTCTGTAACCATTTAGGACCAAATGGCATTTTCATTGGCATATCGGGTGCCGCTGTAGGAGTGATCTTTAAGCTGCTTGTGTCCTTTAACAGCAGGTTAAGGCCGTAGAATGTGAAAAAGATTGATACTTCCATGCCTAATGCGGCAGCGGTAGATGCAAGAATGAACGGAGGATAGGCCCAGTCCAGAGTACCCTTTGTTGCGATAATGGTTAGTTTACGTTGGTCAGACATGATTTATATCCTCGTATATATGTTAATTGTTTAGTGCATTTAATGGTTAAATAGTCAGACGCTTTTCTGACTTTGTAAAATTAATTATATTACAATACTCCCATATACGCCATCCTTATCAAACTAATAAAATCCTTTTTGCGGTGGCCGCGATACTGTATTTATTCCGTCAGAATGCAGTAATATTGCGGCCTTTGAGCGGAATTTGCTTATTTATTCCAAAGCGCGATAACTGTTATTCCGCATATAGGCCTGTAGTTCGGCCTCGGTTTTGAAGGGCTCGTAGCAGGTCATGCCGCTGCATGGGTAAGCCAGACTGGTACTGCCGGCGGTTTTGTTATTGAGTGATGAATGCAGCGGCTGCTGTGCCGGGATATTGTATACCAGAGTGAAGGGTAAATGAAACTGTTGAGTAATTGATTGCCAGTTTTTTATATCATCATTGTGTGTTCTCATGATAAGTATGTTTGGCGGCCTCAGGTATTCATTAAGTGCACTCAGCAGTGCGCAGTGTGAAATCGGCGCCTGTTGCATTAGCTGCCAGGCGGATTTCAGGCAATTACCAGCCGCTTCAATATAGCGCTGGTTTGCTGACAGGTAGCCCAGGCGATTTAATACCAGCGCAGCGATAGCATTGCCTGCAGGGATGGCATCATCACTGAAGTTTTTCGGGCGTTGTATCAGGTTTTCGTGCTGGTGGCTGGTGAAGAAAAAGCCGCCGTATCCTGTATCCTCAAAGTCCGCGAGAAGCTGATCGGCCAGTTCCAGTGCCCATGTATAAAGATTGTTGTCCCAGCGGCATTGCAATAGTTCAAGCAGGCCGTAAATGAGGAATGCGTAATCATCAATGTATGCATTCAGCCTGGCTTTGCCGTCCTTGTAGCTGGCGTATAGCTGATTGTTTTTCCAGCAGTGATTTTTCAGAAAATATGCGGCCTGAACCGCAGATTCTGTATATTCAGGCTTGCCAAGCAGGCGTCCTGCCGCCGCCATACCCTGAATCATCAGTCCATTCCAGGCGCATAATATTTTCGTGTCGGTGCCCGGGTGAACGCGTTTTTCGCGCTGTTTAAACAGGTACTGGCGAATTAAATAAAATTGATTATGTAGCACCGCCGCATCCTGCTGATGTTTGCTGGCCAGCGCTGCTTCCGGCAGGTAGCCATGCAGGTGCCATAGGCCTTCAAAATTTGCCTTTAAATCCAGACCAAACCGGGATTTGAAGAGCTCGACGAATTCGGCGCTGATGCCGGGCTCGCTGGCGGCATTCTTTAATAATGCGTTGATTTCACTTTTTGACCAGACAAAGAACTTGCCTTCGGCGCCTTCAGAATCGGCATCCTGGGCAGAATAGTAACCGCCCTCTGCTGACTGCATTTCACGCCTGACCCAGTTGGCGGTTTCGCAGGCGGTATTGAAAAACAGGCTGTCTGCCCTGTTATTTTGTTCCTGGATCTTCCATGCCTGGCTGTATAGAGACAATAACGGCCCGTTGTCATAAAGCATTTTTTCAAAGTGCGGTATCATCCATAAAGCGTCGGTTGAGTAGCGGCAGAAACCGCCGCCCAGGTGATCGAAGATGCCGCCATTTGCCATTTTTTCCAGGGTGAAAACCGCGCAGTGCAGAATGCGCGGATCCGGTTTGTTTAACTGTTTGGTGTAACTCCAGTGTTTGAGGGCGAATTCCAGTATTGCCGGATGAGGGAATTTTGGTGCACCACTGAAGCCCCCGTTACGGCTGTCAAACTGCTGTTCAATTTGACTGCGCGCAATATCGATTAGCGTATTGTTAAAATCGGTCTCGGCCGGTCTGGTTGATTCATATATGCGCTGATACGCCGATTGCAGTGAATCCGACTGCTGTATTATGTCTGATTGACGTGTTTGCCAGATTTCATGGATTTGCCTGAGTAATGTTTTGAAGGCGGGCAAACCATGTTTTGTTTCAGCAGGAAAATAAGTGCCCGCAAATATCGGCATATGGGTATCAGGTGTCAGAAAGACTGTTAGCGGCCAGCCCCCGGGGCGCTGTGTGAGCAGTGAGTGTGCAGTCTGGTATATCTTGTCGAGATCGGGGCGTTCTTCTTTATCGATTTTAATATTAATGAAAAACTCATTCATAACGCCTGCAGTTTCCGCATCCTCGAATGATTCATGCGCCATGACGTGGCACCAATGGCAGGCAGAGTAACCAATGGATAATAGTATTGGTTTGTTAAGTCTCCTGGCCAGCGCCAGTGAATCAGCATTCCATGGCATCCAGTGCACCGGGTTGTCAGCATGCTGTAGTAAATAAGGACTGGTTTCCTGGCCGAGCAGGTTTCTACCGGTAATGTTTTCTGATTGCATCTTGCTGCCTGTCAATTACTGCCTGTTAAACCATCAGTACCTGCTTAAATAGTAATGCTGAAGCAAGAAGATAATTGCACATAAAATACATGTCTATATCAGCCCCGTGCAGGTATTGAAATCTTTTTCTATTTTTTTATAATTATTCCTGTACACGAGTATAAGTTTTATGTATTATGCGCGCCCTGCGTTGGTGAAGGCAGGTATTGATTAAATCTGGAAACAGAAATGTTACAGAAATATTTAAAAAAATACTTGCCTGTCAGTTGAGATAACTGTTAAACTTTCGCTTCTTTGTTAAGCGGAATTATTTATCGTCAGAAAGCAGTATTTGTGGCGATATTTTTTTGCAAAACAATTGTTCTTTTACAATTTGGATCAGATAGTTTGTGTGGGTGCTTGCGTTGGCGAGGTTAGAAACAAGCTGGGAGTCTGAAGGCGATTTTATTAATTTTAATAGATGGTCCTTAATTCAAACCAGCAACAGTGTTTCTTGCTTCTCAAATAGCAAGTAACCTGAAAAAGTAATTTGAGAGTATTGAACTGAAGAGTTTGATCATGGCTCAGATTGAACGCTGGCGGTATGCTTAACACATGCAAGTCGAACGGTAACAGGCGGAAGCTTGCTTCTGCGCTGACGAGTGGCGGACGGGTGAGTAACGCGTGGGAATCTGCCTTATAGTGGGGGATAGCCCGGAGAAATCCGGATTAATACCGCATAAGCCCTAAGGGGGAAAGCCGGGGATCTTCGGACCTGGCGCTATTAGATGAGCCCGCGTTAGATTAGCTTGTTGGTGGGGTAATGGCCTACCAAGGCGACGATCTATAGCTGGTCTGAGAGGACGATCAGCCACACTGGGACTGAGACACGGCCCAGACTCCTACGGGAGGCAGCAGTGG
>JAJDNP010000073.1 GCA_022340645.1 Gammaproteobacteria bacterium | reverse complement strand
TTATAGACATAGCACATAATGTGCCAGTTATATTTTCTTTAATTTTCAATTACATACAGAAATAATATTATTAATTAATGTGTTATTTCACTCAACGGGATGGATAACTGTGTTATTTCACACAGCTTGAAGAAATGACTTATGCAACCAAAAAGATAAAAATTCAGGTGATTTGAATAGATATTTGCTCAAAGACACAGCAAATCATCATATGAACAAGAGAGACAAAAATACATAAATTGGCGCGTATTCGTTTTATCAATAAGGAATAAAAAAACCGCATAATGCGGTTTTTTTATTCAGTCTGTGTCGGTTTTTTTAAAATGTATACTGCGCCCCAAGAACAAACACCATATCCGTTTCAAGTTGCGGGCCATCCAGTTTTTGATAAATAGGCACACCCACTTCGGCAGCAAGACGCAGACTTGTCAATCCACGTGGCACAACGTTGATACCAATGAGCGCATCAACGCGGGTGCCCGCGCGCAGTTTCGGATCGGCAGTAGGCACCATGCTGACTGGTATCTGTAATTTGTTATCGGCACCGTCAATATTACCCCAGTCCATTGCCTCTAAGCGAAATGATACGCTGGCTGATTTTGACAGCTGCTTTGCCATCCATGCTGTTACATCCACTTTATTGCCCAGGGTATAGCCATTATCGTTTTCGCCTGTTCTAAAGGTATACGTGCCCTGCGCACCCCATGACCAGTCATCAAATGTCTGTACATAAGTTAGCCCAGGGGTGAAGTCCCATGTGCCCGAGCCAAGTTGCATCGGGTAAGGCAAATGCACTCCAGTTGTGCCCGTGGTGATATCTTTTTCATCAATCGATCCGGTTGGCGCACTGACGGCAAGGTTAAACAGGAAGTCAGCGCCTGGATTAGCGTACAGTCCGTAAGTCGATGAAAGTTTTACATCACCAATGCCGCTGGTCTCAGTGGTGAATCTCGCGCCGCCCATATTGACCATGTGATCCATCGATTTTGAAACATATGGAAGCATCAGCATTAAGGTGATTTTATCTGATGGTGCGTACATGGCACCGAGCATATGCATATCCATATCCATCGACAGGGGACTGACCATGTAACCAGCCAGTGGCACATCGACACTGTCCTGATCTATCCTGTTGCCGTCCATCTCCATCGACATATAGCGGTAGCTCAGCATGATTTCACCTTCACGCATCAGGTGATCACCCATCACACCAATTGGCGCGTGACTGTCAGGTCGGGTATGGTCATGCCCGGAATTGCCTGCATGAGCGGTATGATGTTGATGTGCGTCAGCCTGAGCATGTTGCGTTGGCGAAAAACACAGCACAGCCATCACCATCAGTATATTTAATTGAGCAGTTTTCATATTGACTCCGGGAAGATTCATAGTTTTTAAGTGTGCTGTCGTTTCCATGCAACTGTGCAACAGGTAACAACAAAGACATCAAATTTCGAGCAAAGAGTCAGTTTGCAAAGCGTTCTTTTACTAGTTAAGGCAAACATTATTCAACCGGTATCCGGCCTGTTCATGCAAGTATCAATTTATCTCAGCAAGTACCTGTTCCAGCATATGAATAGCCTGTCCAAGATAGCCGCCGCCAAACATATTCAGATGATTTATGATGTGATAAAGATTATAGAAGGTTTTTCGCACAACGAAACCGTCATCCAGCGGGAAAGCATTTAGATAACTGGCATAAAAATCAGCACTAAAGCCGCCAAAGACATAGGTCATGGCCAGGTCAGCTTCCCTGTCACCATAATAAAACGCCGGGTCAAAAATGACCGGCGTGCCATCTTTCATAGCCGCAACATTGCCGCCCCATAAATCACCGTGCAGCATTGAAGCCTGTATTGTCCGGCCGGTGAACAGTTTTGGCATTTCAATTAACATCTTTTCACCAAGCGACTGCAAGGCGCCACCATAACCATTCTCTGCCGCCAGCTTTAACTGAAAGCCAAGACGACGCTCAGACCAGAAATCAAGCCAGTCATTATTCCAGGTATTTGGCTGCAACGTTGAACCGATTGTGTTATCTATTTCCCAGCCGAATTGCACGGCTGTCACACGATGCATTGCAGCAAGCTGCTCTGCCAATACTGCCTGGTTAGCCGAACCGCACATATCAAGATATTCCATTATAATGTAACTTTGCGACTGATCATCACCATAACACAGTGGTTGAGGAACCTTGATGGTGTTGCTCGATGCCATTTCCAGCAGCCCCCTGGCCTCAGCTTCGAACATGTCCTGGCGTCCCGAGCGGTTGGTTTTAACAAAGTATTGCTGTCCACTTTCAGCCGTCAGTTTATAAGCATCATTGATACTGCCGCCCCCGATCAACTGCAGTTGTTTGACTGAGAAAACCTTCCCGCTCGCCTGTTCAATATGCTGAATAATAGATTGCCACTTTCTCATGATGATCTCATCTAATGAAAAATCCGTGTTTATTATGATACCTCAATAAGTTACCGCTCGTCGGTAAATACTAAGCAACTGTTTTTATCCTTAAGTGGCTGTTATCTGTTAATAAATAAACGCTGTTTTACACATGGTATATTATCGAGCTCTAATATACTTTATCGGTTTCTGAAAACAATTTGTATGCTGCAAAATATAGACATTTTAAATACGCAAGTTATTGATTTACATACACCTATATAGCATGGTCAAAAAACCGTCAGACTAACAAAAAACACTATATTTATAGATAAAATGACAGTTATTTTTTTCTTTTCCACAAAGTTATCCACAGGATTTGTGAGTAACTCGCCTTTTACACGGTATTTGAATAACTTATTAATCTTTACCTAGAAACCTCATCAAGATTTTTGAGTAAATTTAAAACCAGTACTCTATAACAGCTAATACTTATACACACCGCAAAAACCATAGATTTTTTTCCGCGTCAAGCCCATTTTTTACCCTATTATTATAGTGTCAAGCTCCATATGTTATTGATATATATATATTATTTCTGGTAATAAATATTGCGTAATTATTACAAAAAAAAGACTAGCAAAAAATATTTATTTCTGGTAATTAAACTTTCCACAAAGTTATCCACAGGAAAAATCGTTGATGAGGAACTTATCCACAGGCTAAATACAGGTCACAGATAACTCTTACAGGTCAGAGCGTATTTTGCAGTAAAATCTACATTTTCAGCGCACATACATTATCAATAATTAAACCTGTCAATGCCACCGGGAACAAATAAACATCGCATTGTTAAAGTTGCAGTTCCCTGCCCTTTATACAAAACATTTGATTATATCCTGCCTGCTTCACTCTCCAGTAAGTGTCTGCAGCAGGGCACGCGTGTACGCGTGCCATTTGGCAGACAGAAACTTATCGCTATTGTTATCGAAGAAACCCGGGGCAGTGAAATACCAGCAAACAAACTCAAACCAGTCATTGCTGTGCTGGATGATCACAGCCTGCTTAGCACGGAGATACTCAAATTACTGTTCTGGTCCGCGCAGTATTACGTTCACCCGCTGGGTGATGTCCTGCAGACTGCCCTGCCCGTATATCTGCGCAGTAACGATGATGCCACGCCCGTACTCACAGAATACTGGGCAATCAACCTTGCACAGCAACTGTCCGTCAATGAAGTTCATGAACTCTTACAGCGTGCTCCCAAACAGCAACAGCTTTACCGGTTACTGCTGGCTGCGGATAAAAACGGGAAAGACACAGGCCTGGACAGCTATGCCCTGAACAGTCTGACTGATAGCTGGCGTCCGGCGATAAAAGCGCTACAAGAAAAAAAACTAATCAAACACGCTTATAAACCCGCCGTCCTGGTTGCAAAAAAAACCAGTACAAACAGTATCCAGCTAAATAAAGATCAGCAGCAGGCGCTGGCGTCAATCGAGAGCCATGACCAGCAGCATGCTGTACATGTACTCAATGGCGTCACCGGCAGCGGTAAAACAGAAGTATACCTGGCGCTGTGCAAATCAATACTTGCTGATGGCAAGCAGATATTG
The DNA here is from genome assembly GCA_022340645.1 of Gammaproteobacteria bacterium. Classification (GTDB taxonomy): domain Bacteria; phylum Pseudomonadota; class Gammaproteobacteria; order SZUA-229; family SZUA-229. The sequence continues at coordinate 47,455 of JAJDNP010000073.1, read as the reverse complement.
ATTCTTGTGCCCGAGATTGGCCTGACCCCGCAACTGACACAACGTTTTCTTGAGCAGCTCGATACCACGGTTGCGGTTTTGCATTCAGCACTGAATGACAGGCAGCGGTATGCCGCATGGCATGCCGCGGCAACAGGCCAGGCCAGGCTCATTATCGGTACGCGGTCGTCTATTTTTACACCGCTGCCGGAATTAGGACTGATTATTGTCGATGAGGAACATGATGGCAGTTACAAGCAGCAGGATGGCTTTCGCTATAATGCGCGCGACCTTGCGATTGTGCGCGCCAGGAATAACAATATTCCCGTTGTTCTTGGCTCTGCGACAGCCTCGCTGGAAACCCTGAACAATATATATGAACAGCGCTATATTGCCCATTATCTCAAGAACCGGGCCAATAAAAGGCCGATGCCCCGGATTGAATTAATCAATCTGTGCAACCAGAAACTTCACGAAGGTATGGCAGAAACCATGCTGACAAAAATCCAGCAGCACCTCGCTCAGCAGGGCCAGGTACTGTTATTTATCAACCGCCGCGGTTTTGCTCCCCTGTTGATGTGCCATGATTGCGGCTGGACCACGAACTGCCTGCGCTGCGATGCGCATATGACTTTTCATAAGCGGCGCAAATTATTGCAATGCCATCATTGCGGCGCACAACGTCCCGCACCGGAAAAATGCGAAGCATGCGGCGGCAGCAATATACTGGCTATCGGTGCCGGCACCGAACGTATTGAACAATATTTGCAGCAAGCGTTTGCCAATACACAGGTCAGTCGAATTGACCGCGATACCACCCGCAACAAGGGCAGCCTGCAGGAAAAACTGCAGCAGGCGCACAGCGGTGAGAGCGGCATACTGGTAGGAACACAGATGCTGGCCAAAGGCCATGATTTCCCCAATATCACCCTGGTAGGCATCCTTGACACCGACCAGGCGCTGTTCAGTGCTGATTTTCGCGCCGCGGAACACCTGGCGCAGTTAATCACCCAGGTTTCAGGCCGTGCCGGCCGCGCCGAGAAACCGGGAGAAGTACTGATTCAAACGCATCATCCTGAACATCCGCTATTACAGACACTGATACACCATGGCTATATATCGTTTGCCGATGCTGCACTAAAAGAGCGGATGGCAGCGGGGCTGCCGCCGTCACGCCACCTGGCACTGATCCGCTGTGAAGCGATTGATGCTAATGCAGCACAAACTTTTCTCAACAAGGCTATTGCCTGCAGTGAGCAGCTGGCTATCAATGACGTGGAAATATTTGGACCATTACCCGCCCCCATGGAACGTCGCGCCGGGCGATATCGCTACCAGCTCATGCTGCAGTCAGCCCACAGAAAACCATTACATCAATTATTAAGCCGCTGCGCTCCACAACTGCAGCAACTGCCCGCTGCACGAAAGGTACGCTGGTCTATTGATATTGATCCTTATGATACGTATTAAACCGTGTCTTTGGTCGTTTGTCATTTGACTTTAATCAATAAAAACAAATGACAAACGACAAATGACCGCTCTTTCCGTATAATCCCTTTCCTTAAAAAAATCACCAAAACCAGATAAAGACATCCTTTTGAAAGACACTATCGAAAACTTGCTCAATCAGGCACTGGACAGGCTTATTGCTGACGGGCTGATTGAAACCAGGCCAGTACTGCAAATCAGCCGTACCAAAAATGCCGAGCATGGCGACTTTACCAGCAATATAGCGATGCTACTGGCGAAGCAGGCCGGCAAGTCGCCACGCGATATTGCGCAGACAATAGTTGATACCCTGGACAAAAATAACAGCGTCGAGAAAATCGAAATCGCCGGCCCCGGCTTTATCAACTTCTTTATGGCGCAGGCAAGTATTTTAAACATTATCAAGGATATCCTCGACCAGGGTTATCGCTTCGGTGAAAGCAACGCAGCGAATAACGAAAAAGTACAAATCGAATTTGTCTCGGCAAACCCGACCGGGCCGTTACATGTTGGTCACGGCCGCGGCGCAGCCTATGGTGCGACCATAGCGTCACTCATGCGCGCAGTGGGCTTTGATGTGGATTGCGAATACTACGTCAATGACGCCGGCCGGCAGATGGATATCCTGGCAACCAGTATCTGGCTGCGCTACTTACAGGAAAACGGTATCGAAATCGCTTTTCCAAGCAACGGCTATAAAAGCGAAGCATATATTTTTGATATTGCCCGTGACCTCAAGCAGCAGCATGGAAATGCCTTTGTGCATACAGCTGACAACATTATGCTGGACATTCCGCCGGATGAACCCGATGGCGGTGACAAGGAAGAGCATATCGATGCCCTGATCAGGCGCAGCAAATTCCTGCTCGGCGAAAACAACTACAAAACAATATTTCACGCAGGACTAAACTCTATTATTGCCGATATTCGTGATGATCTCGAAGAATTTGGTGTGCATTACGATAACTGGTATTCGGAGCAGTCACTGGCGGACCGCGACCTGATCAGCAAGGCGGTCAGGCAGTTACAGGATAGCGGACATATTTATGAACAGAACGGAGCACTGTGGTTTCGCTCAACCGACTTCGGTGATGAAAAAGATCGTGTTGTGGTTCGCGAGAATGGCCAGGCCACTTACTTTGCTTCCGACATTGCCTATCACATCGATAAATTTGAGCGCGGTTATGAACGTGTTATCAATATCTGGGGCGCCGACCATCACGGTTATGTCACCCGCGTGAAGGCAGCTCTCAATGCCCTGGGCAAGGATGAAAGCAGGCTCGAAATTTTACTGGTGCAGTTTGCCAATTTATATCGTCATGGCCAGCGCGTGCAAATGTCTACCCGTTCTGGCTCGTTCGTCACCTTGAGAGAATTACGCGAAGAAGTCGGCACCGACGCCGCACGCTTTTTTTACGTGATGCGCAAATGCGAACAGCACATGGACTTTGACCTGGACCTGGCCAAGTCGCATACCAATGATAATCCGGTTTATTACATTCAATATGCCCATGCCAGAATCTGCAGTGTTTTCTCACTGTTGTCCGAAAGGGACTTAAAACATGATATTGAAAACGGCCAGAAATATTTAAAGCTGTTGACCGAAAAACACGAAACCGATCTTGTCAGCAAACTTGGCGCATACGCAGACGTGGTTCACAAGGCGGCATTTAACGCCGAGCCGCATTTGCTGGTTCATTACTTAAGAGAACTCGCCAACCTGCTGCATTCCTACTACAATGCACATCCGTTTATTGTTGATGAACATAATTTGCGTGATGCGCGCTTCAACCTGATCGGCGCCACCAGGCAAATACTGCATAACGGCTTAACATTGCTCGGCGTTAACGCGCCGGCAAAAATGTAAATGTTCAAATATGTTAACCAGTAAGCTTCGCGCTTCCATATAATAGACCAGTAATACAATGCCCAGAGACTACAAGTCACGCGTTATGCGAGATCAGAAAAAATCTTTACCTGGTTACGTCTGGTTATTATCCGGCCTGGCTATAGGCCTGTTTGTTGCGTTTATCGTCTACCTCGACAAACAGCCGGAAAGCGACAAGGATTTCGGCAGCGCTATCCAGCAAGAGCTGAGCAAGTTAAAACAGCAGGCTAAAAAGAATATCAATCCAAAAAACGATCAGGTCGAAACCGAAAAGGAACAGAAGTTTAACTTCTACACGATATTGCCCGAGCTGGAAGTACTCATCCCTGAAAGCGAAACACGACCGCCGGAAGGTGCAGCGGAAAACAAAAGCAAAACAAATACCGGCAATCAGCCTGATAGAAATAAACAGTACGTACTGCAGGTTGCCTCATTTCAAAATCTCGGTGACGCCGAAAAACTGAAAGCGAATCTCGCCTTTATAGGCATTAGCGCCAGCATTCAGCATGTGAACATTAACAACCAGACATGGCACCGGGTAAGAACCGGCCCGTATAAAGACAAACAGCAGTTATACAAGAATCAGAAAATCCTGAAACAGAATGATATCGATGCCATTTCAATGGAACTGAAACAATAAAATTGTCATTGAAAAAATAATTCTGAAACTGGAATTAAATATCGGTACATCTCTCTTTAATAGCAATTTTCTATGCTATAGTTTTAACGTCATGATTATGGCATGTAGGTGTTATATTGAAGAGGAAAACTATATGGCTGCCAAGAAGAAAGTAACAAAGAAAAAAGTAGCGAAGAAGGTTCCATCTAAGAAAAAAGCAGTAACCAGGAAGAAGGTAGCAACAAAAAAGAAAGTCGTAACCAGGAAAAAAGCCGCGCCCAAAAAGAAAGCCGCAGCCAAGAAAAAAGTCGCGAAGAAGAAAGTGGTAAAGAAAAAATAAGTTTAACTATTACGATAACTTCGCTTACATCTAAACAAAATATACCTCTGTCTGCTCATACGCAGGCGGGGGTATTTTTTTGCCTTTAATCTCACTGCGATGATCCGAATGCTGTGATATACGTGTTCTGGCACCAGGGCCGAATGCAAGACTGAACTAAATCGTGAACAGTGCTTCATCATCCTGCACGGTAACTTCGCTGCACAGGAACAATGCGCAAGCCTGTATTGGCTGATTTTCTCAGCCATGTAAATTTTAATCAGACTGGCATTTCTCAGTGACAACCGTAAACTCCCAGATAATGACTAAATAAAAACCAGTCAACATTCCAGGGGAAAGCAACCCGGGGTGATTTCAGCCTGCCAGAGGACGAAACAGGCGGCGGAAAATCACGCAAATCGATGATGCGAATAAACCACTGCCCAGCTATGGTATGAGCAACCGCCCGCATAGTGTAAAATTCCCCCTGTTTCGAACAGGTAAGCTATAAACCTGCTGCTAATTACTAACTCGGAGTTAACAAGTGGACACATTTCACGGCACAACCATAGTTACGGTACGACGCGCCGGGAAAGTCGTTGTGGGTGGCGATGGCCAGGTGACACTGGGTAACACCATCATGAAAGGCAATGCCACCAAGGTGCGAAAAATTTACAGCAATAAGGTGATCGTTGGCTTTGCAGGCGCAACTGCTGATGCCTTTACCTTGCTGGAGCGTTTTGAAGCCATGCTTGAGCGGCACAGCGGCCAGCTGAAACGGGCAGCGGTTGAACTGGCTAAAGACTGGCGTACCGACCGTGTCCTGCGCAGGCTGGAAGCGATGATGATTGTTGCGGACAACGAAGCCTCTTTGCTGATTTCAGGCACAGGTGACGTGATTGAAACCCTGGATGATTTAATCGCTATCGGTTCGGGCGGACCTTATGCTCAGTCCGCGGCCAGGGCGTTGTTTGACAACACGGATTTAGCCGCCAGGGATATTGTTGAAAAAAGCCTGGAAATCGCGGGAGATATTTGCATTTATACAAATCAGAACCGCACCATTGAAGAGATTTAACAGGCAGAGACACACGCCGAGCTGTGCCCGGCAAATGATACAAAACAGCTTAAAGAGTTTTTTAAAAGGTTAGATATATGTCTGAAATGACACCCCGGGAAATTGTCCAGGAACTGGATAAACACATTGTCGGCCAGGATGACGCAAAGCGTGCAGTGGCAATCGCCCTGCGTAACCGCTGGCGGCGGATGCAGGTGGATGAAGAACTGCGTAACGAGATTACGCCCAAAAATATATTAATGATCGGCCCCACCGGTGTCGGCAAAACCGAAATAGCCCGCCGCCTGGCGCATCTGGCAAATGCGCCTTTTGTCAAGGTTGAGGCAACCAAGTTTACCGAGGTTGGCTATGTCGGCCGCGAGGTAGACTCGATAATACGCGACCTCGTTGATATTTCGGTTAAAACCACGCGTGAACAGGAAATGAGAAAAGTGCGCCACCTGGCCGAAGAAGCAGCCGAAGAGCGCATACTGGATGTTCTGCTGCGCCCGGCACGAAATGAATTCGGCGAACCCGAAGGCGATAAAGATAGCGCCACGCGTAAAAAATTCAGGGAAAAACTGCGAAATGGCGAGCTGGACGACAAAGAAGTCGAAATGGAAGTATCGGCATCGCCAGTTGGCGTGGAGATCATGGCGCCGCCAGGCATGGAGGAAATGACTTCTCAGCTGCAGGGCATCTTTGCCAACATGGGGAGTGACAGAAAAAAAACAAGTAAATTGCGCATCAGCAAAGCACGCAAGGTCATTCTTGATGAAGAAGCCAGCAAGCTGCTGAAGGATGATGAGATAAAAACGCGGGCCGTTGAAAATGCCGAACAAAACGGAATTGTATTTATTGATGAGATAGACAAAGTGGCAAAACGCGCCGAGAGCGGCGGCGGTGCTGATGTATCACGTGAAGGCGTACAGCGCGACCTGTTGCCGCTGGTCGAAGGCTGCACGGTGACCACCAAATACGGCATGGTGAAGACCGATCATATATTATTTATCGCTTCAGGCGCGTTTCACTTAACCAAGCCCAGCGACCTGATTCCTGAACTGCAGGGACGGTTGCCAATACGTGTTGAATTGACCGCCTTGAACGCCGAGGATTTCGAACGTATATTGACAGAGCCCGATGCAGCACTGACGGTGCAATATGAAGCATTAATGAGGACGGAAGGTTTAGCCATCAATTTTACCGTGGACGGTATTAAACAGATCGCAAAATCAGCATTCGATGTTAATGAAAGCTCTGAAAACATCGGGGCACGGCGTTTGCATACCGTTATGGAGCGCCTGCTTGAAGAAATATCGTTTTCTGCTCCGGATAAAGCCGGCGAGTCTATAACCATAGATGCTGATTATGTGAATAACAGTTTATCCGATATCGTAAAAGACGAAGATTTAAGCCGATATATTTTATAGACAGGGCCGTACAGGCAACGAACAGGATCGAAATAATTCGAAGCCTGGACACTATTAAACAGAGATATTTATGCCAAAACCTAAGAATATAAATTTACACCAGAAAAGCCGGGTATTAGAAATAGAATACGAAGATGGCACGGTCCATCAATTGCCCTGCGAGTATTTACGTGTTTATTCACCTTCCGCGGAAGTAACGGGGCACGGACCGGGCCAGGAAATTCTGCAGCTAAATAAAGAAGAAGTTAATATCGAAGGCATTGAACCGCAGGGTAATTACGCGCTGAAGTTCAGCTTTGACGATAAACATGACACCGGCATCTATACCTGGGAATATTTATATGAACTGGGCGACAGCTACGAGGAAAAATGGCAGGATTATCTTAATCGTTTAAAAAAAGCCGGCCATGAACGCAGAAAAATAGATTAAGGTTATTTTCCGCAAATAAACGCGAATAAAATAATCTCTATTTTTTTAATAAAAATAAAGCTGACTTATTCTTGCGTCTTTAACGTTCTTGTGGAATACGCTACTAATAATAATTTGCGTTTATTCGCGTTCATTTGCGGAAGAAAATAAATATGACAAAAAAAGAAACCCATTTTGGTTATCAAAAGGTCGATGAAACCGCAAAGGAAGGTTTAGTCGCCGGTGTGTTCAATTCTGTTGCCAGCAAATATGACATCATGAATGATGTCATGTCTTTTGGCATTCACCGCATCTGGAAAAAAATCGCCATGCAGCATACCGGTCTGAAACCGGGGGACTGGGCCCTGGATGTGGCCGGCGGGACCGGCGATTTGACAATGCAGATGTCAAAACAGGTCGGGCCTGCAGGCAGGGTGATAATTTCTGATATCAATGCCGCCATGCTGGAAGAAGGACGCAAGCGCCTGCTCGACAGAGGTTATGCGGGAAATATCGATTTTGTCATCGCCAACGCTGAAGACCTGCCCTTTGAAGACAATAGCTTTAACTGCATTACCATTGCCTTTGGTCTGCGCAACGTCACACATCAGGATAAAGCGCTGCAATCCATGTATCGCGTATTAAAACCCGGCGGACGGCTGCTGATCCTGGAATTTTCAAAGCCCGTGGTGCCGGGTCTGAACAGGCTCTATGATTTATATTCATTTAATATATTGCCCAAAATGGGCAAGTTTATCGCCAATGACGAAAACAGTTACCGCTATCTTGCCGAATCCATTCGCATGCACCCTGACCAGGAAACGCTCAAACAAATGATGAAACAGGCGGGTTTCGAACGCTGCACTTACCACAATATGACCGGCGGTATCGTCGCCCTGCACAAAGGCTTTAAACTCTAGCCAGCCTGTTGCACGCACATTTTCCCCATGTTGATGCTTGAATCTGTCATAAACCGTTACCTGGCCCTGGATCCAGAAATGCTGGATAAGCTGGCGGAATTTGACGGCAAGGTCATCAAGCTGGAGATAAACGGCATAAACAGGGTGCTCTACATGTTGCCAAATGACAGGGGTATTCAGCTCAAAACGGAACATGAAGGTCCGGTTGATACTGTTTTGTCCGGCAGCCCCGTGTCAATGCTTAAAATGGGGCTGTTTTCTAACACCGCCGACTTGCTGCTGAAAGGTGATATAGAGATAACTGGCGACACCAGGTTAGGACATCGTTTTAAAAATGTGCTGTCACAAATGGATATCGACTGGGCGGAACCGCTGGCAAATATAGTGGGCGACAGTATCGCCTACCAGTTGCAGCAGTCAGCCAGAAGATTTGGCTCATGGAGAAAACAGACAGTCCAGTCAGTCTCCACTAGCGTCAGCGAATACCTGCAGGAAGAAAGCCGAGACGTGGTTTCGCAAACAGAGCTTGAGATTTTTTATGATGCCGTCGATCAGCTGAGAAATGACGCCGACCGCCTGCAGGCCAGGATTAAATCCCTGTACAGATAAGCTGTGCAGATTATTAATAATACAGAAAAATGCTGATTTTAACGCCGGGACAATTCTTTCGATTATTGCGCATTAACTGGATATTAATGCGGCATGGACTGGATGATATTGTCTTTACCACCCACCTGTTTCGTCCGTTTCGTATTATCATTTATCTTTTCCCGTGGAACTGGTTCCGCCGAAAACGCGAACCGCGCGCCGTTCGTATCCGCGAAGCGCTAGAAGACCTGGGCCCGATATTTATCAAGTTCGGCCAGATGCTTTCGACACGCCGCGACCTGCTGCCCGATGATATAGCCGATGAACTGCAGCGCCTGCAGGATAATGTACCGCCTTTTCCCGGCGTACAGGCCAGGGAAATCATAGAAAAAGCTTTTGGTAAAACGGTAGAAGATTTATTTGAATCTTTTGATGAGAAGCCAATCGCTTCAGCCTCTATTGCTCAGGTACATGCCGCCGTTTTGAAGACCGGCGATGATGTCATTGTTAAAGTCCTGCGGCCAGACGTACTGTCTGTCATCAAACGCGATATTTCACTTTTATATATTATCGCGGAACTTGCGGCCAGGTATTCATCACAGCTGCGCCGCCTGAGGCCTGTTGAAGTGGTTGCCGAATATGAAAAAACCATAATTGATGAGCTGGACCTGTTGCGGGAAGCGGCCAATGCCAGTCAGCTGCGCAGAAACTTCGAAGGCTCACATGACCTGTACATACCGGAAATTTACTGGGATTTTGTACGCAAGAATGTCCTGGTCATGGAAAGAATTTACGGCACACCAATTCGGGATACCAGGTCCCTGATTGAACAGAACACGGACATGGAAAGACTGGCGGCCATGGGCGTGGAAATATTTTTTACCCAGGTATTCAGCCATAATTTTTTTCACGCCGACATGCACCCGGGCAATATTTTTGTCGATACCACCAATCCCAGGCAACCAAAATATATTGCGGTTGATTTTGGCATTATCGGCACCCTGAGCCAGACCGACAAGCGTTACCTGGCGGAAAACTTCCTGGCGTTTTTTCAGCGAGACTATAACAAGGTAGCCAAGCTGCACGTGGAGTCGGGCTGGGTACCGTCACACACTCGCGTTGATGAGTTTGAATCCGCAATACGCAGTGTCTGCGAGCCTATCTTTGAAAAACCGTTGAAAGACATTTCATTCGGCCAGTTACTGCTGAGACTGTTCCAGACCGCACGGCGGTTCAACATGGAAATACAGCCACAGCTGGTGCTTTTACAGAAAACCCTGTTGAACATCGAGGGTCTTGGACGGCAATTATACCCGGAACTCGACCTGTGGAAGACGGCAAAACCATTTTTAGAGCGCTGGATGGAAGACCAGGTCGGCAAACGGGCGCTGCTGAGAAACATCGAGGAAAACCTGCCTTACCTCATTGAGAAAATGCCTGAAATGCCCGTGCTGATATACCGAAGCCTGAAATCCTATACTGACGGTGAATACCAGCTGCAACAGAAAAACGAAATGGAAAAACTTCGCCAGCAGTTAACGCAAAATCACCAGCGCAGCCTGCTCGTTATCACCGGATCCAGCTTATTGATCGCCGCTTCCGTTATTTATGCATTAAATCCGTCACAGGTATTTTTCGGCGCACCGCTAATGACATGGATTCTTGGCCTGACAGGCACATTATTTGTTGCTTATGGGCTTAAAAAATAGCCTGACATTTCAACATGAAACGAATTTTTGCCATAACTTGTGCAATCTTTTCATGTTTATTATTTTTGCCCAAAGCCGCTATAGCTGTTGACCCGGGACTCAACTGGAAAACCATAGAAAGCGAGCATCTTTATGTTCATTATGCCGATGGCAATAAAGCCGTTGCGGAAACCGTTTTAGCGATCGCAGAGGCAGCGCACCGGCGGTTAACGGAAGAGCTAAACTGGCACCCCAGGGAAAAGACTCACGTAATTGTTAGCGATGAAATCGACCAGCCAAACGGTTTTGCCACACCGATTTATTTTAATCGTACCGTTATCTATTTAGCGCCGCCAACCGGCATCGATACCCTGGAAGATTTTGATGACTGGTTAAGCACCTTAATACTGCATGAATACGCTCATATTGTGCACCTGGATAAAAGCGCCGGCTCACCGGAATATTTAAAAAATATTATTGGCCGCTTCTTTTTATTGTTTCCTAATTTATTTCAGCCTGGCTGGATAATAGAAGGTGTAGCAACGTTAAAAGAAACCAATATTGAGCGCGCTATCGGCCGCGGTCAAAGCACAATGTTTGCATCCATGATGCGTGAAGAAGTAGCTAATGGATTGCAGCCAGTCTCGCATGTGAATTTGCCTGTTAACACCTGGCCGGCGGGCAACACGCGCTACCTGTACGGCGTATATTTTATGGAATTTTTAGTGCAGACCTATGGCGAGGATAAATTAAACGCGTGGATTGAAGAATACAGCAACAACCTGCTGCCTTACTTTATCAATACCAACGCAGAACAGGTCCTGGGCAAAGATTTAACATCGCTGTGGCATGATTTCGAGCAATGGTTAAATGAAAAGTTTCAACCGCAGATTAAAGCAATTGAAGCCAGAGGTATCAGGAAAGGTGTGCGGCTGTCGGCGGATGCTTATAGAACTGGCCCGGTACGCGCTGCTGCAACAGACAGCGGCGATGAAATTTATTATGTGCGAAACAACGGTTACAGGCGCGCAAGCCTGGTCAGGATTGACCCTGACGGACACTCTGAGGAGTTAATCGATTTAAACAATGGGGCAGATCTTGACTTGCATCCCGCAGCCGGTTTGCTGCTGACACAAAACGAGTTCTGTAATAATTATACGATCTATAAAGACATATATTACTATGACACAAGCAACCATGAACTGCAGCGGTTAACCGAATGCGGCCGCTACCTGTTCGCCAGCTGGTTTCCCGATGGCAGGCAGATTATTGCCGTACACCATCAGGCAGGCCGCTTTGAACTGCAGCTGCTGGATATAAATGCACGGACGAAGGAAGTCTTATGGCAGGCAGCAAATGGCGAAATCCTCGGCCAGCCTGACGTGTCGCCGGATGGCAAACTTGTTGTAGCTTCGCTATGGAGAAAAGGTTCTGGCTGGAACCTGGAGCTGTTTGGCCTGGCCAACAAGCGCTGGCAGAGAATTACCCGCGGCACAAGCATAACCGCGTATCCGCAATATGACCCCGACTCAAACATACTGTTCAGCATGGAAGCAGAGGGCGTCTACAATCTATTTCGTTATTATTCTGCGTCTGGAAAAATCGAGCAGCTGACAAACCTGCCAGGTGGCGCCTTTCAGCCAATGCAGGCAAGCAAGGGTGGCGCGGTATATTATACCGGCTACACCGCGGAAGGTTACACCATCTACAGACTCGATGCGGACAAACCCGATATGCTGAATCAAAACACTACCGTCGCCGCAAGCCTTAAGTTAGAGGATGACCATTTGCAGTCGACCGCTTACTCGGTCAGCCAGCACCGGCAAACTGACTATTCTGCCTTATCAAATATGTACCCACGCTGGTGGTTTCCAACATTTTACTTTAGTGAACAGCGCAGCGAATTTGGCCTGACCACGTCGGGAAATGACGCCCTCGGCATACACAATTATGCTGTCACTGCCAGCTACGACTCAAAATTAAACAGGCCGGCATGGGAATTAAGTTATGCATATGCAGACCGTTTATTTCTCTCGGTGGCGAGGTCGAACGAGATTATTGTTGACGCAAACGGTGACCTGAATCGAGTTTCTAATCGTGATGTAGCGAGTACGGTACTGGCATTTCCGGATTACTACATACAAAAACAGTTGAATTTACTGTTTAGCGCCATATACGATAAAACCACGGATAATACTTTAGCTGCCGGTGCTTTGCCATTTGAGGATTATGAAGATAATCTTCTGGGAATTGCCTGGCTGTACAACTCCGCAGTTTTAAATCCCTTATCCATCAGTTTAAATGATGGCATGAAATTGCGCATGGTTGCAGAAGACAGTGATACTTTAAATTCAGATTATAGCGGCCAGACATATACCCTGGACTGGCGACAATATATCCGCGCCGGCAAAGAAAGTGTTTTTGCGTTACGATTTTTACAGGGCTGGGGCACGGACAGGCCTCAGCCTTTTCAGTTAGGTGGCGAAGGTATTAATTATAATACGGTAAACATATTACTTGGTTTTAATAATAATGAAGCGGTTTTTGACCAGCGAAAATACGCCCTTCGCGGTTACCAGGAAGGCCTGCCGCAACTGCGCGGCCGCCGCGCGCAACTGTTTAGCGCTGAATGGCGTTTTCCAGTAGAACGTCCGGAATCAGGTTTTATGGCCCCGCCCGTCGGTTTAATGCAGTGGTCTGGCGCCGTGTTTGCGGAAACCGGCAGTGCATACCGTGACTCGCCGGAGACGTATTACACCAGTGCCGGCATTGAACTGACTGCCGATATCAACCTGTTTTACCAGTTAACATTGCGCACCCGGGCGGGTTTTGCCCACGGCTTTGACAAGAGTATCGGTGATAATCGCCTGTATCTTATGATAGGAAGCAGTTTTTAGGTGGTTTTCATCGCGTGGGCGCGGGTTCTACAGGGATGAAATGCTATGCAGTGTAGGACTAGCCCCCGGCCGGGGATAATGGCTCAGTCATTTGCTACCCAATTCAATTATCACGGCCGCTTTCATACAAGATACGAGACAGGTATTCATTGCCGGAGTGACCCTGTAGAATAACCAGAATTCAAAATAATCAGGCCAGAACAGATAGTACGCATACAGATGCCAGAAACCAGCGATAACATTTTCCAGCAGATAGTCGACCAGGCGGAACAGGCGGATGTTTCACGCATATTGAATGGCCTGAATGACGCGCAGCGCAGCGCTGTGACCGCACCGCCGGAACACATGCTGGTACTGGCAGGCGCCGGCAGCGGCAAAACACGCGTGCTGGTGCATCGCATCGCCTGGCTGAACCAGGTGGAAGGCGTTTCCCCTTACAATTTTTTCGCTGTGACTTTCACCAACAAGGCCGCCACAGAAATGCGCCAGCGGGTGGAAAGACTGCAGGGCATTCCCGTCACCGGCATGTGGGTCGGCACGTTTCACGGCCTGGCGCACCGCCTGCTGCGCAATCACTGGAAAGAAGCCAGGCTGCCGCAGAGTTTCCAGATCCTGGATGCCGATGACCAGTATCGCCTGGTACGCCGCGTACTTAAATCGCTGGACCTGGATGAAGCGAAGTGGCCGCCGAAACAGGCGCAGGCTTTTATCAATGCACGCAAGGATGAAGGCAAACGGCCCGCGCATATTGATACTTCACGCAACCCCGTCTATGAACAGCTGGTCAGAATTTACACCGCCTACGAAGCGGCCTGTGAACGCGCCGGCGTGATTGATTTCGCCGAGCTGTTACTGCGCACCCTGGAGCTGATTCGTGACAATGAATCGATACAGGCGCATTACCAGAAACGCTTCAGGCATATCCTGGTGGATGAATTCCAGGATACCAACACGATCCAGTATGCCCTGATACTGCTGCTGGCCGGCCAGAATAACAAGGTTTTCATCGTGGGGGATGACGACCAGGCAATTTACGGCTGGCGCGGTGCGCGCGTGGAAAACCTGCAGCGGTTTCAGACAAATTTTCCATCGGCGGAAATTATCCGGCTGGAGCAGAATTACCGTTCAACAATAACGATATTATCGGCCGCAAACGCGCTGATAGATAATAATGCCGACCGCATGGGTAAAAAACTGTGGACCAGCGGCGAAGACGGCGAGCCGGTTATTTTTTACCACGCCTATGACGAGCGCGATGAGACACAGTTTGTTGTCGATAAAATAAAACAGTTTGTCGAACTGGGCAATGCCCGCGCCGATGTTGCCATCCTGTACCGCTCGAATGCCCAGTCCCGCGTGTTCGAAGAACGCTTTGTCAGCGAAGCGATTCCCTACCGAGTTTATGGCGGCATGCGCTTCTTCGAGCGCGCCGAAATCAAAAACGCACTCGCCTACCTGCGTTTAATGGACAATGTTGATGATGACGCTTCTTTTGAACGTGTCGTTAACACGCCAACAAGAGGCATTGGCGATGTCAGTGTTGAAAAAGTACGCGAGGTCGCAAGACTGCACAACTGCTCGATGTGGTCAGCAACGAAACTGGTTATCCAGGACAAGGCCCTGCCGACACGGGCCTCCAACGCCCTGCAGGGCTTTACCGACTTGATTTATAACATGCGCAGCGAAACCAGCGGTATGTCGCTGCACGAGCAGGTTGATCACGTGGTGCATAATATCGGCCTCATCGAGTTTTATGAAAAAGAAAAAGGTGAAAAAGCCCAGGCACGGCTGGAAAATATCGAGGAACTGGTGACCGCGGCCCGCGGCTTTGCCTATGACCCTTCAGAGCTTGAAGTGCCGATGGATGAACTCACCGCTTTTTTAACCCATGCCGCGCTCGAGGCGGGCGAAGGCCAGGCCGCCGAGTGGGATGACTGCATCCAGCTGATGACCATGCACAGCGCAAAAGGCCTGGAGTTTCCCCTGGTATTTATCGTCGGCATGGAGGAAGGTTTATTCCCCAGCCAGCGCTCGCTGGAAGATGACGGCAGGCTGGAAGAAGAACGCAGGCTTTGCTACGTGGGCATAACCCGCGCACGCGAGCAGCTGGTGCTGAGTTGCGCCGAGCACCGCCGCCTGTATGGTCAGGACCTGTATCCCTCACCTTCGCGCTTTATCAGCGAAATCCCCGAGCATTTATTAAAAGAAGTCAGAGGCAGGCATAACACCGGACACAGTGTGTCATCGCCGCAGTACCGCGCATCGCAATATGGCAGCACCGGCTACCAATCAAAAGAAACCGTTAACGGGATATATGTCGGTCAACGGGTAAGACATACTAAATTCGGTGAAGGCATCGTAACCAACCTGGAAGGCAGCGGCAGCCATGCCCGTGTCCAGGTAAACTTTGAGCACGAAGGCAGCAAGTGGCTGGTAATGGCTTATGCAAATTTATCCCCAGCTTAGTAAATAAAGATTAGCTGCGGAGACGCAGAGAAAAACTGTTTTCCGCAAATGCACACGAATAAACGCAAATATAATTTTATTCTTCACTGCTTTGAAACCACAATAAAGAATATTTAAAAGTAGTGCATCATAGTATTAATGTATTAGATTCTTTACTAATACCCAACAGGACTAAATTGATATTAGCTTTTTATTTTATATTTCTATGAATTTGCGTTTATTCGCGTGCATTTGCGGAAAAATATATAAACATTTCGCAGTAACCTTTATAGTTATGTGGTTACTTCTGTTTCAATTATAGACAAGGTAATTATATGAAACGTCGTGATTTTATTAAACAGGCTGGTGTTGGTGCGGTTGCGGCTGGCGCGGCAGCCGCCCCCGCGATTGCCAAGGCCGGCACGAAGATAAAATGGAAGATGGTCACTACCTGGCCGAAAAACTTCCCGGTTTTAGGCACTGGTGCAAACGAGCTGGCTGAACTGATTACCAAAATGACGGATGGCCGCATCAAGATAAAAGTTTACGGTGCCGGCGAATTAATTCCTGCCTTTGAAGTGTTTGATGCCGTGTCGCGTGGTACCGCTGAAATGGGCCACGGCTCGGCTTATTACTGGAAAGGGAAAATTGAAGAAGCCCAGTTTTTTTCAACCGTACCTTTTGGTATGAACGGGCAGGAAATGACCGCCTGGTTGTATTACGGTGGTGGCATGGAGTTATGGCAGGAAACCTACGAACCTTTCGGTATTATCCCGGCAGCGGCGGGCAATACCCTGGTGCAGATGGCAGGCTGGTTTAACAGGGAAATCAACAGCACGAAAGATCTCGAGGGGCTGAAGATGCGTATCCCCGGATTAGGCGGGGAAGTATTAAAGCGCGCTGGCGGCACCCCGGTCAACCTGCCCGGCGGAGAATTATTCACTTCACTGAAAACCGGCGCAATCGATGCTACCGAATGGGTCGGACCGTACAATGACCTGGCTTTCGGTTTGCATAAAGCCGCCAAATATTACTACTACCCCGGCTGGCATGAGCCTGGCACAACGCTGGAGGCTCTCATCAATAAAAAAGCCTATGAAGATTTGGCTGCAGACCTGAAAGTAATTGTCAAAAACGCCTGCAAGGTCGTGAACCAGGATATGTCACTGGAATTCGCCGCGAAAAACAACCAGGCCCTGGATACCCTGGTGAACAAACATAAGGTGGATGTTCGTAAATTGCCTGATGATGTGCTGGCCAGGCTTAAAGTGCTATCACTTGAAGTCGTCAGTGAACTGGCAGCCAAGAACTCGGCGGCGAAAAAAATCCATGACTCCTACAGCAAGTTCTACAAGCAGATTGCCGCCTGGAACGAGATCTCTGAAAAAATCTATTTTAATGTGCGTTAACTAATTGAGATTAATGCGGCCCTGCACCAATGGCAATGTGACTATCCAGATTTTCATGGCCGTCCAGATTATTATGGACTGGATACGTCCCCCCCAGGTGAACTGGCAGCGTTAATGCCATCTGTGCAGATATCAACTGGTTGCGACAAATGTTCCATGATGGAGTTTCACAGCAGTGGCATATGCCACCAATAAAACGGATACAGCGTAGCAACAAACCTCTATACGGTTTGTTATATAGTGTTGCTATTAAATAACCTGGTTACAGGCTTAGAGGCTTGACCGGTGAGAATGAATACAGCTTTTCTTTTCTTTCTCTCCTCTGGCGTTCGCGTATTTTAGCTACCCTTTCAGCTTCTACGGCAAATGTCGGTTTATTCACCAAGCCGTAAAACCATTTTAAATATTCAGAATCAGTCACAAATTTTCTCCTTTTTTTTAGAGCCCGGTCACTATGTGTCATCGGTGATGACGACCTTACCCATTTCATTTAAAAAGCTGCTGGTGATTAATAATAGCCCGAAATCCCCCTGACTTCAGCAGACTATTAACCTCGTCAACGTTGCTATATAAACACAATTAACCGGGCCAATTATTGATATTTATCAACTTTATTGAACGTTATAAAAGTAAAAAGTTCACGGTTAAACGCAGTGTTTTTGAAATACAAAATGAAGTTTCGAAGTTATTGATAAATAACGAATTATTAACCTCTAACCTGGATTACGTGAAGCCTTAAAAAGTCAAATTCAAGAGTTTTTATCGCTGTGAGATACCTTCTGCACGGTATTTACACTACCAGTATTGTTTAAAGTTGTTTTTTTCAAATATTTAACTGTTGATATTTCTGACCGGGCGAGTTTCGCCTTTTACGGCGAGTTACTTTTCTGTACGGATTACATCCCTGTAACCCGCCCTTTGGGCCAGGCAAAGCCTGTTCAAATTTGTTCCAGACTAATTTTGCCGGGATAATTGTGAACAGCTGTTGTTTTAGCTGGCCAGAAAGCAAAACTCAGGACGTGTATCGTAACATGCCGTTACTATTCCCGGCCGGGTGGGGGTCCTTGTATCTCATCATTACAGGACCCGCGCCTCGCGGGGAATACGGCGCTCACCCAAGCTGAGAAACGCGCAGGCTCATAAAGTTTTCACAGCAAACTCATGATAAGGGCACTGCTTCTGGCTTGTTTAAGGTGGATTAAAATAAAAAGAACAAAACAAGTTTAAGCCCTGTAAGCTAACCTTCATTTAGTTACGATGACAGAGTAAATCCGGCCATGTGCAGACTATCAGGAAAAACTATTTTTTCCGCAAATGAACGCAAATACACGCAAATATTTAAAAGCAAAAAATAGATTATCCACAGATAAACGCAGATGAACACAGATATTTATAAGCCTGAGAATGTTTTTATCTATGGACTTAAATAGTTTTTTATTTGCGTGTATTTGCGTTCATTTGCGGAATAATCTAAATGCTTTTTCTTTTTAACCAGCGTGCATTCAGGTTCTTGCCATGAATGGATTCATCTCACGATGTTACTGTTCACTTGCAACGAGGCTGATTGTTATGCACAATGCATAGCAATCAGCTGTTGCAACTTAGTATAAAAATACTGGAGAAATAACATGGCAAATGAAGGTTATCACGAACCTGTTGAAGAACTGTCCGATGACACCCGCAATATGCACAGGGCGATTGTCTCGCTGATGGAAGAACTGGAAGC
The DNA here is from genome assembly GCA_022340645.1 of Gammaproteobacteria bacterium. Classification (GTDB taxonomy): domain Bacteria; phylum Pseudomonadota; class Gammaproteobacteria; order SZUA-229; family SZUA-229. Next base: position 28,593 of record JAJDNP010000073.1, on the reverse strand, counting down.
CGTTGACTGGTATAACCAGCGTGTCAATGCATGCAAAGATGCCGAACTGAAGGCTATCCTGGCGCATAACCGTGACGAAGAGAAAGAGCATGCTTCCATGATACTGGAATGGATACGCCGCAAGGACCCGGCTTTTGACAAAGAACTGAAAGACTACCTGTTCACCGACAAACCTATCGCTCACGAATAAGCGCAGCTGCCGCTTATTTTCATATTACAAGGCCGTCTGCTAAAGGCGGCCTTATTGGTCATAGAGTGTATGACTCAGTTTGATATCTAAATGCGATCTCGGTCGCAATATAATCATCACTGCTATTTTGTCGGCCTGGTAGAAGTATAAGCTAATAATATAACCACAAAAGACAATACCGCTATCACCGCCATAACCGCGTAGGTCATTGTGTCTAATATCATTTTATCTCTCCTCTTTTAAGTGAAAATACTTTTCACTATTCACCAAGCAAAACATATGCCAGTAAAAATCTTGTCCCTCACTACACAATCGGGGTGAGGTAGAAGAATTTTATGGGCTGAACTGCAGGACAGCAGCCAATTGCATGGGCTATTTCTGAGTTATATTGCGGCTATTAGTTCAGGCTTGCAGGCAACTATTAAAAGTTCACCTGGAATGAAAGGCAATAATGTTAGATTTCTGACATCGGCTGTTACGGATTCGCCAGTAAGCTAAATATTTATCTCCACACCCGCGACCGCATCTGCTTCAGTTTTATGTTCGGGTTCGCATAAAATCAGGCGGCTGTGATCAATGCCGTGCTGACTGACCAGGTAGTTCTTGCTGTTGTTCTGCCGCTCACTGGCCAGCTGATTAAGTTTCTCAAGCTGTTCGCTTGATAATGGGGGATTGCTGTTTTCCACCTTGCCGCCCTGGCTATCTTTTTTAGCTTCAGGCGGATACAGGGCCACCACATCCTGCTGGTTGGTGACACCGCATAAAGTCAGGTGAACCTTTGGTTTTTCAGTCAACAATTTTGACAGGCCGTCCAGTTGCTCTTTGCCGCTCTGCAGCAACTCGGCAGAGCCCGGGGGAAACTGAATCGGGTCAAAGTTCAGCGCGGTTGCCAGATTTAAAGCCATGCTTCCGCCGTGATAAATCAGGCCATAAGGCGTATAAAAAGTAATTAAAGTTACGGTCGTTGCTTTTGAAGTAGCCTTGATGACTGCATCCATCGGGTCAAAATTGGGGTTATTGATATCGCCCGTGACAGGTATATCAAGGTGTATGCTGTCATCTTTATCCCGCAGTAGAACCAGGGCCTGGTTTAAAGGCATGCCGAACTTTTCGTCCAGTTTTTTTGCATCCTCTTTACTGACTGACTTGATTTGAAACTGGTACAGCGACAGCGAGATTTTGCTGTCCAGTTGTCCCTCAACTGCTTTCAGGTCGAGATCAGCATCCATCTGCCCGCTTTGAATGATGTGGCCAACGGCCTTTTTAACTGCGGGCGAGGCAACACGCAGGTCCAGTCCCTTAAGCTCGCCTTTCGCGGCCAGCGATACTTTTTCAGCAAATGGCCTGATCGTACCTTTAAGATCAATGGTGCTGTGCCGGCTGGTCTTCGCCTGCAGCTCAAATGGACTGTTTGTATCGGGTTTTGTGGAATCCAGCTTGCTGATATCGAAAGCCAGGCTCTGCAGGCCAACCTCCATGGCAGGCTGCGTACTATTGTCTGTAAACCTCATATTCCCGTCAGAACTAATATCGAGTTTATGCAAAGCGATATTAAATGGTTTTTCGCCACCAGTTATACCAGCTGTCGCGCCTTTAGCATCACCGGCCGCGTCCGCTTTTGCCTCTTCAGTTTTCTCTGTTTCGCTGTTTCCCTTGTTTGGCAGCCATTTGTCATGCTCCCACTTGCCATCCTTGTTTATTGAAACATTGTTAGCCAGCCCGGTTAACTTTATCGTGTTAACCGCGATGCCGCTAGCGGTATACCTGACATCGTCAATTGCCAGCTCGTCGAATGAGACAGTATTATCATCATGGCTTTCGCCACGCTGCAGTGCATTTAATTTTTTCAGGTCAAGCCGGTTTAATGAAACTTTATCGGTGCCTGCAGCATCCACGCCCGCCAGAGCCAGGGAAGCGAAATTAAGCAAATCGCGGTTAAGGGTTTGATTGTGAATCACCGGCCGGGTGAGTTTCAGATCGCCTTTCACCTGCAGGTCTTCGCTATTAGCAGCTGACGGCTGAATGCCGTATTTCACCGAACCATTCCAGCCCAGGTCTTCGAAGGTAAGACAGTAATAAACAGCCGTGCCGTTGTCCAGGTAGCATAAATCGGAATCAGCGATGTTCAGGTCATTCAGGGAGAAATTGAATGCTGATTCGCCGCCCTGCTGTAGATTATTGTCAGCAGGCTTATCGCCGCCAGGGGACTGCGGGATCCACTGCTGGTATTCCCAGTCGGTCTGGTTCTGCCTGACGAGGTAGACACCGGGTTTGCTAACGCTGACACTATTAATAGCAAGCGAGTTGAGATCTGACAGTGTAATATCGTTAACCACTAACTGGCTAAACCGAACCGAATCAATGTGCCTGTCATCGTCACGTTGCAGCAGTGAAAGTGCATTCATTTCCAGCTGATCAATATGCAGCCTGCTCAGGCCGGAAATGACCACATTGCTTAAAGTGTTCGACTGCGATGTCAGCAGAGTTTTGCCCAGCCTGTTGTCGGTGATGCTAAGGCCATTGAGAGAAAAATCACCGGTAGATGATACCGGTATCGTTTCGCTTGCCCGCAGATTACTGTCAGTTGCGTAACTGATAGTGCCAGCCCAGCGCATCTCATCCAGGTTTATGCAGTAGTCAATAAACTTTGTATTATCACCTGATTGATCCAGTGGCGATGTGTGCTGCAAATAGCAGACATCCAGCTTAGTCAAAACAACTTCACCTATTGATGCAGCCCAGGCTTTTATATCCTCATCCGTGTCCGCTGCATCCGATTCTTTTACCGGCTTATCCGCTGAGCTACCCAAAGGAATGCTAATACCGCTTACGATTATTGCATCAGTATATTGCTCAATGTTAACGCTGAGCGAGTCGAGCGCGACCCTGGTGACGACGATTGTTTTTTTCGACAGCGGCCGCCACTGCCAGTGGATTTCAACCAGTCCGATATTGAATATGGGCTGCCTGTTTTTACTGCCCCTGGCATTAACCAGTGAAACGGTGCCGTCTAAAATGTTGATATTGACGGCTTCAATGGCAGAATCAATTCCCTGTTTTTTTAGCCACGAATTAGCGCCGTATATAATAGTGGGTGACAACGCCAGACGGATGCCAATGAGCAGCAGGCTAAAGATAATGAAAGTGGTTAATAAACGCGCCGTCCAGGGTCTGGCCGTGTAAAACTGTTTGATGCGATTTATCATTTTGTCATAACCCCGGGGTTATACTGCCATTTTTTGATTCTTCGATGAGGTGCGCAGCATCTGCAGGATATTGTATTGCATATTTTTATCCAGTAATCGACGTGCGTGCCTGCCCTCGTTGAGCGCGAAGTCACTCAGCTCCAGATTACCGGTTTCGTTAACTGTAACATAACCCTGTTCGATTAATAAATTAATAAAATTAGTTATCAATTTTTTATCAAAAAAGTCCGGGGAATTAATTTCATACATCAACGAGAGACGCTGCGCCATCAGGTAACACAATTCTTCCAGCCGCTCCTGCGTGAGCGTATTTGAGCCGTGTTCCGCAAGCAATGCAAAGATCATGTAATAAAGCTCAAGCAGTGGTGAAATAATATGCGCCAGGCCAGAAAACTGTGCATGTGCATCGGTACTTATGCGCGGTCGGGTATAAATACCGCTGTCCTTGTTGTAATCGAGCAATTCGGTTGCTGATAGACACTGCAAAATATCATCAATGAGTTTTTCAAGTTCGGAAGATTTCCATGGCAGAAAAAATTCGGTTTCAAGAAAGGCATAAGCAATCTTGATATACCGGATTATTTTTTCACGTTCCAGTGCTGCTGCATTGTTAAAACAGCTGGCAACCAGTGCGGGCATGACAAACAGGTGCAGGACATTGTTGCGGTAATAGGTGAGCAATATCGCGTGGGCATTATCCAGGTAAATAAAATCGCCCATTTCGTGCTTGCGTCTGCGAACCATACCCAATGCTTCCGCGTGGTGTATCTCGCTGAGCGCCTTATAGTGCGGCATGGTAACATCGCTTGAGTAATGAAGCCTTTCGATTAAATCACCATAAAAACACAGTGTGCGAATTAATTCGCCTTCATCCATCGCCTGGTTGGGCGCCGCAAGTAAAGCCGTGGCTACCAGGTTAATGGCGTTTACCGCGCAGCATTCATTAATATGCCGCATTATCAGCCGGGAGGTCTGGTTTACCGTTGCCCGCAGCCATTCAGGTCGATAAAGATCATTGTACTGCTCTCTGCTCCAGTCTGCATGCTGTTCATTCAATACGTCATTTAATAAAACTGGCTGGCCAAAATTGACCGTAACGCTGCCATAACGCCCGCGAATGTTAAGTATCGAGCGTACTGAGTTAAGCAGTGTTTCCGATTTTTTAGACTCACCCTTGAGTTCCTTCAGGTAGGATTTACTTTCCATCAGCTTTTCATACCCGATATATACGGGAATGAAGGCAATTGGCCGCCGCTGATACTTTAAAAACGCACGGATAGTCATCGCCAGCATGCCGGGTTTTGGCAGCAGCAGCCTGCCCGTTCTGCTGCGCCCGCCTTCGACAAAATATTCTATCGGCATGCCGGTAGCAAGTTGCGTGGCAAGATACTCAAACAATACCGTTGAATAAAGCTCGTTGCCCTTAAAACTGCGGCGGATAAAAAAAGCACCGCCTTTTCTCAACACCGGTCCGATAATCGGCATGTTCAGATTATTGCCTGCGGCAATGTATGGGATAGCCAGCCCTTCCCTGTGTATCACGTAAGATAGCAACAGGTAGTCTACATGGCTTCTGTGGCACGGCACGTAAACAAGCTCGTGACTTAACGCAATTGTTTTAAGCCGGTCACTGAAATGCACGCTAATACCGGAATAAAACCTGTTCCAGAAAGCTGTCAATATTCGCTGCAATATTTGAATAGTGATGTAGCTGCGGTCGGCAACAATTTCTTTCAGATAGCTGTGGGCGGTTTTCGTCGCCCTGTAATAAGAAATGTTATTTTCTGCACATTGTTTCGCTATTGCCTTTTCAACGTCCGGATTTTCCAGCAGCTTCAGTACGAGTGTGCGGCGATGAGAAATGTCAGGTCCCAGGGTTGCTGTTTTGATTTCCGTTAAACGCCTGGCTAGCAGCGCCTGCAGTTTATCAACGCTGTTATCCTGCTGTACCGTGTCGTCGATTAGCTGACGAAAAGAAATGGCTGGAGAAAACTGGACCAGGGTATTTTTGCCATTAAATAAAATCGTAAAAAACCGCCGTGTCCGGCCGGCGAACCCCCAGGTATCAGAAAACAGAATTCGAAGCCAGTGCTTCTGTTTCAATACCGGGCGCCCCCAGAAAACAACCACGGGTACAAAATGCACATCAAGTTCCGGGTTTTCAATTAGCGCCTGGTGTATCCCGCTCAGCATTTTTGAGTACTTGATTTTATTCTGCAGCCATGCCTTGAGCGGCTGCGCCTGCGCCACGGTATAAACATGATGCCACTTTTTAAACTGCTGCTGTGTTATTCGTGATCTGGGTCTGGTTATGCCCAGGGACAGGCATTCATGTTCAACAACCAGCAGGTCTGACCATGCCCTTGACTCCAGCACATATATAACCACCGTATTTTTGTCTTTTACTTCGGCTGCCGGTGCCTGGACGATGTCTGTTTTAATCCATGTATAAAGTAACTTCTGAGTGAGATAATTTATTGGTGAACTTACATTCATACGTGACGGTGTTTACTGCGTTATTCACTGCCAGCAAGTTGCGGGGTCAGATACCAGGATATATGGTAGCTGCTGTCATTTTTTTCCAGACAGGCAACCGCGCTGTTCTGAAACTTTATGACAACCGGACTTTCATTTCCGGTGACAAGACTGGATATTAATTTTTCCAGATGCGGCAGGTGACCAACATACAATGCCGATTCAATATTTAACTGCTGCCTGATTAACGCGATATCGTCATTCGGTGACAAATGCTTGATAGCTGCCAGCTTTTCAATGTTCAATATAGAGGAGAATATCTCGGCAGTCCTCTGGGCACGTAGTTTGCCGCTATGAAATATGCAGGAAACGGGTATCGCTGAATGAAGCAAATGCCTGGCCATCGACCGGGTTTGCCTGATGCCGTCTTCGGACAAGGGCCGTTCAGGGTTATCGCTTTTACTTACCGCAAGTCCATGCTGCGCAAAATAAAGCCTGCTTGCTGTCATCTCATTTACCCGGTTAACGTCATTTTATTCGCTGCGTTCGCGCAGCTTCTAACAATTCTTTTTACGCTTTATTAATGTCATTATCAACAGGCCGTTATCCTGATATATCGTCAGGCGTATCAGATTAGCTGAGTTGGCAGCCAGGTAGCAAGCTCAGGCCAGTAGGCAATCATGGCAAGGGCGATTAACTGAATGGCAATGAAAGGAATGACACCCAGGTAGATTTGCCTGGTTGTTATTTCAGCAGGTGCGACACCGCGTAAATAAAATAATGCAAAACCAAATGGCGGCGTAAGAAAAGATGTTTGCAGGTTGATGGCAATCAGGATACCCAGCCATACCGGGTCGATATCCATCGCAAGCAGTACCGGGCCGACGATGGGCACAATAACAAACGTAATCTCGATGAAATCCAGCACGAAACCCAGCAGGAACATGACGAGCATCACAACAAACAAAGCGTGATATTTGCCGCCATGGAGGTCGCCCAGTATATTCTGAATAAGTTCATCACCCTCAAAACCGCGAAATACCAGGGAAAACAATGCCGCACCTATGAGAATCATAAACACCATGCAACTGACTAGCGTCGTACCACGCATAACTTCCTTCAGGTTTTCAAGCGTTAGCATGTTTTTTGTGCGCGCCAGCAGCATGGCGCCAACTGCGCCGATGGCGGCAGCTTCCGTTGGCGTTGCCAGTCCGGCGATGATAGAGCCAAGCACAGCAAGTATTAAAAACAGTGGTGGAAACAGGCTGTTAACGACATCATGCAATAAACGGCCATCATGATCTGCCATGATCTCATTTGCCGCAGGCATGGCCCCTTTATTCAGTAAAGCCACGGCGGCAATATATAAAACGTATAAAGCAACAAGCATTATACCGGGTATCAATGCACCGACAAATAAATCGCCAACGGAGACAGTTTCAGGAGAATAAACCCCCATATCAAGCTGCGCCTGTTGATAGGCATTTGACAGCACATCTCCTAACAGAACCAGCACGATTGAAGGCGGGATGATTTGGCCCAGCGTACCTGAAGCACAGATCAACCCGGTCGAAATTTTTGCGTCATAACCATGCCTTAACATGGTTGGTAAAGACAGCAGTCCCATGGTAACAACCGTTGCGCCAACGATACCGGTGCTTGCGGCAAGCAGCATACCAACGAGAACAACAGAGATACCAAGACCGCCGCGCAGCTTGCCGAACAATCGTGACATGGTATTGAGCAGTTCATCCGCTATTTTCGAACGCTCCAGCATGGTGCCCATAAACACAAATAAAGGCACCGCCATCAGGATCTGGTTGCTCATGATACCGTATAAGCGATTGGGCAGCGCCTCCAGAAAGGCGGCATCGAATGTGCCGGTAACTTCACCAATGACAGTAAATATCAACGCCGTGCCAGCCAGCGTGAACGCAACCGGATATCCAATTAATAGCAGCATAAAAACGGCAGCAAAAAGATAAAGCGGCATGTATTCCATCAGCTGCCACCTTGCCTGCTGTTTGTATACAGAATGATTTCGATATTCCGTGCGATTTGAGTGCAGGCCTGCAGGCTTAGCAAAAACGTCATCACCAGGATCAGGCTTTTCAGCAGGAAGACACCGGGCAGGCCGCCGGCTTCGCGTGAACCTTCAAGCACCGACCAGCTGTCCGCTATATATTCCCAGCTGACCCAGCTGATAAATAGCATAAATGGCAACAGGAAAAATACCGCACCGAAAAGGTTAACCCATGCTTTTGTCTGCCGGGAGAAGCGGCTATAAAAAATATCAACACGCACATGTGCATCCCGCTGCATGGTATATGCCATGCCGACAAGGAAAACCGAAGCGTGTAAATACGTTGTAACTTCCTGCAGGGCGATAGAGCCGCTATCAAAAACATAACGCAGCACTACCACTGCGAACATTACCAGCACCAGGAATATACTTAACCAGGAAACCGTGCGACCACTCCAGTCGATAAATGCTTCAGCGCCTGTCAGCACCTTATTAAACATGGCATTCAGCCCTCAGATTTTGCCCGGCCAGCATCTATAGCGGTAAAAACAGACATAAGGCACCAGATTGTGTATTAGCTGTTGAGTAAGTTGAGAAAAGTCACGATTCTACCGTATATCCAGTATTTACAAAATGCCAGCCTCTGAAACAGGCAAGAGAGCCAGAATTTAGAATCAACCGGTCGTAACTGATGGTATCGCCTTGTCGGTTTATCGGGCTTCTGCAACAGGACGTTGCAGCAGAGCTACATGGATGTATTCACGCGTCCTGATAAATTGACAAGGCGATACCATCAACCCAACCCGCTTTGTCACAACCTAAAAAAACATGTTGTTAATTATTCACTATTAAACCACCACGCGGTTTGCGATAATCTGTACCTTGCAAAACAACCGGGCCATAGTGCTGTGACACCTGATGACAGATAAAAAACCACCACTCGTGCTTGTTGATGGTTCATCCTACCTGTTCCGCGCATTTCACGCTTTACCGCCTTTAACAAACAGCAAGGGACGGCCAACGGGCGCGGTATACGGGGTGATTAATATGCTCAATAAGCTGGTTGAAGAATACAAACCTGAGCATATTGCGGTCGTTTTTGACGCCAAGGGCAAAACTTTTCGCAATGACATGTACAAGGAGTACAAGGCAAACCGCCCGCCGATGCCGGATGAGTTAAGAGAGCAGATAGCGCCGCTGCATGAACTGATCGAGGCACAGGGTTACCCGATTATTATTGTGCCAAATGTAGAAGCGGATGATGTCATTGGTACCTATGCCAGGCTGGCAAGCGAACAGCATATGGATACGCTGATTTCCACCGGCGACAAGGACATGGCGCAACTGGTCAACCCGCATGTTACCCTGATTAACACCATGAATAATGTGCTGATGGATGAGGCCGGTGTTAAGGAAAAATTCGATGTTCCACCAGGCGTAATTGTCGATTACCTGGCCCTGATGGGTGACACCTCGGACAATATACCAGGCGTGCCCAAGGTAGGACCAAAGACCGCGGCAAAATGGCTTCAGCAGTATGGCAGCCTGGACAACCTGATCGCCCACGCGGATGAAATCAAAGGCAAGGTCGGCGAAAATTTACGTGACAGCCTGAAGCAATTGCCACTGTCGCGTGAGCTCACAAAGATCAAATGTGATGTTGACCTTGATCTCGCGATTAGAGAACTGGTGATGCGACCACCGCAAACAGATAAACTCAAAAAAATTTATACCGAAATGGAATTTAAAACCTGGCTGGAAAACTTATCCGCGGATGGTTCTGAAAAGTCCGTAGCACAGGAAGGCAAGCATGCAGCCGGAGCAAACTACCAGACCGTACTCGATAAACAGGTTTTTGATGACTGGATAAACGAGCTTAGCAAGGGGAAACAGTTCGCGTTTGATACGGAAACGACCAGCCTGGATTACATGGAAGCCAGGGTTGTCGGTGTGTCATTTGCCATCAAGGCCGGCGAGGCGGCCTATGTACCGTTCGGCCATGATTACCCGGATGCCCCTGAACAGTTGAGTGAAGCATATGTACTGGGCAATCTAAAGCCGTTGCTGGAAGATGAGAATATAAGAATAATCGGCCAGAACCTGAAATATGATGCCCATGTGCTGGCTAATCATGGCATAAATCTCAACGGTATCGAAGAAGATACCATGCTGGAATCCTATGTACTGGATTCTACCCAGCGTCATGGCATGGATGACCTGGCGCTACGATTACTGGACTATAAGACTATTCATTTTGAAGATATCGCCGGCAAAGGCGTTAAACAGCTTACGTTCAATCAGATCAACCTGGAGCAGGCCGGCCCATATGCAGCCGAAGATGCCGACATCACGCTGCAAATTCATCAAAAATTAAGTGCAGAGCTGGATAAAGAACCAAAACTGAAAAGCGTTTACCGGGAAATCGAACTGCCCCTGCTAACTGTGTTGCTTAAAATGGAGTCAAACGGGGTGAAAATTGATGCGGCCATGCTGAAACAGCAAAGCAAACAGCTCGCCGAACGCATGAAAGAGCTTGAGCAGCAGGCATATGACGAAGCTGGCGAGACTTTTAATCTTGCCTCACCAAAACAACTGAGTACTATCCTGTTTGAAAAACTCAGGATACCGACGAAAAAAAAGACTCGAACAGGACAACACTCAACCGCGGAAGATGTATTGCAGGAACTGGCAACTGATCACGCTTTGCCGAAAATTCTCCTGGAACACCGCAGCGTGAGTAAACTGAAATCCACTTATACAGATAAACTGCCTTTGCAGGTAAATAATAAAACCGGGCGTGTACACACTTCCTACAACCAGACAGTAGCAGCTACCGGCCGTCTGTCTTCCACCGATCCGAATTTGCAGAATATCCCAATACGCAGTGAGGAAGGCCGGCGTATTCGACAGGCATTCATTGCGCCGAAGGGTTACAAAATGCTGGCCGCGGATTACTCCCAGGTTGAACTTCGCATCATGTCGCACCTGTCGGAAGATAAAAATCTGCTCAAAGCCTTTGCTGATGGCATTGATGTGCATCGCGCCACTGCGGCCGAGGTATTCGGTGTCGCACTGGATGAGGTGGAGCCTGAGCAGCGCCGCGCGGCAAAAGCCATTAATTTTGGGCTGATTTACGGCATGTCTGCCTTCGGCCTGGCAAAGCAGCTGAATATCGGTCGTTACGAGGCACAGGACTATATCGATGTCTATTTTTCCCGTTACCCGGGAGTAAAGACATACATGGAAAAAACCCGTAAGCTGGCGCACGATCAAGGCTATGTTGAAACCGTGTTCGGACGCCGCCTGTATCTGCCTGAAATCAATTCAAGAAATACTCAGCGTCGCCAGTACGCTGAGCGTACCGCAATTAATGCCCCGATGCAGGGAACCGCAGCAGACATTATCAAACGCGCGATGATTGCCGTTGATCGTGTTCTCGCTACCAGCCAGCTAGATGCAAAAGTTGTCATGCAGGTACATGATGAGCTAGTGGTCGAGGCGCTGGAAAAAGATGTTAAAGCGGCGTCTGAACTGTTGAGCAAGGAAATGGAACAGGCCGCGACGCTTAAAGTACCGCTGGTGGTGGAAGTCGGTATTGGCGATAACTGGGATGAAGCGCATTAACTAAATGCTCACAAAACTTTTAACAAGGTCGCGTCGCGAATACCATACTTAAGGTTAACGATTTCCGGGTGATCGATACCGACTCGGCACTTTTGCCGATAACTAACTGTTTGGGCACATATTATTCCTAACCTCCAGAAAAATAGCAACTATTTGATTTAGTGTAGTTTTTTTGTCAATACCAAAACGGATATACACCGTTTATCGGTTTTTTACTGTTTTGCTATAAATTACCTGTCATTTTTTTGACATCTCACGTGTTTGGTCTTTAATCACTACGAAGGTTTATGTTTTTCAGTGGGAGTTGAGGAAGCACATCTGTAATGCAGCTTATTGGCAGCTATGTCAGTAAATTTTGTCTGCATATTCAATTCTTACCAAATATCAATGAATGGGTTTCACTCGAAATAAGTTAAACCAGCAATAGCAAATGTATCTATAAAAATAATTAGTGCTTAACTTACTGATATTGACTTACTCAGGCAATTCTGCTGTTCATTTAAGCACCATAAAACAACCAAATTACATTTTCTAAGAACAAAAGTTTGAGGCTGACCATCATGATACTAGGGCCACTGCGCGCGCTGATTAGTTCCTTATTGATATACCTGCTGATTACAATGCTTGCGGGTTGCTCAGGTGGAGGTTCCGGTACCGACACAGGTACAAATCTGGTTGACACACCGCCCACGAGTCTAATAGTAAGTGCCATCCCAGGACCGATTGTTACCGTAAACGTGGGTGAGACAGCAACCCTGGATGGCGGCTACTCGAGTACATCGACCAATGAAACGCTAAGCTATGAATGGTCATTCAGCTCTATTCCAGATGGCAGCAATGCCCAGTTACAAAACCCGACTGCCATAAACCCAAGTTTTGTTGCAGACATTCAGGGAACCTACAGGGTGCAACTGGTGGTCAGCGCCAGGGGTGTAAGCAGCCAGCGTACGGTTGCGATTGTGCAGGCAGGCGAACCGACAGGGCCGGTGATACATCAAAATTTTTCATCTGATTGTGCTAACTGTCACGATGGTGACTTTATCGTGGTGGGAACAAAAGTCGCTGACCATCTGGCCACCTCGAATTTATGCCAGGCCTGCCATTCAACTTTTGACTTTGCAGCTGTGTCTTTTGTTGACCATACGGAAGTTTTCGGGAACTGCAGTGAATGCCATGACGGCGTGAAGGCCATTGGTAAATCCGTATTTCATGAGCCAACGGAAGGTGAGTGCAGTGACTGTCACAATACCAGCCATTTCCTGACACTGCTAGCGGATGGCAGCTATGACCATTCAAATCTTACCAAGTTATGCTCAGCATGCCACAATGGAAAACTGGCTACCGGCATGACCGCCACCGTCTCCGAAGGCGGCAACCACCCTGACACCGACCATGAATGCGGCTATTGCCATACCACGACAACTTTCAAGGATGCCTATCCCGACCATACCGGCCCGACTGTTGTGGGCCACCGTTGTGATTCATGTCATGGTGTAGCTACAAACGATGCACCAAGCGACCCACCGGCCGGCCATCCGCTGGTAAACGTCGATTGCAATACCTGCCACAGCATTGTAACTTTCAAGATGCCAGGCGGTATTTTCAACCACAGTGTAGTTGATGCATCGATTCAGCCGTGTGAATCATGCCACAATGAAACCAACAGTATAAACGCGCGAAGCAAGGCTTCAGCAGTGCCAGCTCACCTTGCTACAAACGCCGATTGCGGGGCATGCCATAACACCGAAAACTTTACCCCGGCATTCAGCATAGACCACACCGATCCTGCCGTGCTGGCACAACGCTGCGATAACTGTCATAACGGCGTTGACGCCACCGGCATACCGCTAACCACACCTTTCTACGAGCACATGCCGATCGGTAATAACGACTGTGATGCCTGCCATACCCCGGGGACCTTCAGTACGGGCACCTATGATCATGCCGGTGTGACAAATAACTGTAATGCGTGCCACAACAATGTGATCAGTGCGGGCAAGCTCGAAAATCATATACCGACCAATCCGGATAACCAGGATTGTGCCGATTGCCACGACACCACGTCTTTTGCCGGAGCCGTATTTAGCCACGCGGGTATAGATACCAGCAATTGTACAGCGTGCCATGACGGTAATATTAGTAAAGGCAAACCGCAGAATCATCTACCGACGAGCCTGGATTGTTCTGACTGTCACAGCACCAGCAACTTCACCACCTTTGCCGGTATCACCTTTAATCATCTGGGCATAGATCCAAATGACTGTGCATCCTGCCATAACACGGGGATTGCCACACCCAAAGCTGCTAATCATATCCCGGCGCAGACAGAATGCAGTCAGTGTCATGTTGATACAACAGTTGGCGGCTTCGCCTCATCGATCTTCATGAGCAATGTACACCCCGGCATCACCCAGGGTTGTGAAGGCTGCCACAGCAGTCCTACCCTGCCCACTGCCAATGGCAATCCCAACGTTATCAAGGCAGCAAGTCATCTGCCGACGAATCAGGATTGTGACGTGTGCCACACAAATAATTCTTTTACCCCTTCAATTTTTGACCACACGGGTATCAGCGGTAACTGTGCCTCCTGTCATGACGGCAGTGCGAATAACATCGCGGTCGGGGCTCTGGGAACAACACCTACCCATCCCGCCACGAATGGACAGGACTGCGGGGTGTGTCATGGTGTTGGCGCCAATTTCACTGATGGCATCTTTGATCATACCGGCAGGGTTGATAACTGTGCGGAATGTCATGGTGATGGCGCGACCGGTGCAACAACCAAGAAAACAGCCAACCACGTTCCAACTAACGAGGACTGCAGTGTCTGTCACGTACCCGGCACCTTTGCTACAGCGGTGTTTGATCATACCGGCATCGTTGATAACTGCGCATCATGCCACGACGGTGCTGCCGCAAATGCGACCGTCAAGGATAGCGGTCATCTTCCCACTAACGAAGATTGCTCCGTTTGCCATAACACTACAGCCTTTGCCGGTGCCAAATTTGATCACCAGGGCATCGTGAATAACTGTGCTTCGTGCCACGATGGCATCATTGCCAAAGGCAAGGCGCCGACGCCTAACCATGTACCTACCAATGAAGACTGCAGCGTTTGCCACCAGATCACCGGCTTTATTCCTGCGACATTTAGTCATCTTGGTATCGTGGATAACTGCTCGTCCTGTCATGGTGCCGGTTTTGCTACAGGGAAATCAGACAACCATCTGGTTACTAACCAGGATTGCGGCGTCTGCCATAACACCCTGAGTTTTAAAAATGCCGTGTTTGATCATACCGGCATCGTAGATAACTGCTCATCATGTCATGGAGTTACTGCAACCGGCAAGAGTGACAACCATGTTGCTACATCTCTGGACTGCCATTTCTGCCACTCTACTGCAACCTTCGTAGGCGGCACATGGACCCATGACGCCAGCAGCGCCGGCAATTGTGACAGCTGTCACAATAACAACGGCGGTGGCGCAACCGGCAAGCCATCAGGCCATCTAAGCACGACGGTACAGTGTGACGAGTGTCATTCAACCAGCAGCTGGACACCGGATATCTTTCAACATGACAGTAATGGTGACTACCCGGGTGACCACAGAAGAGACCCTGGTTGTAGCGCATGCCACGGTAATACCATAAGCAGTACGATTCCATGGCCCTATTCGCAATACGCGCCCTATTGTGCGGCCTGTCATGCAAATGACTTCAGGAGTGAAAGTAAACACATTGGCGGAAGAAGCGGCACCGTTGAGCAAAATAAGGACTGCGGCCGAAGCGGATGTCACAGGGTCACGAGCAACAGTTTCTAATGGTTACACATTAACCAGAAAAACCTGCCAGGCAGAACCAGGGCGGGGTTTTAGCATCACCTCTGATGCTCTTACCTCGCCCTTTATATTTCAATCTCTGAGAATTTCACAGCTACAGCTCATTCTTTTCTCGCTATTATGCAAAGCATAAAAAAAGAAAGGCTGCGTGCTGTTTGAAGGCGTCGTGCGCATTACGTGCCCTGTTCAGGGCCGAGTGCATCAGCGGCGATGTATTCTATGACATGTGTTTTCGCCAGTAATTAATGCTTTGCAATAACTTGCAATTATATAATTCAATAATCATCCGTAACTATATGATTTTATAAGGATTTTCTAAAGAATAGTTTTTAGCTACCGTTTGTCGGTTTTATCCTCGGTTTTCCTACCGTTCGTCTGTAGTTTTTTGATTTATCATCCCCATAGTCTTTAATCATATAAAAGAACTTATAAACCAGTTTTTGGTGGTGATAACAAGTACTTTTGATGAATACGCTGTAGCCCGGCGTAGGCTCGCTTTTCCCTTTCGCGAGCCACTGGAATCGGCAACCCCCCAATCCGATTCCCTCTTTTTGCCCGGTCACTTGACCGGGCCTTTTTTTGATTTAATTAAGGTTAACACAGCAACCCAGGGTTATATACAAACTTACTTATTATATTCTGCTGCAAGCGCATAATAATGCCCATGAGTTTTATACGGTTAATCAATTTCAATCTAATCGAATTGTTTTACCAGTTCAAGCTGTAACGCCGAACCATGCATCCAGTTTCGCCACCAGTTCATCCAGCCCGGATTTCTTTAGCGCAGAAAAAACCTGCACGCTGGCATTTATATTGGCTTCTTTTAATTTTTTTAGCACCTGAAGCTTGCAGTTTAGTTGAGCGCCGCGTTTTATTTTGTCAGCCTTGGTCAATAATACGTGTACAGGTAAATCAAAATCCTGGCACCATTGCAGCATTTGCCAGTCGTGATTACTTAATGGATGCCGAATATCCATGATGATCACCAGGCCATTGAGTGCTGATTGATCACTTAGATATTGTGTCATAAGCTTTTCCCATTCATTTTTCACAGCTAATGGAACTTTGGCAAAACCGTAACCAGGCAAATCAACCAGACGGTGATTATCGTCCAGCTCGAAAAAGTTCACCAGCCGGGTGCGCCCAGGCGTTTTACTGGTTCGCGCCAGTCCTTTATTGTCGCATAAGGTATTGATTGCGCTTGATTTGCCAGCATTGGAGCGTCCAGCAAAGGCAACTTCTTTACCGCTCCGCGGGAATTGATTTGCTTTGCCTGCACTCATAAGAAAACGCGCCTGGCGGTAAAACCGGTTATTTACGGTTGTTTTAATTACATGATTGTTCATTACCAGCCAGTATACACATTCATAATCCAGTTAGTGAGTTACGTTTAGTCGAGTATTATAATATGTTGATATTGAAGGAGTAGCGCCGGTAGTGTAGAATCTTGCCACTTTTTTACCCTTTTTGGGTTTACATGTTTGGAGTTCAAACAATGAAAAATTTATTTGTAGCCAGCCTGTTGTTTCTTTTCGCCGCTTCTGGCACAGCCCTGGCGGGCAACGCAGAGGCAGGCAAAACCAAATCAGCCGCATGTGCCGGATGTCACGGTGCTGACGGCAATAGCCCGGTGCCGAATTTCCCGAAACTTGCCGGTCAGAATGAAGCCTATATCGTTAAACAGATTAAAGATTTCAAAGCTAACAGCACACGAAAAAATGAAATCATGTTCGGCATGGCAGCAGCTTTGACTGACGAAGACGCAAAAGATATCGGCGCCTACTTTCAGGCACAAAGCGTGGCCCAGGCTGCAACATTCGATGCAAGCAAAATTGCTGCAGGCCGTGAAATATACAAGGGCGGCAACCTGCAGACTGGCGTTCCCGCCTGCCAGGCATGCCATGGACCTGCAGGTGGTGGTGTAGCAGGTATTGGCTATCCGCAGTTAGGCGGGCAGCATGTTGATTACATCCTGGCACAACTGAAAGCATTTAAAGACGGCAGCCGTAGCAACGATAACAAGATGCTGATGCGCTCCATCGTTAAAAAGCTGTCTGATAATGACATGACAGCGGTAGCAAATTATATTGCCAGTCTTAAATAAACACCTCCCTGGTGTTGCCACATCAATGAAAAAGGATGGTCCCGGCCATCCTTTTTTATTAATTAGTTATTTACTAAAATTACAGATTAATAGAGACAGAATGACTATGATTGATGCACTATGTTGGAAGCCCAGTCATTAGAATGCGTACGCGATGATCGCCTGTTGTTTAGCGGTCTAAGTTTTTCTGTGTCTGACGCAGAAGTCATGCAGATTGAAGGCCACAACGGCAGCGGCAAAACCAGTCTGCTGCGTATTATCTGCGGCTTACGCCAGCCCGAAGCCGGCCAGGTCATGTGGCAGGGCGAATCAATTAAATCGAACCGGGAAAGCTATTATGAAAATATGGTTTATATCGGCCATCTGCCTTGTATAAAAGCTGATTTAACGGTTCTGGAAAATGTCCGCTCGCTGCTGGATACTCGCTCACTTGCACTGGCTAATTCGATAATTGAAACCGCATTAGAGAATGTTGGTCTGGCAAGCTATGAAGATGTACAGGGCAAAGCCCTGTCATCCGGGCAGCGCCGCCGGATATTACTGGCTTTTCTCGAACTGGCACAGGCAAAATTATGGATACTGGATGAGCCCTTGACTGCGCTGGATGTGCAGGGCGTTGATTTAATGGAGTCCATGATACTGGATCATCGCCAGGCCGGCGGCAGTGTAATTTTTACCACGCATCATGGTATGCAGCTTGACTGCGAGATGCGCTCGGTACATCTTGGCCACAGCAACTACCAGGAGTAAAAAGTACTACCGCCGATGCTAAAAGCTTATTACTATTTGTTATTTCGCGACCTACGGCTGGCATTGCGTAACCGTCATGAGCTGGCCAACCCTTTAATATTCTTCGTTTTAGTGGTAACTTTGTTTCCCCTGGCGGTAACACCTACCCCTGAAACGTTACAGACCATGGCTCCCGGAGTAATCTGGGTATCGGCATTACTGGCAGTTTTATTATCGCTGGACCGCCTGTTTAAGCAGGATTATGAAGACGGTTCCCTGGATCAGTTAATGTTAAGCCCGAACCCGCTGGTGATACTGGTTTTAGCCAAGGTGACGGCTCACTGGTTATTGACCGGTCTGCCTTTGGTGATTATCGCGCCGTTACTGGGGCTTTTCATGTCGTTGCCGATGGAGGCAGTCATCGTGCTGATTTACAGCCTGCTGCTCGGTACGCCTGTATTAAGCCTTATCGGTGCAATTGGTGTTTCTTTGACGGTAGCAGTGAACCGCGGCGGTGTTTTGTTGTCATTAATAATTCTGCCGTTATATATTCCGATACTTATTTTTGGTGCAAATGCGGTTGATGTTGCGATGGCTGGCTTGCCAGTTAGCGGCCAGTTGTTGTTTTTGGGCGCTGTGCTGGCCTTGTCCGTCTCGCTGGCACCATTAGCAACCTCGGTTGCACTGCGCATTACGGCATCAAGATAAACGCCAGGCTATTGATATTGAAGATAAATAGGCTATAACTTAGACAGAATTATATTATGTGGCACTGGATACAACGATTTTCTTCCCCCAAGCATTTTTACACTATGTCAGTACCGTTAATTAAGTGGTTTACTGTCGGTGCGCTATTAATTGGACTGTACGGTTTATACCTGGGACTGTTCGTGGCGCCAACGGATTATCAGCAGGGTGAGAGTTACCGCATTATTTTTATTCATGTGCCAGCAGCCTGGATGTCGCTGTTTGTCTACATGGTAATGGCAGCGTCAGCTGGCATAGGCATCATCTGGCAAATCAGGCTGGCTGACATGGTTGCCGCCGCCAGTGCCCCCATTGGCGCATCATTTGCTTTTCTCGCCCTGGTAACAGGCTCATTATGGGGTAAACCCATGTGGGGCGCCTACTGGGTATGGGATGCGCGGTTAACCTCTGAGCTGATTTTATTATTCCTGTATCTGGGTTATATGGCGCTGCAATCGGCAATTGAAGATCAGCGCAGTGCAGATAAAGCCAGTGGCTTGCTGGCTATTGTTGGCGTGGTAAACATTCCAATTATTCATTATTCTGTTGAATGGTGGAATACACTGCACCAGGGTGCAACAGTAACAAAATTTGATAAACCATCGATACACGTAGACATGTTAATTCCACTGTTACTGATGGCCGTAGCATTTAAGTTATTTTATGCAGCAATTGTATTGATCAGGGCACGAAACGAAGCTTTATATCGCGATCGAAACCGCCGCTGGGTAAGAGAATTGATAGAACAGCTTTAAAATAACAAAGGCACAGAAAGAAAGGTACTGTATGAACTGGTCAGAATTTTTTAATATGGGTGGCTATGCATTTTATGTGTGGACATCTTACGGACTGTTTATCCTGGTTATTGTTGCTAACATTATTTCCCCCATGATGCAGCGTAAAAAAGTGATCTCCCATATTAAACGTACGATTCGACGTGAAAATATAGGCCAGGCAAAACGCCGTCACCAAAGTTAGAAACAGTTAATTTTTATGAAGTGGTAAAGAAACAGGCATGAATAAACGAAGTCGTAGAAAAGTATTAATTATTGCAGTGGTATTCGGAGTAGGCCTTGCAACTGTGTTAGGGTTGACAGCGTTTCAGGAAAACCTGTTGTACTTTTACACACCTACCCAGATAAAAGCGGGCGAAGCACCACAATCACATTCGTTTCGCGTTGGCGGACTGGTCGTTAATGGCAGTGTATCGCGTGAAGCTGGCAGCCTGAAAGTACAGTTCGACCTGACTGACAATGCAGAAACCATGACGGTTCAATACACCGGTATTCTGCCCGATCTGTTCCGCGAAGGTCAGGGCATCGTTGCCATGGGTTCGCTACAGCCAAACGGCATGTTTGTTGCCGATGAAGTACTGGCAAAACACGATGAAAACTATATGCCGCCAGAAGTCGCAGACGCCCTGAAAGCTGCAGAGCAAACAGCTAAAGAAAGGGCCTCTGGAAAAATCTAACCGGCTAACGTATACAGTAAGACATAGCAGAGAGTAATCATGATACCTGAACTTGGACATTTTGCCTTAATCATTGCTTTTGCTATTTCTATTGTGCAAAGCGTAGTGCCGCTTATCGGTGCAGCAAGAAACGAGGCCAGTTTGATTGCCGTGGCGCGTCCCGCCGCGTTAGCCCAGTTATTATTCATCGGTTTAGCATACGCGGCACTGACACATGCCTTCATTGTGCATGATTTTTCTGTTTTATATGTATCGGAGCATTCAAACCTGGTACAGCCATTAATGTATCGTATTTCCGGTGTTTGGGGTTCGCATGAAGGCTCTTTATTATTGTGGGTCCTGATACTTTCTATCTGGACGGTATCAGTCGCGGCCTTCAGTCGCCACCTGCCTGAAATTTTGATGGCGCGAGTACTGGCTGTAATGGCCATGATCAGCACCGGTTTCCTGGCGTTTATGCTGTTTACCTCAAATCCTTTTGAACGCATTTTTCCGGCGCCGCTTGATGGTAATGAATTAAACCCGCTGTTACAGGACCCCGGCCTGGCGATACATCCCCCTATGCTGTATATGGGCTACGTCGGTTTTTCAGTGGCCTTTGCATTTGCCGTGGCGGCATTACTTGGCGGCAAGCTGGATGCAACATGGGCTCGCTGGTCACGGCCCTGGACCACGGTTGCCTGGTGTTTTCTGACCATAGGCATCGCCCTGGGCAGCTGGTGGGCGTATAACGAACTGGGCTGGGGCGGCTGGTGGTTCTGGGACCCGGTGGAGAATGCTTCATTTATGCCCTGGCTGGTTGGTACGGCATTAATTCATTCGCTGGCCAGCACGGAAAAACGCGGCGTATTCAAAAGCTGGACCGTGTTATTAGCCATCCTGGCTTTTTCACTGAGCCTGCTAGGAACCTTTATTGTACGTTCAGGCGTACTGGTCTCTGTGCACGCGTTTGCCACCGATCCGGCACGCGGCGTGTTCATTCTCGCGTTCCTGGCCGTGGTTGTCGGCGGTTCGCTGGCATTGTATGCATGGCGTTCAGGCAAGGTAGTCAGTTATGGCCGTTTTCAGTGGTTCTCGCGTGAATCGGCCCTGTTACTGAATAATATTATTTTGCTAACCGCCGCAGCCGCGGTTTTAGTTGGCACCCTTTATCCGCTGGTGGTTGATGCTTTCGGCATTGGAAAAATCTCGGTTGGCCGGCCGTATTTTGATACCATGTTTTCTCTGGTGGCAATCCCGCTGGCATTACTGCTGGGTATCGGGCCGGCCATACGCTGGAAAGGTGATAACTGGGCAAGAATATCCAGGGTAATGACAACAATATTTATTGTATCCCTGGTTACAGGTTTACTACTGCCGTTTTTAATAGAAGACGAACTAAACCTGGGTACCGGCCTGGGCCTGGCCGCGGCGCTGTGGATCGCATTAACCACGCTTAAGGACCTGTTTTCACGCCTTTCACACAAGCTGCGCCTGTCACCATCTTATGCCGGCATGGTCATCGCACATTTAGGTGTTGCCATCTTTATTGTCGGTGTAACGATAACCATGAGCTATAGCGTAGAAAAAGATTTACGCGTGGCGCCGGGAAGCAGTTATCAAATCGCCGATTATGATTTTCATTTTCAGGGCACAAGGAAAGTAAAGGGTGAAAATTACCTTGCCGATGAAGCAGTCATTGAAATCTGGTCGGGTAATGAAAAAACAGGTGAGCTGTTCCCGCAAAAAAGGGTATATAGCGGCAAAGGCAATCCGATGACGGATGCATCAATCGATAAATCCCTGTTCCGTGATTTGTACGCTGCTTTGGGTGAAGAGCTCGATAACGGCGCCTGGAGCATGCGGGTATATTACAAACCCATGATCCGCTGGATCTGGCTCGGTTGCATATTTATGGCTATCGGCGGCGTGCTGGCCATAAGCGATCGCCGTTACCGTCAAACAGTCAGGCAAAAATTAACTGAAAAACTATCTGTTTCCAGAGCCTGACAACTAATTAAATTCCAGATTTTTAAAGATCCCTATGGAAAATAAACAACCGTCTACTATACGTCGCTTTATGCCGCTCATTGTGTTCGTAACACTGGTTGCGCTGCTGGCTATTGGCCTGACGTTAAACCCGCGACTGGTGCCTTCACCATTAATTGATAAACCCGCGCCCGAGTTTGAGCTGCCGTTACTGCTTAAACAGGGAAGTTTTTCGAGGCAGGATTTAATTGGCCACATAACACTGGTTAATGTCTGGGCAAGCTGGTGTTTTGCCTGCAGGCAGGAGCACGAAGTCGTCAAACAGTTAGGCCGTAAGGGTGTCCGCATAATCGGTTTTAACTATAAAGATGAGGCGGATGATGCAAAAGCCTGGCTGGCGCGACTGGGCAATCCATATGAGCGTGTCGCGTTTGATCATAATGGCCGCGTCGCTATCGACTGGGGTGTTTATGGCGCCCCGGAAACCTTTTTAGTTGATCGCCAGGGCATAATACGACATAAGGTTATAGGACCACTGTCGGATCCAGACAACTACGATAATTTAATATCAGTAATGAACTCACTTGATAAGTCTCCGATTCAATGAATAAACCAGTTTTAATTTTACTCCTGCTCTGCGCTTTAACTTTTACCATAAAGTCTGAAGCCGCACCCATAGAAACCTTTAAATTTGACTCAGAAGAAACAGAGAAAGTGTTTCACAAGCTCAGCGAAGAACTCCGCTGCCTGGTTTGCCAGAACCAGAATATTGCCGAATCAAACGCTGACCTGGCGAAAGATCTGCGCCTTGAAATTTATACCATGCTGTCAGAAGGAAAATCAGAAAAGGAAATTGTTGATTTTATGGTGCAACGCTATGGTGATTATGTTTTGTATCGCCCGCCATTTAAACCCTTAACCTGGTTGTTATGGACTGCGCCGGTCATCATATTTATCTTCGGCGTGTTTTTCGTGGCTCGCCTCATGAAAGCGCAGGCATCAGCGGAACAGCCGGCCAGTTTGAGTGCTGAAGAAATCGAACGCATTAAAAATTTACACACAGAGCAGGATAAGAAATAGTTATGAATATTACGTTCTGGGTGTTGATGGTTGTTATGTTGCTATTGGCTATAGGTATTCTGGTACTGCCATTATTAAAAGTTCGCCGTGCATCGTCGATTGCATATAAAGAAAGCAACCTGAAATTGTATGATGAAAAAGTTAAGGAACTGGATCTTGATTTGAATGAAGGGCGTATCGATCAGGTTTTTTATAAGGTTGCTCGTGAAGAACTTGACAGAGAGCTGCTCACCGATATCCCGGAGGAAAATCAGGAGACAGCTGCTTTACACTATTCCAGCCAGGGAAAACGGCACCCGGCTATCGCGATAACGGTATCTGTTTTCGTCCCCATGCTGGCAATGCTGCTTTATCTTGAACTCGGTATGCACTCGGCCAGCGATGAAAACTTTGTAGCTTCGCAGGCCCAGTCTCAGAACAGGCAATCACAGTCAACATCGAAGCAGCCTTCGGTTGAAGAAATGGTAAGCCATCTTGAACAGAGAATAGAACAAAACGGCGGAACGCTGCAGGAATGGACCATGCTGGCCCGTTCAAACAAGTACCTCGGCAGATATGAACTGGCCAAAAAAGCATATGATGCGGCCCTGGAAAAAGACCCCAATAACGCGCAGTTGATGCTGGAAGCCGTTGAGGTGATGGCGTTAAACAACAATCGATCTTTCACCCCCGAAGCCAGAAAGCTGGCATTAAAAGCTTATGCAATTCAGCCAGACAATGTCAATGCCTTATGGTTTGCTGGCGTGGCTGAGTATCAATACAAAAACTACCGTCAGGCGATAGACCATCTAACCGCTTTGCTACCCAAGTTAGCCGGTGTTGATGATCAAACGGTAAAACAGACAGTGGTAGCAATGGTTGCCAAATCACGTGAGAACTTAATCGCCGCAGGCGAGGAAGTCCCTGAACTGAACGAACTTATTGATGTAAAAACCCTGGCCAGGGCCGAATCTCAACCAGTTAAAGTCAATGCCGCATCATCAAGCACTGCAACATCATCAACCACATTAACCGTTAATGTTGATGTAAGCGAGGAAGTGCGTAAGAAATTTAATGCGAATGACGCCGTTTTTGTTTATGCTAAAGCCAAACAGGGGCCGCGTATGCCCTTAGCTGTGCAACGTATGACCCTGTCTGCCATCCCGGCAACGGTTACTCTGGATGACAGCATGGCAATGGTACAGGGCATGAACCTCAGTGCTTTTGACAAACTTGAAGTATCAGCAAGACTGACTAAAACAGGCACAGCAATTGCGCAAAGCGGCGACTATATAGGCAGTCTAACCGTTGAAGACAAATCAAGACAAACAACGTTAAATATTGTTATCGATACTGTCATTCCTTGAAACAATAACGATAAATAACTTCTGTAAGAGAGATAGATATAGTATGAAAAAATTACTGGTATTTTTATTATTGTTTGTTAATTCAGCTTTTCTATACGCCGCAGATTATAGTGAAGGCACGCATTATAAAAAGCTGCATGAGCAGCAGCCAACCAGTACTGGCGATAAAATAGAAGTACTGGAGTTTTTCTGGTATGGCTGTCCACACTGTTATCACTTCGAGCCATTCATAAAAGCATGGAATAAAGACAAGGCGGCCAACGTGGAATTTGTACGTGTTCCCGCAATATTTCGCCCTGACTGGGAAGTACAGGCGCGCGCATATTATGCATTGAGCAATATGGGTGTCATTGAGGATGTCCATGAAAAAATATTCGAAGCGATCCATAAATACAAGCAGCACCTGAATACAATGCAAGCAATGGCTGATTTTCTGGAAAAAAAAGGCGTCAACAGAGACCAGTTTATTAATGAATTTAATTCTTTCAGTGTTGATGGCATGGTGCGAAAAGCCAAGAAGAAACAGCAGGGATACAAAATTGAAGGCGTGCCGGCAGTTGCTGTAAACGGTAAATACCTGACCAGCGGCTCGATGGCCGGTTCATATGACAATTTAATAAAAATTATTAACTACCTGGTAGAAATTGAGTCAAAATAGCTAATGCGCTCGGCTAACAGGTACAACAAATGCGAGCAAAACGGGGCTGTTTAAAATTATAATTCGTAATGTAACTTGCTTATATACGACGAGCCCAGTACCACCTAAATTTATACGCTTTTGAACAGGAGATTATGCAATGAAAATTAATACCGGAATCAAGATACTCAATACGCTTGCGGGCGTAGCTGCCACGGTTTTATTGTTATCTTCATGTGGTTCCGATGAAGTCAAAGAAGCTGCAGCTGAATGTGTTTTTCCTGACGCGCCATCAGCTCCTGCACCTGGGTGGATTTGTGATGAACCGGTTGAAGGTATCGGCGTATCTGCTATCGGTATTGCTGAAAAATCAGCGGCAGGTCACAGTTTTATGAAAAATATGGCGGCAACAGATGCGCGGGTGCAGCTGGCTCAGCAAATGAAGGTGCATGTACAGAATTTGGTGAAACAGTACGCTGAAACAACAGGGGCTGCTGACACTGAAACTGTTGACAAGGTAAACACCTCGGTCACAAAACAAATCACGGACGAGACCCTTGTCGGCACTAAAATATTTAAAACACGCACCAGTCCAAATGGCGCATTGTACGTCCTGCTTGGCATGGATCCTGCTGCAACCACCGCAGCTACCGAGACCGCACTTAAAACCAGCATGCAAAATGACCGGGCATTATGGCAGCAGTTTAAAGCACAACAGGGTCAGGACGAACTGGCTGCCGCAATCGCCAACATGAAGCAATAACCCCGGGAAATTACCAGATCCATTTGAAACCGGCATACGACCAAATCGGCTGCCGGTTTTTATTTGACCGCAGTAATCTGGAGAAAAAAGTACACCTGGATGATATGCTTATAGCAGCCGAGATCCTCACGTAAGGCGTTGATTATCACGGGTTGGTAGATCGATATTATTTCTAAATATAAGTGCAATGGACATCAGGTATTGCATCAATGACAACTGATGATACGCAAAAAACCGATATTGCTGTATTACGCGCCAATATCAACAATGAAACCTCCCAGATTGACTGGCTTGAACTGCAGCGATTTTTTGCTGGTGGCTGGTTAATTTATGTCAGCCGCAATGTCAATTTACTCGATGTTGCACTTGCTTTCTCGCTGGACAACAAGGACGAAGTCAGTCAATGGTTAACTTCGGGTGAAGTCGCCAGGGTGTCAGATCTACAGGCAAAACAATGGCACCAGGAAAACACCAGGTTCTGGGCAAACGTCGTCAAACCCTGGGTATTAATTCAGCCGGTGAATCAGTCCGATGCCGTGCAAAAAGCAGATAATAACATTCACTAGCCTGGCTGCCGAGGAAATTCAGCCGTGAACTTTATAGATGAGTTTATTAAAAAAGAGTCTTCTTCCGGCATTCTGCTGATTATAGTCACTGTTCTTGCGCTGATATTAAAAAACTCGATGTTCAGCGACTACTATGCGGCCTTCCTGAGAACACCCGTCGAGATCCGCTTCGCCGATTTACACATTGCCAAACCTTTATTGCTATGGATCAATGATGGTTTAATGGCAATATTCTTTTTATTGATTGGCCTCGAAGTCAAACGCGAATTCATTGAGGGCCAACTCTCCACACCGAGCCAGGTTGCCCTGCCCGGGATAGCCGCTGTTGGCGGCATGATCATACCTGCCTGTTTCTATATCTACATAAATATAGGCAACGAGACGGCAATGCGTGGCTGGGCGATTCCTACAGCGACGGATATTGCATTCGCGCTCGGCATACTGGCACTGCTGGGTAAGCGCGTGCCAATATCACTCAAGGTATTTCTTATGGCGCTGGCGATCATTGACGACCTCGGCGCCATCGTCATTATCGCCCTGTTCTATACCGTTGAGCTGTCAACGCTGTCAATCACCATCGCAGCAATAGCATTATCCATATTGATTATCATGAACCGTCTCGGTGTAACCAGGAAGGCGGCTTATATTATCGTCGGTGTTGTACTCTGGGTCAGTGTCTTGAAGTCTGGCGTTCACGCTACGCTGGCCGGAGTTGCACTTGCCTTTACCATTCCGCTCAGCAGCAAAGATAAAAGCGGCAACGAATACTCGATGTCAAAAGAGATGGAACATGACCTGCATTACTGGGTCGCCTTTTTTATCCTGCCCATGTTTGCGTTTGTTAATGCTGGTGTGGATCTGCGAAATGTCTCTCTCGAACAGATGACCACCGGCGTGCCGCTTGGCATCATGGCCGGGCTATTCCTGGGAAAACAGGTCGGTGTATTCGGCTTTAGCTGGCTGATGATCAGGCTGGGGCTGACAAAGCTTCCTGATAGAAGCTCATGGCTACAACTCTATGGTGTTTCTGTATTGACCGGTATCGGTTTTACCATGAGCCTGTTTGTTGACTCGCTTGCTTTCACTGATGATGAACTTTATCATCAGGCGGACAAGCTTGCGGTATTGCTTGCTTCATTCGCTGCAGGCGCTGTTGGCTATCTGATTTTGCGCAAAGCAGAATCAAACACTAGCTGACTACAAATTGTTACAATAAATCTCATATAGGTACTATCCAGATCAAGCTGGGCTAAATCGGGGTAATAGCATGGATATAGGAAAACTGGCATTCGCAACACTGCTTCTGGCATCAGCGGCTTTGCTCGGCGCCTGTGAAGAACAACAGGAAGCATATGTTGCAACATCACGCCCGGTTAAAACTATCGTGGTCGGCGGCAGCTCAAATGGTGATGTACGTACATTTCCCGCCGAGGTTGATGCCATACAAAAGGCTGATATCTCATTTCGAGTAAGCGGCAGGATACAGAAGATATACGTCAAAGAAGGCGACCAGGTTAAAAAAGGCCAGTTACTGGCGGAGCTGGATCCGACTGATTTCGAGATAACACTGAAAGATCGCGAAGCCAGCTATAAAACCGCCAAAGCAAATTATGATCGTGCAAAGGAGCTGGTTGAAAAGGACGCCATCTCAAGAGTCGAGCATGACAATATCCGCGCGCAATATCATACCGCTCAAGCCAATCTGAACAGCGCCAAACAAGACCTTGTATACACAAAACTGAAAGCCGATTTCGATGGTTATATTGCCAAACGTTATGTAGAAAATTTTGAAGAAGTATTACGCTCCGAAAAAATATTTTCACTG
>JAJDNP010000066.1 GCA_022340645.1 Gammaproteobacteria bacterium | reverse complement strand
TGCTTCTTACTATGGATTAGACTTCTCGCAGGCTGGCAGTGGTGATGGTACTCTTGTTGATGTTGATTTTGTTGTAGATAGTCCAAGCAACTGGATTGATGTAGACATCGGTCTGACCTTTACCGCACAGCTGACCGGTTTGCCGTTGGCGACCATCAATATCACTGCTGACCGTACCGGTTTTGAAGCAGGGACTGGCACTTTGACTATCTCTTATGGTAATCGCAAATTAGAAGTATCTGCCAATGGCAGCAACCTTAATGCTGATGATATCACCGTGGACGGTGATTTAACGATTACTAACCAGGATGGTGTGATGTTTAAAGTTTCGAATCTTGCAGCGAGTGGTGGTTCTCTCTTCGCTGGAGGTGAACTGACATATAACGGTAACAAATATGGCGATGTCACCGAAACCGACAGCGGTTATCTGAAGGTTAAATATAATGATGGAACCATTGAAATATTCTGATCA
Source organism: Gammaproteobacteria bacterium (assembly GCA_022340645.1). Taxonomy (GTDB): domain Bacteria; phylum Pseudomonadota; class Gammaproteobacteria; order SZUA-229; family SZUA-229. Next base: position 20,046 of record JAJDNP010000066.1, on the reverse strand, counting down.
GTATCTGATCTGACGCAACTGGAAGGCGGTATGTAACAATACCGCCTTCTTTATTTTCACGGGATAATTTCTTCCACCTATGATCTTCACTAAAGCGAAATTACTCGTATTACCGATAGCGTGCGTGCCAGTAGTAGTCAATGCGGATGACTTTGCTGGCTATGTTTCGCTGGAGAGTTTTTCCTACAGTGAGCCGATGGCCGTTAAGGCGGTTGTGAACGATAAATGGGACGCAACACTGCATCCTGGCGAGGTAGCGTTTTCTACCGACCGTATAGAATTCGGTGTTGCATGGCAACAATGGTCACTGGGTGTACTGCGCCGCTATGACTACTACTATGAATTCACGCCGGATACTGCTTATTTAAAGTACAGCGTTGAAAATCACCAGGACCTCATATCCGGCCAGCAACTGGATATATATCTAAGCGCAAATATGCTAATCGCAAACGGACTTAGCCTGGGCTTTACACAGACCGTACATAATGCAAGTTTTGCTATCAAAGCTTCGTATTTAAGAGCTAAGGATCTGACGTCAGGATGGCTGGCCGGGAATGCCACTGTTGTGGCTGATAATGATTATGACCTGAATTTTGATGTCGATTACTACTATTCCGAAGACAGGCTATTCGACAGGGAAGTCGCCGCGCCCGATGGCAATGGTTTTACTCTCGACTTCAATATCGACTGGCATTTGCAGAACTGGGATTTTAATCTCGACGTTAAAGACCTGCTTGCCAGGATATACTGGAAAGATGCACCCAGAACGATTGCCGTGGGAAATACCGACACGAAAAACTATGATGAAAATGGCTTCCTGATTTTTGACCCGGCAATTTCAGGAATAGAAACAAACCAGGACTATACACAGACACTGCCCAGGAAAATACATTTCTCTACCGCCCGCCACTGGGATGATTATTCGATGCTGTTTGAGTTCCAGGATTTTGAAATCAAGCAGTTTTATTCTATCGGTGCAGGATTCGATAAAAATGACAATGAACACATAAACGTTTTTTACAATATCACTGCGCAGGCGCTGAAATTCGATTACCGCAATCAGTGGCTGACATTTAGCGTAACCTCAGATCAATTGCAGATTGATGAAGCAAGGACATTTGGACTGGAACTTGCAGTTGCGGTTTCGTTTTAAATTATTTTGGCAGGAGATCATTAATATCACTGTTAATCATTCACGCAAAGGCGCATTGTTCGCTGAAAAAAAACAGTTTTATTTTCAAAGCGCCTGACAATACCGATAGCAGCTTAAGTTAACAGCGATTTCTCTATTTTTAATTCAGTTTTGAATGAAAGCGGTTTTCTTTGTGTCTTTGCGAGATCCCATTATTTATTTATCAATACGCTCATATTTTTCAACTATTGCATAACCTGATGGGCGGACACATATTTTTATCCCATGAACAGCTCAAACAGTATTAAACTGATACAGCTGATAAACCCTGCAACCGGCACCCATATCGGAATATTCAGAATTCCGTCGACAGGCCCCTGTTTACGTTTTACGGAAATAAGCGCAGCATTCACCAGCGCGAAAACAGCAAGCACCAGGTAGCTGGTGCTCCTGGCAAGCGTTTCCAGCGGCAGCCATAAGGCAAGGCCCAGGATAATCAGGATAACCAGCCAGCTTGCATTCACGGGGGTCTGCGTTTTATTGCTGACTGTTGCCAACCCTTGCCATAGCCAGCCTTTTTTTGCCATGCCGTAAAATATACGCGATGCCATGATCATTTGAATGAGCGCGCCATTGATAATGGCAAACATGCTAATGCCGCTGATGATTTTCGGGTTGACAGTTGATGTCGCCGCGAGCAGGTCAGCAAGTGGCGCCCTGCTTGCAGCCAGGGTATTCTGATCAAGCGCCTGAACGGCAATCAACGCGATTAATGTGTAGAACAGGGCTGCGGTCAGAAGTGAGAGCAGAATTCCGGCAGGCAGCGTGTGCCGAGGGTTTTTCACTTCCTCGGCGATATTGACCATGTCTTCAAAACCGATGAAGGCGAAGAACGCGAGAAAGGCGCCGAGCAAAATACCATTCCAGGCAGACAGCCGTAGAGGTGGCAACAGCATGTCGACATGAGCTGGCAAATCACCGAGGACACTTTTGCCGGCCCAGATTATCAGTAGCAGTCCGGAAATTTCAATCACGGTCAGCAGCGCAGCAATGCCAACTGACTGCGATATGCCCCATATCATCAGCAATCCCATAAATAAAGTAATGACCGCAATTACCAGCAACTCCGGCGCCTGTATGAAGCTGTAAAAATAGCCGTAAAAGCCGCGGCAAAGCGTAGCTGCTGTAATCATGCCGGCAAAGGCAACAAGCAAACCCGTGAGGCGTGATAAAGCGGTTATATGAAAACCTTCTTCAATATAAACCGCTTCACCTGCAGATAAAGGGTATCGTGCAGACATCTCGCAATAGGCCAGGGCGCTGAAACCGGCAACTATCGAGGCGACCAGGAATGCGGCAGGGGTATACATCGCTGCTGCAGCGCTTACCTTGCCGATCAGCACATAAATGCCGGCACCGAGAATATTGCCCAGGCCATAGAACAGTAATAATGGCAGACCAATCGCGCGCCTAAGTTCGATAGCGGGTTTGTTCATGTTGATATTGTTAGTTAGTTGCCTCAAACCGCAGTTTACTCAGGTAGGGTGCAATAACCAACGGGCATTGCACCGTATGATCACAACCTGTTGGCTGTTACAACTGGCGCAATGCCCGTTGGTTATTGCGCCCTACCGGTCCCTGGTGAAATGAAATGAATTAGAGTAATGAGCATAACTTACTGGCTTTGGAACTGATATAGCAGTTTAATATCAAATAATAAGATACAGGTTTCATGTAAACGATAAATAGGGAGCTGTGTGATGATTCATCAAGGTAAACATATGGATACCTCTGCCGCATTTAAGGACCCGGTTTGCGGTATGAAGGTTTCCGCAGACAGCAAGTTTCATGCGCAGCATAATCACCAGGATTATTATTTTTGCTGCCAGGGCTGCGAGGATAAATTCAGGGCTTCGCCAGAAAAATATCTAAACGTTGCTGAATCGCACGATCCATCCTGTACGGATGACAGCTGCAGCCTGGTTCCGGCTATATATACCTGCCCGATGCACTCCGAAGTCGAGCAGAAGAGTCCCGGTTCCTGTCCGAAATGCGGCATGGCGCTGGAGTCGAAAGCCTTGTCGGTAACACAAACCAGGGTGGAATACACCTGCCCGATGCACCCGGAAATCGTACAGCAGCAGCCGGGCAGTTGCCCGAAGTGCGGTATGGCGCTGGAAGCGAAAACCGTAACCACGGAAGCGAAAAACGAGGAGCTGGTTGATATGAGCCGGCGTTTCTGGATCAGCGCTGTGCTTTCTTTACCGGTTTTTATGCTGGCAATGACCGCTGATTTAATGCCTTCATTGCTGCCGGCCGGGTTGTCCATGTCTGCGATTCAATGGATCGAATTTGCCCTGGCTACGCCGGTCGTTGTCTGGGCCGGCTGGCCATTTTATGTACGTGCTGCTGTATCCGTAAAAAACTGGCAGTTGAACATGTTTACCTTAATTGGCCTGGGCGTGTCCGTGGCGTGGATCTATAGCTGCATTGCTTTATTTTTTCCTGCAATCTTTCCGGAAAGAATGCAGATGCAGGGAGGGCTGGTTGATGTGTATTTTGAAGCGGCGGCCATGATTACCACCCTGGTGCTGCTGGGCCAAGTGCTGGAGCTGCGTGCGCGCAGCCAGACCAATGCCGCGATAAAGCTGCTGCTGGGACTGGCGCCAAACACGGCTCGCATTGTTCGCGATGATGGCAATGAAGAAGACATCCCGTTGCAGCAGGTTAAAGTGGGTGATGTATTGCGTATCAGGCCCGGTGAAAAAATACCGGTTGATGGCAGTATTATTGACGGCGGTAGTTCAGTTGACGAGTCGATGGTAACGGGTGAGCCGGTTCCAGTGGTAAAGACCCGGCATGATGTGGTAATCGGCGCTACTGTTAATGGCAATGGCAGCCTGTTAATGCGTGCCGAGAAAGTCGGCGCCGATACGCTGCTGTCGCAGATAGTTGGCATGGTCAGCGAAGCACAGCGCACACGCGCGCCAATTCAGAAGCTGGCTGATATCGTTGCCTCTTATTTTGTTCCCGCCGTGATACTGGTTGCGGTGACTACCTTGATCGTCTGGGGAGTGCTGGGACCGGAGCCACGCCTTGCACACGCCATCGTTAATGCCGTGGCGGTGTTGATCATTGCCTGTCCCTGTGCACTTGGCCTGGCGACGCCGATGTCGATCATGGTGGGTACGGGTAAAGGCGCAACCATGGGCGTGCTGATCAAAAACGCGGAAGCGCTGGAAACCATGGAAAAAGTCAATGTGCTTGTCGTTGATAAAACCGGTACGCTGACCGAAGGCAAACCAAAGCTGGTATCGGTATTCGCAGCACCTGGATATGAAGAGATGGAAATATTGCGGGTGGCGGGAAGCCTGGAACGTGCCAGCGAACATCCACTGGCTGAGGCCATTGTGCAGGCTTGCAAGGAAAAAGGCGTTCCTTTCGCTAATGCGCAGGACTTTGCATCTGTGACCGGAAAAGGAGTCACGGGGGTTGTTGATGGTGTTGCGACAGCACTGGGGAATATCAGGTTGATGCAAAGTCTCAGTATCGAAGTGGGCAAGCTGTCTGCGCAGGCCGACAAATTACGCGCCCAGGCACAGACAGTGATGTTGCTCGCCGTTGATGGCCGTGTCGCAGGATTAATCGGTGTTGCTGACCCTGTCAAGTCTACAGCGCTGGCAGCCATAGCCGAGCTGCAGCAGGCGGGCGTGAAAATTGTTATGTTAACCGGGGACAGCCTGACCACGGCGCAGGCTGTCGCCTCACAACTGAACATAGAGCGGTATGAAGCCGAAGTGTTGCCCGATCAGAAAGCCAGTATCATTAAGCGGCTGCAGGCGGAAGGCAGCATAGTCGCCATGGCGGGTGATGGTATCAATGATGCGCCGGCACTGGCGCAGGCGCATGTGGGTATTGCCATGGGCACAGGTACGGATATTGCCATGGAAAGTGCGGGTGTCACGTTGCTAAAAGGGGACCTGGGTGGCATTGTCCGGGCTCTTCGTCTCAGCCAGGCGGTAATGAGAAATATAAGGCAGAACCTGTTTTTTGCCTTTATCTACAATTCACTTGGTGTACCGATAGCGGCGGGTGTGCTGTACCCGCTGACCGGTTTACTGCTGTCTCCCATTATTGCAGCCGCGGCCATGAGTTTCAGTTCGGTATCGGTGATTAGCAATGCATTAAGATTAAGGCAGGTGAATTTGTAATACTATGGTTGGATTATTATGGCAAGTGTTGCATAGCCAATATGCCTGTCTGTGAGACGCCGTGAATAAATCCCCATGCAGGCTTGACGGTCGCGTCCATGTGACCGTCACTCACGAACAGGCGTATCGGTTATTCTTTTTAAGGTAAGCCATCAATACGGATGAAATGAAGGACACACGGATTTTATATTTTATCGAGAAAAAACGACCCTGAATACCTGTTGTGGTTAAAGCAAAAACTCCTAGATTCTTCCGCAAATTAACGCAAATGAACGCAAATTATTAAAGCAATAAAATAAATTATCCACAGATAAACGCAGATGAACACGGATATTAAAAGCCTGCAAACGTTATTATCTGTGTTTATCTGCGTTTATCTGTGGATTTAAATTTATATATTTGCGTGTATTTGCGTTCTTCGCGGTCTTAAGCTTTTGGATTATTTATAGACATTGGTACGGCCACGAAGCTGGTGGCTGACAAACAGCGAGGTTGTAAGCAAAATAACAGCACCCGCCTGATGAGCGGCAGCAATACTTACCGGCACCACCAGTAACAGTGTTGTAATGCCAAGCGTCAACTGCAAGGCCAGTGCTGCCAGCATCAGGTGACGGCCGTTGTGAATATGGGCTTCCTGTTGCGTTCTGCCGACCATCCACCAGAAAGCAGGAATAATCAGCAACAGCGAAGTTGCCATCACGCGGTGATCAAACTGTACGGTCACGATGTTTTCAAAAAAGTTTTTCCACAGCGGCGTAAGCTCGAACAATCCAACGGGAATCAGCTGCCCGTTCATTAATGGAAAGGTATTGAAGGCAAAACCGGCATGAGTGCCGGCAACAAAACCACCGCTAAGAATAGTAATGAAAATAATGCCGGTAATACTTAACGACAGGCGCGCCAGTTTTTTGTTTGCAGTTTTAGCGGTCTCGTCAATCGCGGGATACAGCAAGTCGAGTGCCACCCAGAATATATAGGCATAAATAATCACCGCCAGTCCAAGATGCGCCGTGAGACGGTACTGGCTGACATGGGGGTCGTCAACCAGGCCGCTTTTTACCATGAACCAGCCCATTAGCCCCTGCAGGCCGCCAAGCACAAACATGGCTATCAGTTTAGGTGTCAGCGTTCTGTCTATTTTTCGTTTATACAGAAAATACAGGAAGGGCAGTAGGAAAATCATGCCTATGGAACGTCCCAGCAGGCGGTGGGCATATTCAAACCAGAAGATGGCTTTGAATTCACTCAATGACATGGAGAAATTCTTGATCTGAAATTCAGGAAACTGCTGGTAAAGGGCAAAGGTATGCTGCCACTCAGCCTGGTTTAACGGCGGCAAGACACCCATAATCGGCGCCCATTGCACCATGGAAAGCCCTGAACCGGTGAGGCGGGTTACACCGCCGAGCACGACCATGGCAAAAATGGCGGCGCAACACAACAGTAGCCAGACAGCGATGGCTTTCTGGCTTGTTTTGCCTGAAGTTGCATTATCTGGAGGCGCAAACGAGTTATTCAAACCGGTTTCCTGTAAGGTGAAAAGTGGTGAATTGTAATCGTTGTGGTCTAATCTGACAAATGATGGCGTGTTTGAATCAGGCGTAGGTCAGCATAAGCGGTAGCGTTGCTGGCGTTATTATCAAGCCTCACCGCAGAGGCGCGGAGATTTTTTCTTATATGCGCTTTCATCGAGTGCTTCAACGTAGGTGCGAATTCATTCGCACAATGCCGCAGAACTCTTACTGTTCGTCCGAATAAATTCGAACCTACAAAAATAACTCTGCATCTCCGCGTCTCAGCGGTTAACAACGTTTGAATACGCCGGCAACGGCAATGACTTATCCCGGTCTACCTGGCATTCGGCTGAACTGTATGTTTGATTAGTTTTGTAATGAACCTGTTTGCCCTGTACAGTTCCGCTGTATCATTGCCAGTGACGATTAACCGGTATTTTTCTTTCAACTCGGTATTTATCAGGTACACGCAATCCAGTTTTAAATTTTGCGTATCGATGATCCGCCAGCGGCATTGCAACGCAGGCTCTGCTGATGCTGTTGAATAAATTCTGACGTTGCGATCGAAATCAACTTCGACCTTTGTTATAGCATCTGTGTTCGCACCGGGTGATAACCACAGACCTGTACCCGGGTGGTGGGTACAGCCGGTAATAAATAACAGAACAGAAAACGCTGTAATGCCTGCTTTGAACATGTGTTTTCTCCATTATTTTATTTTTAATTTACCAAAACTTGCAGTTTATTATGCAGGTGCGAATTCATTCGCACAACGGTGCCAATGTTTACCCACAACGTGCGAATGAATTTGCGCCTACATATTTTATTAACCCGGCGACATCTATTATCGCCGGGTTAATAGCTTCTGGTTAGCAGCGCATATAGCTGCGGCAGTTTCCGCGGCAACTGCCGCGGATTCCTGATAACCACATAAGCGCCGCTGCCGAATATATGCGGCAGGTAGTCATTGCCTTTTTTATCGATGGTGACGCAGAATGGCTGCAGACCCGCCTGTCGCGCTTCGATAACAGCCTGCCGGCTATCTTCAATGCCATACCGCCCTTCATACTGATCGAGGTCATTGGGTTTGCCGTCGGTTAAAATGAGCAGCAGGCGCCGGCCATTACCTTGTTTCATCAGTAGCTGGCTGGCATGACGCACTGCGGCGCCAAGCCTGGTGTAATAGCCTGGCTTGATGGCTGCGATGCGGCCGCGGATGCCGGCATTGTAGGCTTCATCAAAACTTTTTATCTGATGTACACGGATGGGATCACGCCTGCGCGTAGAAAAACCAAGCATGGAAAAACGGTCGCCGGTTGCATGCAGGCTTTCCGCGAACAGGTAAAGGCTGTCACGGATAACATCAATAATGCGGTGGCTGTCATTGATATAGGCATCGGTGGATAAAGACAGGTCGGCAAGCAACAGGCAGGCGAGGTCGCGGGCTCCACTGTGGATTTCACGATACAGGTTCTCGGCTGTAACCTGGAGGCCGGCAGCACGGTCAGAGGTATATCGAATATAGGCGTCAAGATCGACTTCCTGGCCATCCATCTGTGCACGCTGCCAAACCCTGGCTGGTGCGATAGCCTGGAACTGGTCACGCAGCCGTTTTGCGGTTCGAGCCAGGTGGGCCGGTAGAGGGCAGGGCTCGGCATCAGCCGCGAGCATTTGCACAACCCGGCAACGGTGCGGCAGCAGTTTCCGGGCTTTCCAGTCCCATTCGGGTAACAGGATACCATCATCCAGTACCAGGTCATCGGCATGCGCTGATGGCAGGTCAAGGTCAAACTTGAGCCGGTTTTTCGAGGTTTTGCCGTTATGCGACACAGACAGTTTATCCAGCTCACGGGCGACGTTTTCAGCACGCTCCATGTCGTCTTCATCTTCCGTGCCGCGATCGACGTTGACGAACTCGCCCATGGTAAAGATGTTCTCCATGCGCACGGTAACCAGCCCACGATCGGATTCCGGCTCGTCTACTCTTTCTGCCTGGCGCTGCGCCATGTCTTCCAGTTCACGCGACTGTCCGCCCTGCGCCGGTGTGGATTCATCATCCTGTGTCGTGCTGCTTATGGCAATCGGCGGGTTGGGATGCAGCCATAACGGTACCGCTTGTGGCGGGTATTTTGATGCTGGCAACGTGCCGCTACTGCCTGGATTTTGCAACGCCGCCTGTATCGCTGTTTCAACCCCGGCATCTTCGGCTTTTAATTTGCTGATATCCGGACGCTGTTTTAAATGTGCCTTAAGCAGTCGTTGATAGCGGGGTTTAATGCCGGGGAAGCGATTGAATGCCGCCTGAGTCAGCGCCTGGTTCAGCTTAAACCAGTCCTGTTTTGCCTGGCTGCCTGTTAGCATATCCTGTACTGCCGCCAGGCTGGCGAGCCAGTAATACAGGTCGATATTCAATTCGCTGTGTTCAAACCAGGCAATGCTGGCTGGCAGTCTCAGGGAGCGTTCGTCGCGCCAGGCCAGTTGTAATTTTGTGTTGCTGCCGGCAATGCGCTGCAACATACTGCGCTGTGCACGGTTGGCCGTGGCATCGGCAATTTCGACCTGTAAACCGCTGTCGCCGCCCAGCGCACGAAAATAAATGCCGATACTTTTCTGTATTTCATGCAGGAATACCGCGGCCTGCGGGTGCTGCTTGTCTGCAGTTCGGCTAATCAGTTTGTGCCAGAGTGCGCCAACCTGTTCTTCCACGCCTATCTGCCCCCCGCATCTTTATTAACCATGCCATTATTGATGGCTGGTGCCTGGGTTATTTTCACAGACCTCACGCCGGACGAACTCATTGGTGGTTCGGAAATACGGGCGGCTTCCTCGCCCTGTACCCAGTGCAGCAGGCTGCTGTCGTTATTAAATTGCTGGACCTGGGTGCAGGCTGAAATACATTCACCGCATTCAGTGCAGGTGAACATTTTGCGCTTGATGGTGCGCGGCTGCAAACGCATCGGGCAGACATTGTCGCAGGCATTGTTACAGATTTTGCATGACGTTGCCCGCTGTGTATCAAACGATATAACCATGGCCTTTTTATTCGCCATCCAGGCAAGGCTCTGGAACAGCCCCACGGCGCAGCCATAGCGGCAAAACAGATGGCGTGCAAAAAGAAATTCGATACAGAAAAGCAGTGTTGCCACGGTAATGAACAGGCCCTGGTTGCGAGTGAGTTCCGCATTGATCAGGTTACTGTAGATTTCAAATGGCGGCAGCAGATAGGTGAGCAGGCAAACCGCCCAGATAAAACCGAAGCTAAATACGGTAATAAATGTCGGCAGCCAGTAACGGGAATCAGCTTTCAAGAGTGTTTGATCGCTCTGGCGTTCCGGCAGTTTTTTCTTTTCCCAGATACTGGGTTTGCCGCAGGCGCGTATCATCAGCTTATTGAGTATTTCAATGACCGAGTAATGCGGGCATAGCCAGCCGCAATAAATCCGTCCCCAGCGCCAGGCGATATAGAGAAAGCTGACGGCAACGGTTATCACCGGCAACAGTCCGAGAAGCAGTACATTCAACGCAGAATTGCTGTCGTCACCCGGCAGAGAATCTAATTGCAGTGTCCAGTTGTGACCAAGAAGAAAGAAATGTCCCTGTGTCAGATCATATCTGAAGATATCCAGCGGCGGTGCAACAATAAACAGGATAAAGAAACCTGCCTGGGTTATCGAGCGCCACTGCTGGATAGCGGTTTTCATGATGATACATGCAGCAGATTACTGTGCGGGTGATTACCTGGCACAGTTATCAGGCAGCGGTTTGCCGACAACAGGGTAACGAAAACACTTGCCGGCAAGGGCTTTTGCCAGGCCAAGAATGCCCAGGAAAACCATGCTGGCATGCAATATGGTGAACAGCATAACAACGATCATCCACAGCGTAACGTCTTCAACACCAGCGTAACGCATTGCCAAAACTGATGTTGTAGCGACGAGCAGCATGGCGGCAATCCAGATGCAGGCCGACATGGTTTGATCGAGATGGGACTTTGCCAGTGCAGGCAGAGAATGCCGCTTCTTCATAAATATATACAGCAACGCGAGAAATGCCAGCCCGGGGAGCACCAGCAGGTTTGCTACATACAGGGATTCAATCAGTACGGCTAAATCTTTTCCTGCGATGACCTGGCCGTCAACCATGTTGTTTAGCGGGACCTTATTTTCCGAGCGTTGCATTGACCACCTCGACAAGTGCATTAATGGTTTCCTCATCGTCGGACAGCGGTTCGATCAATGCCGCATGGCAGGCCTGCTGAATGTCCATGCCGCTGTTAATCAGCGTGGCGGCATAAACCAGCAGCCGGGTTGAGGCAGCCTCTTCCAGGTCATGGTCTTTGAGTGCCCGCAGTGAACCAGCCAGGGAAACCAGTCGTGCTGCCATTTCCTGGTTAATGCCGGTTTCGCCCATCAGTACCTCGGTTTCAACTTCAGCATTCGGAAAGTCAAAACTCAGGCCGACAAATCGCTGCCGTGTACTGGGTTTCATGCCTTTTAACAGGTTCTGGTAGCCGGGGTTGTAGGAAACCACCAGCATAAAGTTATCCGGTGCGGACAGGGTTTCGCCGGTGCGTTCGATCGGCAGCATACGGCGGTCATCGGTCAGCGGATGCAGCACCACCGTTGTGTCCTTGCGTGCTTCCACCACTTCATCGAGGTAGCAGATGGCGCCTTTACGCACGGCACGGGTCAGCGGGCCATCACTCCAGTAAGTGCCGTGGTCGCCAATCAGGTGCCTGCCGACCAGGTCAGAGGCTGTCAGATCATCGTGACAGGCCACCGTATACAGCGGCCTGCCGAGGCGGGCCGCCATGTACTGAACGAAGCGGGTTTTGCCACAGCCGGTTGGCCCCTTGATAAGCATGGGCAACTGGTTGCGAAAGGCATGGTCAAATAGCTCGACTTCATTACCGGTTGGCCGGTAAAAGGGGAGTGCCGCATCCTGTGTACTATCTTCAGCCTTATTTATCCCGGTATTCATATTCATCATATTATCCAATGTTCATCAATTTATACAGCTTTCACAGGTTTTGTCACGATCGTGTAGGTCCGACAAATTCGGACGATATACAACCAATGGCGCTGTTGTCCGAATAAATTCGAACCTACATGTTGGCCATTGCATAAATACAGCAGCCGCATATCAACTGGCACTAACAAACGCCCATGTTATCAGGCTGCCGGGTAATAGCAGCCAGATGATAATGACCCAGCGCCAGAGACCCTTTATGCCGCGAAGCCCCATATAATAATCGCCTATCAACAGGCCTTTAAAAAGTGCAAATGACAGCACGAAAAGCGAGATTTCCAGGCCATGCAGGCCGGCTTTACCAACCAGCCACGTAATGACAGTGAGTGTCATCAGCACAATGTAGACAAATGTGCAGGGGCGGACAGCGTAAATTGTTTTTGTACCTGTCTGATTCATGGTGTCAACTCATAAGCTAATGCATGATGTAAACCAGCGGGAATAACACCAGCCAGACAATATCAACCATGTGCCAGTAACTGGCGCCGCTTTCAACGCCGGTATGTTCAGCTGCACTGTATCCGCCCTTTGTAGCCTTGATGGCAACAGCAGTCAGAATCACCATGCCCAGAATGACATGCATGAAATGGAAGAAAGTCAGTGAAAGGTAGAACATGTAAAACAGGTTTGTCCGCAGGTTTATGCCGGCATCATAGTGATGCAGGTATTCGCCAGATTTAACAACCAGGAAAACAAAACCCATTAGCAACGCGGCCAGTAACCATTGAAAACATTGCTGTGATTTATCTTCACGAATGGCCGCAACTGCGCGCATCACAAAATAGCTGCTGGTGATCAGCGCCAGGGTATTGATCAGTGCTGAGTTTGTATCAAGTGTTCGCTGACAGGTGTTAAACAGCTCAACGTTACTGGCGCGGGTAAATGCATAAGCAGAAAAGAAAACACCAAACACCAGTAATTCGGCGAGGATAAAAATCCATAAAGCCACGTCACCCGGGGGGTATGTTCTTTCATCAGAAGATTCGGACGGGGAATGTTTCACATGGATAGCGTCCCTGCTGTTTTCAATGTGCGGTCCGCCCCGGGTTGACTCGAGGGGCGGACCAGAGGGGGATGACTTGTTTAGCTCAGGCCTGTTCAGGTTCTTCACCCCCAACGAAGAAACTGATAATGTACAGCACCGCGCCAACCAGGAATACAAGACCGGCCACTTCACGCATCCAGTAGAACAGTTCAAGTCTTCCCTGCACTACCATGAATGGTTGTGGATTGTCTGTATAGCGCTGCATGTAAGTCTGTAATACGCCAGCACCCGTCAGGAACAGCGTGATGAACACCATGGAGACCGTCATCAGCCAGAATGACCACATTTCTACTACCTGTGATTTGCCACTGTTGGCTGCGGTACGACCGTTCAGCATAGGCATTGCATAAGAGATGATGGTCAGCACAACCATTGCGTAAGCGCCATAGAAAGCCATGTGGCCGTGAGCGGCGGTAATCTGGGTGCCGTGAGTGTAATAGTTCACCGGCGACAGTGTATGCAAAAAGCCCCATACGCCTGCACCGAGAAAGGCCATTACCGCAGTACCCAGCGCCCATAGCACGGCGGCCTGGTTTGGATGGTTGCGGCGGCGCTGATTGACCATGTTGAAAGCAAACACCGTCATCATAAAAAAGGGCAGCGGTTCCATTGCGGAGAAGATAGAACCCCACCATTGCCAGTAATCCGGTGTGCCGATCCAGTAGTAGTGGTGGCCGGTACCGATGATACCGGTAATTAATGCCAGGGCGATAATGACGTACAGCCATTTCTCGATAACTTCACGGTCAACCCCTGTGGTTTTAATTAGCACAAATGCCAGGATTGCCCCGAGGATCAGCTCCCACACGCCTTCAACCCACAGATGAACAACCCACCACCAGTAGAATTTATCTTTAACCAGGTTGTCAGGATTGAAGAAGGAGAACAGGAAGAAAACAGCCAGGCCGGTAAGCCCAAGCAGTAATACCAGGGTGATAACTGTTTTGCGGCCTTTCAGTACCGTCATGCCGATATTAAACAGGAAGGCGAGCGCGACTATGACAATGCCGATTTTGGTGATGGTCGGCTGTTCAAGAAACTCGCGGCCCATGGTCGGCAGAAGGCTGTTGCCGGTGAGTTCCGCCAGCGCTGCGTATGGCACCAGCAGGTAGCCCAGGATGGTGAGCGCGCCGGCGGCAAGGAAAATCCAGAACATCAGCAGTGCCAGTTTAGGGCTGAACAGCTCACACTCGGACTCTTCCGGGACCAGGTAATATGCGGCGCCCATAAAACCAAACAGTATCCAGACAATCAGCAGATTGGTGTGCACCATGCGGGCAACGTTAAAAGGGATTTCGGGAAACAGAAAGTCACCGATGACATACTGTAAACCCATGATAAGGCCAAACAGAATCTGGGCGACAAATAATCCGATAGCAGCAACAAAATATGGCTTGGCGACGGCTTGTGATTGATATTTCATGATTATAATCTCCTTTAACCCTGAATGCTGGGCGGCCAGTTTTGCGTGTTGATTTCCGAGGCGTACTTCAGAAATTCTGCAACTGCGTTCAGATCTTCCTCGCTCAGATTGAACTGCGGCATACTGCGTCGTCCGGGTACGCCTTCTTTGGGACGGCTGGCGATAAATGCCTTAATAGCATCTGTGCTATTGCCAAATCGTTTGTAAACATTGCCCAGTTCCGGGGCGAAATAAGCGCCTTCGCCCAGCAGGGTGTGGCAGCCTACACAGTCGTTTTGCTCCCACACAAGTTTGCCGCGGGCTACATCATCTGTTATTGCTGCTCGATTATCTGATTGCGGCAATCCCGATTCGGTATCGAAAACAAGTGCGAGGAAAAGTAGAAAGAAAAACACGCTGCCGCCGTAAAAAATATTACGCGCCATACTTTTTGTGAATGTTTGTGCCATATCCAGTGCTCCTGATATTTAGGGTCATGGAATTTTGTAATACATGCTATTTGCCGGTACATGACTTAGGTCAAGGGCAAAAAACTAATTTGAAGTTCCGTGAGCTTTATCAGATATTACTTTTATAGTGAAGGGTTTACCGGAGACGCGCGGTAAAATTATCCCTGGAGACTTACCGCTCTCTTCCATGTGCATGATGGTCACATCTGGATGTGTCCTGCGCAGGTCAGCATAAGCAACGTTGCCGGCGTAATTAAAATAACTTAAAAGGATGATCCCTTTAAAAACATTTCGGTAATGACTGAGGACCGAGTTTCAGAAACAAACAGGGCGCTATGGAATTACACAGGAAAGATCAACAGCGTCTGCTTGAAACCGAACCGGACTTATGACGGTGTTATTGATTCGCGAAGCAAATGCAATTTCGGCATATGTGCAACAAGGTCTTGCGGAATATTTTCAATGCGGAAACATGATAAATAGCTTGTTACTGAATTAATCGGTAAGAACACCGATATTTAATCGACTTTAGTTATATAAATTGTATTAGTCGTGATTCGATCTGATACTTTCATCATTAGGTCTTGAATTGGTCTGGCACTGATCAATGTCTCATATTAAACAAGTAACAGACCTTCAGATAATTTAATTAACGGGAGAAAACGGCCATGAGCAGACTGCCAGGAAAAAACTATTTTTTCCGCAAATGAACGCAAATACACACAAATAAAAAACTATTTAAGTCCATAGATAAAAACGTTCTCAGGCTTATAAATATCTGGGCTTATAAATATCTGTGTTCATCTGCGTTTATTCGCGTTCATTTGCGGAAGAATCTAAAAGTTTTTTCTTTTTCACCAATGGACGTTCAGGGTCGTATTCACACTTTCATCTGATTTCTATGAGCGTCTGCCATATGCACAATGCCAGCCATTCAGGCACTTCAGGTTGTCAGCTCGACTCTGAATAAATACATCAACGTCAGATAAGGTCTGATTCACTACATATAAATAAGGGGAGTAGAAGTAAATTTCCATTCCCCCTCTTTATAATTTTTCGTCTTAACCAACTTTAGGAACGGTAATCGTGAGAACGCCATCAGCCACATGCGTTACCATGCCATTTTCTTTGACCGGTTCCGGTAGCGTGATGCTGCGCTGGAATGATCCAGAGTGTCGCTCCTGGAAGATTACATTTCCCATTGCATCTTTTTTCTGCTGGCTGATATCCTGCTTGCCACTGACTGTCAATTGCTGGCCGTCAAGATTAACAGAGATGTTCTTTTCATCTGCTCCTGGCAAGTTTACGGTCACTGTATATTTTGAATCATCTTCCTTGACTTTCATTTGAGGCGATGAAGAACTTTCTTTGAAAATATGCTGAAAGTCCGGGCTGTTGTTAAAGCGGCCGAATGCATTGTTGAATACCCTGTCCATGTGTCGTTGCATACGCTCGATTTCCTCATACGGATTCCAGTTCGAGCCGGCAAATGGCTGATTGAAAAAATCATCATCAAATAATGACGGCGGGTCTGCCGGTATCGGCCGGCTCTGCTGGCCAGGCTGCATCTGCGCATTTAAACCATTCTGTATCTGCTGCGATACAGAGGGGGCTTTTGCCGCTGTCGAATTTGTCTGCGCCACTGCTGTATGGTTCATTGCGCCTGTATTTTCCGAGCTAACAATACCCTGTAAAACATCCATGTGATGTTTCATGCTCATTAAATACCATGTCTGGAAACCTGCGATGCCAACGAGGAGGATGACCAGAGTGTATAACAGATAATGTTTTGGCTGAGTTGAGTTATTTTCTGACATAACAAATCTCCTTTAACAATGTATCACTGTAAAATATTTCTTAGTAGTTACCGATATTCCTATTGATAATTTCTGTTAACGTAAAGTTCAATCACAGAAAAAAATATTTGTAAAATACCTTGTGATTGTCACACTTTAATAACATATTAGACTCGCGAATATTCAGAGCGTTCAGCCTGAGTATGTAATGAAAACAGTCATCAAATTCCGAATAATTTCTGTGCTACTGACAGTGCTTCTGTGCAACTATCCGGCAGGTGTGCAGGCAGATGAGCTCTATTTTATTGATGCCCATAGCCAGGTTGATCATAAGGTTGTGCCACTTGACTCGGTCATCTCTGTTATAGAAAAAGGTGAGGTGAGGCATACCATGCTGTCTGCTCGTGGGAAATTACAGGGAAAAGGCCGCTCGCTGAACTCGGCGGAAACCGCGCACCTCATCGCGCGCGGTAATGCAGAGCGTCTTTGGCGCATATTGCAATGAGATAAACAGGTTATATGTTGTGAAAGCATGAATTTAATGTTCCGGTTCCTGGAATGTTCATGTTTCAAACATATGTATATTTTTTTAGCTCTTTCTTATCTATAATTAGACATTTATAAATGTGCAAAAACTTTTCATGTATTTTAAATGTACAGGTGATGTATGTACGATTTGCACTTTTATAATATTTCACGTTTTAACTATTTATGGATTCTGGCTCTAATTTTGCCTTTAGTTGCCTGTTCTGGTAATAGTGCTGATTCAGCTGGCGCTGGCCCTGATCTTAATACACCGGTATTAAGCTGGGTGGCGCCATCTGAGAGAGAAGATGGCTCAGGATTAAGTTTATCTGAAATAGCGCGTTTTCGTGTTTATTACGGTACCAGCTCAGGTGATTATTCAGATACAATCGACATAAATGATAACACTGCAGTACAGATGGCATTAGCTAATATTCCTTCAGGTACTTTTTTTATCACTATTACAGCAGTTGATACTGATGGACTAGAAAGTACTTTTTCTTCAGAAGTTATAGTAACCCAGTAAAATATCAGGCACAAAGTGGTTATGTAATGTCACAAATGACATTTTACAAACGTCTATTGACTGAAATCTGACACTGATTTATTGAACAATCGAAAATTATTAAACAGGCATTAAAATAATCAATAGCAGGATTTGATTAATAAAACGACTGAGTGCCGATATCAAGGGTTTTCAGGCGGTTATTCATCTTACAATAGAGTTAAAACGCGTATGCTTGCTATTGTAAGAAAATGGTTATACCTTAACCATTATTTTGGCATGGCAAATGCTTAACACTAAGTAAAACGAATTATTTTTAAGTTAACAATGACAGGTGGACGAAATGTTAATTAAATTGATAACGGTTTTACTATGCTTAATATCCGTTACTGTTGCTTCTAATGCTCAAGCAATTTTTACTGCCGAGTTAGATGACAGTGACTATGAATGGTTAGAACAAACTGAGGCTTCAGGACAAAGTCATCTGCAAATAGGGAGAGAATTTATGGATGAAACATCTACCTTATACAAATATGAATATACATCAAGGGATTTAGTACAGGATATTTCACATACGTATGCTCCCTGGCATGGTTCAAATGAGTGGCAAAGCAGTGATTCTACAGCTATGAATGTTAAAATTAGCCGTAGCGGTCTTAAGGATGATGTCGACAGGTCTTCCTCGCTCTCAGTGAGAACTCTGTTATTAATAGTATCATGTTTAATTGGCATATTTAGTTTAAGTAAAGACGGTGGACTGCCCCCTTACAAGGGTAAGTCCCCCAAGAAATAAACGTGTTTAAAAGTAGAATTTACTCTAAACTGAATTGAGGCGATTCGCATTTATACGGCACTTTTTGCACAGCAATATGAACGTTGCCTACAGCCTGCGCACCGAACAAAGCTGCATTCTGTTCGTCAAATTGGTTACCTCGACCCGGAGACCAATAAGCACTATCTAATCATAACGAATTATTTTCCTTGGTGAGCGCAAACAGTTGCCGACATATACAAACAGCGCTGGCAGGTGGAATTATTCTTCAAATGGATCAAGCAGAACCTGAAAATCAAGTCTTTCCCGGGTACGATTGAAAACGCGGTAATGAGCAAGTTATGCTGGCGCTATGCAATTATTTACTGCTGGCTTATCTAAAGTTTACGTCCAGAGTTTCGAGCAGCTTTCAAAAGATCATTCAGCTACTGCACACAAATTTATTCCATCGGCTATCACTGATGGCATTAATACAGCCCATCAGTCAGCAGCGCTAACCGGATCCGCAGTTAAAGTTATTGCAGGTGCGGAATCAAGTGGTGCAGCAGTGGAGGTTAATAATTAGACCAGTTGCTACGCCAGGGGTTCTCAGACGAGGAGGAACCAAAATGAAGAGCAAGCGATTTGCCGATAAACAGATCATCGGTCAATAAACATCTGAAAAGCCCGTACCTAGCCCGAATATTTCATAGGAACGCTGCAATAATCACTTAACATCATGATTATAAAAAGAAATACATGTATATTAGAAAATACAATATGTACCTGTTAACACTATGCAGTTTTTGCCATAAAATATTTTCTTTGGATATCAGCGGCCATTTTGTACGATTCGCCTGTAACCATAGCTATGGCTATGCTTTTCGGCGAATCGTACACTGACTCACTGACATTTCCCCAAAATCCTGCATTCCTATGAAATATTCGGGCTAGATCCAGCAAACAAAGCCAGTATTCAAAATTTTCCAAAGAACGCCTTATTTCAGTGGGCAGATGTCTAAACTATTTACAGTTAAATATTTACGCGACTACAAATGGGTATAAAAAACAGAACCTTACGTGTATGGCATATGTATTGCATTCTAAAAGGTAAAGAGTTTTTTATATTACCAAAGGAGAATTATCATGATTTTAGACACGATGACCTATTCGGTAATGACAGTTGTCGCGGTAATGTCTTTTATCGTTGTTTTGTTAGCTGCATCTCACAAAGGCCAGCAAGCAAATAGCGGCAAATAGACACTGTGCTTACTAACATTGAATAGTTTGGGAGCGAGATATATAAGATTAGTTTATCCATTGCAAAAAGTAGCGTGCATTAAATTGAAGTGTTTTTGATACTTCCTGACTTTATTAGATGGTATAGAATGTTCTGCATTGAGAACAACTACGTGGTAATAGAACAGGCATGACATTAAATGTTATGCCTTTTTTTGATTTGTTTCAGGCCTGGCCCAGGCTTATTGATATTCCCAGAAGTACAGGTGTCACTATGGCAACAACGACATTTGCTGCCTGATATTGTGGAAAGTCAGCTATCATTGCGCCATGTTTGAGTGCGCCGAACAAAGAGAAAAATGCCAATGGCATTGGCACTAGTGCGATTAAACTCAGCATCGGCAGCTGGTCAAACAAAACATAAGTGA
>JAJDNP010000056.1 GCA_022340645.1 Gammaproteobacteria bacterium | reverse complement strand
CCGCATAGGAGCAAACATCAATGGCGAAAATGCTGCCCAGCTGCAACAGGCGGTCTTCAATCCATTGTCTTCGATGCTCGAAGCTTTGCCCGGTGAACCTGTCTTCACCACACAGAAAGGCGCGGCGGACACAGCGGGAAGTACAGTGGTAATAGGGAGTGGCATCCAGGGATGCCAGGGCTTTCCTTGGTTTTGGCATGGCGCTGTCCTTAGCAGTTAATTGATTAGTACGTCAGACTACAAACTTGTTGAGCTGATGTCAATTTAATTTGTGGGTGTCATGTTTTGTGATGTTTTGTGATGTTTTGTGTAATGTTTTGTGACTATTTGTGGGTGTCATGTTTTTTTGTGCAAGCATATAGCAACTTGGTTGTACCTAATAATTATTCCTATATTCAATGAATACAAAGGCTTAGCTATTTATCTGAGTCTTTGTTGGTTCTATGATTTGATTGGGTTAATATATAAATATTGTATATTTACAACATAATATGTTATAAATATTACAGAGGAGGGCGTATTATGTTACAGGCTAATGATAAGGTAATTGAGAGTAGAGATCGTGGTTCACTCGCAAAGATGATTATGCAATTGTTTAGTCTTTGGGATTTATCTTCGGAAGATAGTTTGGCATTGCTTGGTATGTCGCCAGATAATAGATCAGCACTGTCGCGGTATAGGCAAGGTAAGCCACTAGCGTCTAATCGTGATCTACTGGAAAGAGTTGGTCATTTGTTAGCGATCCATAAGAATTTACGGCTGCTCTTTCCGCATGAAAGGGATAAAGCATATGGTTGGGTTAAGCGTAGAAATCGTGCATTTGATGGAATGACGCCTATAGAAGCTATTCGTGAATATGGGTTTGCCGGAATACTGATGGTTAGGGCTTACTTAGATCGGGTGCGTGGTGCCTGATGTGGATGAGTTATTTTCAAAAGTAACGATTGCGGACACACATGAAAATTTAGTGCGGAACATAATATCACTTCGTAAATCCGAAGATCTCTTTGATGATTTGAGTGACGATCCTAGTGAGCAAGAAGTTGCAGTCAGATTGGAAATCGATACAAAACCACCACATTACACTTCAGAGGTTCCAATAATTAATCGCCCATTTGAAGAGGCTGCCTTTTTTGAGGCGATCGGATTTCCTTTCACTAACTGGACTGAAAGTCGTTTCTCCAATGGTAAATTCGGAATTTGGTATGGTGCTGATTCTATTGAGACAACAGTTTACGAGACTGTATTCCATTGGCGCCGCTTTTTAGCTGACGCAGATTTTGAAACTGAAGGCTCAATTGTAGAGCGAAAAATATGGAAGGTTCGTTGTGATGCGGCTCTTCTTGATTTTAGGTCGTTAGTCAGAGAGTTTCAGCTGTTAACGGATAAAACAAATTATCATTTTACGCAAACTGTGGGTGATAGATTGCACCACGAAGGGCATCCAGGACTTGTCTCACGTTCGGCGCGATGTGAGGGAGATATATATGGTGTTTTGAATCGTGATGTCCTTTCTAATCAACAAAACTATTGTTATCTCACATATCAAATAATAGAGGAGCGCGTAACAATAGAACGTGATCCAGGAATAACATTTTTAACAATCGAATGATTATAGATTTCATCTAACGTTCAGTGAATGAAAATCATTGGTATAGATTTTACTAGCTCTCCCTACTAGAACAAAAGCCTATAACTGTTAATTTGCACCCAAAATTTACCCGGAATTTGCACCGATCTTTGATCCATTCTGAAATAAAAATGATCAATATTTTCAAACCATCAAACGTCATTTGATGGGTCAATGACAGATGCAAACATTGGCTGTTATTGGCTCATTATTCGGTGCAATTTAACAGCATGTCAGAGCAGTTTCTTCAATCGTTCGTAGCCATGCCTGATTTCTTCGGCGAGTAGCATGGCTGCTGCGCCCACATCCTTGGCGATATAACCGGTGTCATTATTTATCCTGTCCAGCTGGCTGCGTAAATGCTGCCATTTGTCTTCCGTCTCTTTCCACAGGTCTTTTGCCTCGGCTTTACCAAGGTGTATTTTCACATTAAGTTCATCACGCCCTTGTTTAAGTTTTTCCAGTAATTCATCCAGCTCTTTTTCATGGCCTGTCATATGTGGTTTTCCTCCTTTTTCTATGAGTAAGCAGATTAAGAAATTTGATGTCAGAGAGGTGCTTGTTAATATTTTGTATATTGCGCTCAAATCCTGTTTATATAATTGAGCTGTATCAAAAAAGCGAAGGACTGTTTATGTTATTTTTTTATACGTCATAGTAACGTAATGTTTATGTGATCTATACATTCATGCTTTTTATGATGGGTTAAATGTATACAACTATCGACAACGATGAAACTGATGCATCGCCAGTTCCAGATCGGCTGGTACACAGCAATGGTATAAGAATCGGCCAGGAACTCATCAAGGCAACAGCACCTTTTGCGGTCGAGAATGTGGCAAAAAGCTGGTGGCTCGTCGGTTCGACTTTCAGCCTGATGATCGCTGCACTTGTTGGCGCGGCAATCACACCGTGGTGGCCGGTGCGCTTGATATTATCCGCAATCGGGGCACTAATCATGGTGCGTGCCTTCATTACCTACCATGACTATATGCACGGCGCAATTCTGCGCACGTCGCGCCTCGCCTGGGTGTTGTTTCGCGTATATGCCGCCTTCGCACTCACGCCACCCCGTTCATGGCGTAAGAGTCACAACTACCACCATGGCCACGTCGGCCGGGTAAGCGAAGCAAGTGTGGGTGCGTTTCCGTTAATCACCACGAAGATGTGGCGCGAAGCCACAACCGGAAGGCGATTGTTATATCGATTTCAGCGCCACCCACTGGTGGTACTGTTTGGTTACCTTACGATTTTTGCCTACAGCATCTGTTTATTACCTTTTCTGCAGAATCCATTAAAAAACTGGGATTCTGCGCTGGCACTGTTTGGCCATGTCGGGCTGATCACGCTGTTGTGGATTTACGGTGGTTTTGATGTGGCCTTCTTTGCCGTCCTGCTGCCCTCGACAATTGCTTCGGCCCTCGGTAGTTACCTGTTTTTTGCCCAGCATAGCTTTAAACGTATGCATATCATTTCACCCGAGGCGTGGACTTACTACCGAGCCGCACTTGAGTCTTCCAGCTACATGCGGCTCAACAAGCTGATGCAATGGTTTACCGGAAACATCGGCTATCATCATATTCATCACCTCAATATCCGCATCCCCTTTTACCGGCTGCCCGAAGCTATGGCGGCGATTCCTGAACTGCAGTCTCCTGTAACAACAACTCTGGCGCCACGTGATATCGTTGACTGCTTTCGCTCTTGCCTGTGGGATGAGGACACGCAGCGCATCGTGTCATATCGTGAAGCCGGCAAGCCGGCCTAGCCCGATAGGGATAAGTGGGGTCAGATGAAACTTAATTCTCTTCCGACTGTAATCTGGGCCGCCCCATCTTTGCCTGTCTTACCCGCCGGTTATACAACTGCTCAATCTCGTCCTTGAACCGCTCATCTCCAAGCGCCAGCCCTTTATTCACAGCCAACCGGATGTCCTTGATCAACTCGCCATCGACATGATACTGAATTAATGCACGGTATGCACTTTGCCTTAGCGGCTCAGTAACACCGAGGGCAAAATATTCTTCATGAGGTGTGCTCATTTTGACAGCTTTTCCAAGCGCATGACGCTGGTAGCTCGACCAGACATAATGCGCAGGATCAGTAACCATGCAGGCCCTGACTGGATTCAGCTCGATATATCTTTGACACTGCAATAGATACCTGTACAGATTGTACAAGGTTTGACTTAAAACGCCCTTCCCACAATGTACCGCTACGTCGGTACTCACGGTTGAAATAGCGTACGTAACGCCGCCCCACTGACTGCATCATGTTTGAGATGCCACCAGTCGCTTGAGGACTTGCCAGCAGGTGAACATGATTTGTCATAAACACCCAGGCATGCAGCGATACGGAAAATTTCTTTGAATACTCGTACAACAAGCTGGCATAGAACGCCATGTCCTGATCACAAGCAAAACACGCCTGCCGGTTATTGCCGCGTTGAATGATGTGCTGGGGTATTCCCAAAGGTGCTATTCGCTGTAAGCGAGCCATGGCTCTATCCCTGTAGCCGATATTGATCGTTATATTAACAAGACAATAGATTAGATCAAGTAGAAAGTTTCTTCTGACCCCACTTATTGCTTATTTTGTAACCACCCGGTAACTGTAAATAAATATGACGATACAGCCCTGAAAATGAGGTGTAATTATCGAATACTTTACACTGACCAATCAGATAAATTCTATATGTATGAATTTATTGAAATTTATTTACCCCTTAGATAGGTATGGAAATTGCTTCTAGTTAGAATAAAGCAAGTCGAAAAGACACCTGGAACAAACAAGATGACAGAATTATGAATCTAAGATTAATTAGCTCCGCTGCACTTCTCAGCCTTACTATGGCCACAAATTCTCATGTGGCTCAGGCAATTCCAATTCAATTAACTGAAACCCAGTTTTCCGCAGGAATCGACGGCCTGATTACTGTCGTCGACGATTTTCAGAGTTATAGCCCGGGTATAAAGAGCAATCCATTTACTTTTGCTAATGGTACATTTACTACTAACGCCCTGCATCCAGTAGTACTTGGCAGCGGCTTTTGTGGTGCCAGCTCAATTCTCGACCAGTGCTTATTAGTCAATGATGAAGTCACAGATGTCAGAACGTTTGACGCTCTCCCTGCGAGAACAGTCTACTGGGGAGTGGATATGCATTACATTAATCCAGCTGACACTATTAATGTAACAGTAACCGGTCGTAGCGGTGTGCTGAATGTACAAACCGTGGGTTCGTACTTCTACGGATTTTTTGATTCATCCGGCTTAACATCGATCGTTATAAATAATCTCGGTGTTGTATTTACTAACGGACATGGCTGGAGTAATTACAGTTTCGATAATATTACAACAGCTTCCAGTGTACCTGAGCCCGGAATACTATTACTCATTTGCACTGGTCTGTTTGGATTACTTGTTGTGAGAATCAAGGCATTCAGCTAGTAGCAGGTATAGCGATCTTGGTTAAACCGGGTCAGAGAGTAATTGTTTCAAATATTGTCGCCTGCTAATATACGAAGAACTATTCAGACGCAGTCATTTCACAAGGAGGGTGAAAGATGCCACGCAAACCACGTTTCAATCTGGTGGGTATTCTCCAGCATGTCATCCAGCGCGGTAACAATCGTGAACCGTGTTTATATGCCGAAGAAGACTACCGGCGATATCTATCTGATCTTCAGGAGTTGAATTCATGGACATCCACAAATTTAATTTGGACATCCACAAATTTAATTGACATCAGCTTAACAAATTTGTACGCTGCTTCATACAATCTACTCATTGCTAAGGATAGCGCCATGCCAAAACCAAGGAAAGCCCAGATATCTCTGGATGCCACTTCTTTTTATCATTGCATATCCCGTTGTGTCCGTCGCGCCTTTCTGTGTGGCGAAGATACCTTCACCGGTAAAAGCTTTGAACACCGCCGTCAGTGGATTGAAGACCGCCTGCTGGAACTGGGTAGCATCTTTGCCATTAATGTCTGCTCCTATGCCATCATGAGCAACCATTATCACGTCGTCCTGCATATTAACCAGCCACAGGCCCAATCCTGGTCCGTTCATGACGTGATTGAACGCTGGCATCGCCTGTTCAAAGGTAACCTGCTGTCACAGCGCTATTCCAACGGCGAGACACTGAGTAAAGCAGAACAGAACGCCCTGAGTGATCGGGTGGAGGAATGGCGTAATCGACTGATAGACATCAGCTGGTTTATGCGCTGCGCCAATGAACCTGTTGCCAGGGAAGCCAACCATGAAGATGCAGTCACCGGCCGTTTCTGGGAGGGGCGATTTAAATCACAGGCATTGCTGGATGAAAAGGCGTTAGCGGCCGGTATGGTTTATGTTGAGCTGAACCCGATTCGGGCAAAAATGGCAGACACGCCAGAGCAATCCGATTACACCTCCATCCAGCAACGCATTAAGCAGGCGCTTAAAGTCAAGCGACCTGAAGCAATCGATCAACAACCGGATTCCCTGTTTCCTTTTGTCGGTTACTCCAGAGATGCCATGCCGGATGGTTTGCCGTTGAGGTTAAGCGATTATATTGAACTGGTGGACTGGAGTGGCCGTATCCTGCGTGAAGACAAGAAAGGGGCCATCCCATCTCACATTCCGCCCATATTACAACGTCTGGACATGGATGCCAGGCACTGGCTTTATCTCACCCAAAACTTCGAGCACCCCTTCAAACACCTGATCGGTGTTGCTTTTCGTGTTCGCAAGGTATGCAAGGAAACCGGACAGCGCTGGGCACAGGGAGTCAAACAGTGTGAAAAGCTGTTCTCGAGTGCTTAGTCTGTAACATAAAACACAAAATCCGGAAACTTATCAGGACCTGGATAACAGGTCAGGGATTTCTATTTACTCGATTTAATCATTTCCCATTAAAGCAAACCTCACAGCAACTTTATCTGTGAATTTACCTGATTCACTAATAAAGATTTCCCGTAATTTGAAAGCAGGGTTGTTGAATTCATACAAACATGGCCTTTAATTTATGGCTGTCTTGTTTTTGTGTTTTTTTGCTTTGTTTTTGCTGCGTTTATCAGAATGCCCAGGTCAAACCAAGTGCCCATCCTTCCTGCTGCATATCATAGATGAACGATCCATTTTTATAATCAACGTTGAACAAACGATAGCCCAGGGTAGTACCGATTGATTTCGTCCATTGATAACCGATATTGGCCGAAACGTCATAAAAGCTGTCAGAGCCGACACCAAATCCACCACCGCCCAGCCAGCCCACTGCATAAAAGTCTGAATCACCGAGCGCTGTTCGTGCCTTGACACCGATCAATGGGTCCACCCAGGACTCCGCACTTCGGATTCTTTGGCCGTTAAGCAAACCCAGGCCCCCGCCAAACTCCATGATCGTATCCACTTTCCAGTAGCGCAAGCCTGCAAACATATCGACAACCGTTCTGTCCTGGTTATAGAACTCATACTCATAGGCAGCCGAATATATTTTATTGCGGGAAATTGATTTTAAAGTCAGGTTTATAGCATCAACCAGCGTTGTGTCTGATTCAGAGTCGGTATAAATCAGATCAAGCAACAGGCCATGCCTGTTTTGTTTGGCTTCAAAAATAAGCATGGCGCTGACCTGTGAATCATTGAATGCGTCACTCGGTGTCACTTCAATCGGCACAACCGGTGCGCCGGGTAGGGTGGATGCGGTGCCGTTAACGCCCGCGAACCAGGCATACGGTGTCAGTGCAAAATTCCAGTCCCCCTCCGCCTTAGCCATGCCGGGCAACGCGGCAGCAGCAATGAGTAAAAGAAACAATTTTTTCATACAATCCCCTCTATTGATATTTCAATGTACAAGCTATACAGACACAGACTTGTTAACGAACGCATTATTCAGTGCATCGATACGCCTGGCCCAGCAGTGTCACAGAAGTTGTGAAGTCGATATTTTTATTGATGTAGATCACGTTGGCGCCGATCTCGTTGGCCTTGTTGTACATATCATCGATCGCGCCCTGGGTCATATTCGTATTGCTGATAAGCAGATAGTTATACCAGTGTCCATAAGAGCTGATGATAGGACTGATATATGTGCAGTCGGGTATGTTTTTAGCAAGATTGACCTCGTTGAAGAAAACCAGTCGTACCGGTTTATTGTCCGGATGCAACTCTACAGGCGCACATGATGATGTGAAGTAAATCATTAATATGATCGTTATATATCTTGATATATTATTCATGCTGTGATTCTCTTTTCGGGGTCTAATTTGGAATTCTCCGGACCTTTTGGAATACGGTTGTTAACCTGGTTAAAAACAGTCTCTCTGGTATGTATTGTTTCAGAAGGACATCGTTCTTTCAATCACCCAGAATGATGCAGTGCTGCCAATGGCATAGACGGTGACTCTGGGTAACCATGCCGGTTCCAGGCTGGTGGTGCGCTTCCATAGCTGGATGATCATGATCATGGTTGCGATGAACAGCAACTGGCCGGCTTCCACGCCAACATTGAACATCAATAATGCCAGCGGGATATCACCCTGCGGAAGACCGACTTCGGCGAGTGCACCGGCAAAGCCGAAGCCGTGCAGCAAGCCGAAGATGAATGCGACGATCCACGGCGCGCGTATCGCGATGTCCGATTCTCCCTGTTGTTGTTTTACTAACTCGACCGCGAGAAACAGGATCGACAATGCGATCATGGCTTCGATGGGAGCCTGCGGCACCTTTACAAATCCAAGTGTTGCCATCGCGAGGGTGATGCTGTGTGCTATGGTGAAGGCAGTTATGGTCTTTACCAGTAACCAGTTTCCTTTCACGATCAGCAGCAGGCACAATACGAATAACAGATGATCGATACCGCCGAGGATGTGCTCGACGCCCAGGACGAAATAATCAGCAATCACCTGCCAGCTATCCGGGTTACCATGGACGACAAAGGACGTCGCATTGGGTTTGAGAATCTGCGTCCGGGTGGTGCCGTCAAGTAACTGTATCCTTACCAGTACATCGGTAATGGTCTGCGCTAATCCATCGATAGCGATGGTCTGGTCAACCAGCCCATTTTCCTGGCATGCCAGCGTCCAGCGCGAGACATGTGCGCCTGAGGAAAAGTAGTCAGCCACATTCCCTTTCACAGCACAATTCTCCGGGAATACCGGCTGCATCGCCAGCACGCGATCGCCCCGTGCCGGCCGTCGCCAGGTGATGTCATAGATAGCCTGCTGGATCTCGGTGACCTCCAGGTATGCCGGGCGCGACTCGTGAGCATGGGTTATCGCGGGTGATAACAGGCAGACCAGCCAGACGAGGAGGAGATTAATCCTGTTCAACGACGATCTCATAGCGTGACTTCAGCTTTTCTACTACAGCTTCGTTCTGTTTCTGGCGCAGATCGAACAGGTAATCGTCCCTGACCCTGTTGCGGACTTCACTGAACGGATAGGTGCCGGATGACTCACGATCTTCGATGTACACGAGATGTATGCCGTATCCCGAGCTGACCGGACCCTGCCAGATACCGGGCTCAAGGGTCTCCAGCGTGTCGGCAAAGTCTCGGCCGAAATCGCG
>JAJDNP010000054.1 GCA_022340645.1 Gammaproteobacteria bacterium | reverse complement strand
AATAATCTTTTCATTATTAAAAATACCAGTTTTGAATCAGCATCAAACACAACAGGCTAACCAGACCGGCAACGACATCATCAAACATAATACCGAAACCGCCCTGCAAATTTTTATCAAACCATGATATCGGCCAGGGTTTTAATGCATCAAAAAAACGAAACAGTATAAAACCTGCCAGCATCAGGCTCCAGTTTGCCGGCATCATAAACATGGTAATCAGGTAACCGGCAATCTCATCATAGACAATAGCCGAATGATCATGTACTTCCAGCTTTTTTGCTGTATAGCCGCAAATCCATGGGCCCGTCAGCAAAACAAATAACATCACAAAACTGTAGACCATCAGGTTCTGCTGTTGCAGAAAATAAACCAGCGGCACGGTTATCAGGGTACCAGCGGTACCCGGTGCTTTTGGGAACAGGCCGCTGCCAAAACCCAGCCCAATGAAAACAACCGGGTCTTTTATTTCATGCAGCTGGATTTTTCTATTTTTATCTGACATGGCTTTTACACTGCAGGTTCGAATTTATTCGGACATGGTCAGTAAACATTGGCGTCGCTGTCCGAATAAATTCGGACCTGCCGATAATCATCCCATCTGTATATTGAGAAATTGATTATTTAAAAATGTTTAAACCCGGTGTTTGAAAAATTTACCGGTTTGTCATTTTCATCTATGAAAAGCAATTCAGCTGGCACCGTAATCTCGCCTATGCAGGTTACTTTTAACTGGTGCTTCTGCGCCAGTGCTTTAACTGCCGATACATCATCCCTGCCAACAGTGAAGCACAGCTCATAGTCATCGCCCCGTGTTAATACCATAGACCAGTCAATGCTACCTTTGTGGTAATGTTCAAAATAATATCTTACTGCTGGAGACAACGGAACATCTGCCAGCATAATCTTTGCCCCGCAACAACTGGCTTTGACAATATGTCCAAGATCAGCGACCAGGCCATCAGATATATCAATCGCGCATCGCGAATATGAAGTCAGCTCACTGGCGAAATCGACTCTTGCCTCTGGACGATTAAGGCGGTTGACACAGGGAAGCAGTTTTTGATCAGCAAGCTGGTTTAATATCACATGCAGGCCAACGGCAGCATCACCGATATTAGCGGTAACAAAAACATAATCGCCCGTTTTTGCCTGGTCTCTTCTCAGGATTTTCCCGCTTTCGGCCAGACCCATTGCCTGCACAGTAATGCTCAACTTCCCCCTTGTCGTGTCACCGCCTATCAGGCTGATATTATACCGTGATAACAGCGATGAGAACTGGCTGGAAAATGCCTGTAGCCAGCTGTCATTAATATCGGCAAGAGAAATCGCAAGTGTGACCCAGGCAGGCTTCGCGCCCATGGCAGCAAGATCGCTCAAATTGACCATCAGGGATTTATAGGCAATATCTTCGGGCGAGGTATCTTCAGGAAAATGTACTCCTGAAATCAGGGTATCGGTGGTAATCAGCAGCTGCCTGTTTTCTGGAACGGTAACACAGGCGCAATCATCCCCAACTGCAAGGATCACATCATTTCGAGTATTGGGAAACGTAAAATACTTTTGTATGACATCAAATTCAGAATTATTCATCAATAACGCTCAGCAGAACCATTTACAAATCACCATAAGTTTATAGCTGTCATATTATTAGCCCGGCGACATATATATCACCGGGTTAATAGTACTCTCGCAAAGTCGCAAAAGCTCGCCAGGATAGGCTTTTGTTCGTGAAAGTGTCAGATGAAACCAGCAACAGATTTCTTTAACAGTGAGTTCTCGAGAATTGAAGTTATGTTATCAAATAATTGTGGTCTTCTTTGCGAGAACCTGTAATTCACTTAAAAGTACCCACATATTTCCAACTGAAGCGTCTATAAAGATGCCACATAGATTTATTTGTTAATAACAAGGGTTTTTATGATTTAACCGACTGCACTTCAATGCTTCGAATTTCATTCGCTACTTTATCGAGAACTGCATTAACGAAAGCATGGCTGTTTTCTGCACAGTATTCTTTGGTGATGTTTACGGCTTCATTTAATATCACTCGATAAGGTACATCAAGGCGGTTAAGCAGCTCGTAGGTCGCCAGCCTTATAATGGATCGTTCTACCGGGTCAACGGATTCAACAGCCCGAGGCATATGCTTCTCAAGCAACGGGTCCAGTCGACTGATGGAAGAGGCAACCCCGCTAACCAGCTCAGAAAAGTAATCTGCATCAATCAGCGTAAAATTATTATCATCAAAAAACTGCTGCTTGATACCGGTAATGCTGTCACCCGTCATCTGCCATTGATATATAGCCTGCATAGCCAGGCGGCGTGATTTACCGCGCGCCCTGGCAAGGCCTTTTTTTGACGCCGTATTTTTTGCATCAGACATTACTAAATCTGCAGAAATAATCAGGATCGCTGGCAATTAACGTGTTCAGGACAGATGCCTGAAAATGTTAACCATTTCAATGGCGGCAGCTGCCGCTTCGGCGCCTTTATTACCTGCCTTGGTGCCCGCACGTTCTATCGACTGTTCAATTGAATCCGTTGTTAGAATGCCGTTAATCACCGGCAGGCCATGATCAAGCGCAACTGCTGACAGGCCTTTCGCCGATTCGTTCGCCACAATATCAAAATGCGGCGTGGCGCCACGAATAACCGCACCAAGCGCAATTATTGCGTTGTAATCTCCTGACTGCGCGAGGTTTTGTGCAACAACTGGTACTTCAAAAGCGCCGGGGACCTTGACCACCGTAATATCCGATGCAGAGACACCATTACGCGTCAGTGTATCCACTGCGCCGGCCAGCAGGCTTTCAACGATAAAACCATTAAACCGTGCAACCACGATTGCAAAGCGCCCTTCTGTATACTGCAAACTGCCGTCAATTACTTTACATTCACTCATAACTTATACCACCAGAATTTCAAAACTCGTTTTTTAATATTAATTTTTCAACATAACCTGTCATTTTAATGGAATGACTTGTTAATTATAAGTAATGCAGACGGGATAAGGTTGTTTCGTTCCCGGCACTGGCTAAAGTAATCAAGCTTGCCTGTTACCAGACAGCTCTGCCAGTAACGTGCCTTATGCTGGCCTACCTAACTTATGGTGCGGCATGTTGTGTTTTCAGTCTTCTGCAACAGGATGTTGCAGCAGAGCTTACACGGACGTATTCACGCGTACTGAAAAAACAACATGCCGCACCATCACTGCCAGACATCAAAAAAATACATACGGCTACACATCATTACCGGAAACGTAATCCACAACTTCCAGGCCAAAACCGGCAAGACCATGAATTACTTTTGGCGCTGTCATCAACTTCATTTTACGAACACCCAAATCGACCAGTATCTGCGCGCCAACGCCATCTGTTCTCAAATCCGCCGGTTTCTTGGTTTTTACAGTTTCCGGTTCCATACCTGAACATTCAGCCATCCACTGTAGAATAACTGCGTCCTGTTCCGGCATGTTCAGTACCACAACGACTCCCTGTTCCGCTGCTGCTATCTGCTTTAACGCATCAGCCAGTGGCCATGATTTTATATCCCTTGAACCAAAGCTGTCGGTCAGCGCATTTTTCATATGCACACGAACCAGCACAGGTTCCGCAGAATTTATCTCGCCATCGCTCTTGAGCAGGGCATAATGCGTCACCGAGTCGAGCCTGTTTCTGTAAGCAATTAATTTAAAATCACCATATGCAGAGGGGAAATCGCACTGCGCAATACGTTCAACCGTTTTTTCATGTTGCAGACGATAGCTGATGAGATCTTCAATTGTGCCGATCTTTAAATTATGTTTCTGGGCAAATTTTTCGAGATCGGGACGACGCGCCATGGTGCCATCTTCATTGAGAATTTCAACGATCATCGCGCTGGGCTCAAGCCCTGCCAGCCCCGCCAGGTCACAACCGGCTTCCGTGTGCCCGGCTCGTGTCAGCACGCCGCCTGGCTGCGCCATCAGCGGAAAGATATGTCCCGGCTGGACAATGTCTCTTGCCGTGGCGTCAGCTTTGACCGCGGCCTGTATGGTTGCGGCACGGTCAGCCGCTGAAATGCCCGTGGTGACTCCCTCTGCCGCTTCAATCGACATGGTAAAGTTGGTGCTTTTTAAAGCATTTGTGCCATGCACCATCAGGGGCAGGTTCAGCTGCTTGCAGCGTTGTTCCGTTAAGGTGATACATATCAGTCCACGGCCGTAGCGCGCCATAAAATTGACGTCATCAGCCGTTACTGCACTGGATGCCATTAACAGATCGCCTTCATTTTCGCGATCTTCATCATCCATAATGACAACCATCTTGCCCTGGCGGATGTCTTCGATAATTTCTTCTGTGGTGTTCAACTTCATATTATTTAATTTACTTTAAATTCTACAGATCTGAATGAAACATTGTTAAAGATGAAACATGCACAGTATCTCAGCAAATTCGTCATTGCCAGGCACGAAGCAATCCTTAGCAGCCAGCACAACACAAGCAGATTGCCGCAATACCGCCCGCAATAACGTGTATTGTAACGTAACTGGCAGGCAGCTAGTTAACAAAACCCGCTTTTGCCAATGCCTCTAATGTAATGCCGTTTGCTGTATTTTCATCCTGGTTTAACAATAATCTTTCGAGATAACGGGCAATCAGGTCAACCTCAAGATTTACCCTGGCGCCCGGTTTATAATGTTTGATAATTGTCTGCTGTTGTGTGTGCGGAACAATATTTATTTCAAAATCCGTATCGGTAATTTTATTGACCGTCAGGCTGGTACCGTCAATACATATCGACCCTTTCATTGCGATATAACGTTTAAGCTCTTTTGGTGCTCTAATCGTTAATTGTATTGAGCGCGCTTCTTCCTTGACAGAAAGTACTTCACCCAGGCCATCAACATGACCGCTCACCAGGTGTCCGCCAAGACGCGTTGTTGGCAACAGCGCTTTTTCAAGGTTGACTTCACTGCCGACAGCCAGGTCTTTCAGGCTGGTCAGTTTTATCGTTTCATTGGAAACGTCAGCTGCAAAATGTTTTTCATCAAACTCAATTGCGGTCAGGCAAACGCCGTTAACCGCGATACTGTCGCCAGCCTGTACATCGCTCATATCCAGGTTGCCCGGATCGACATGCAGGCGCATATCGCCACCGACGGACTCAATTTTTTTAATGCGGCCAACTGCTTCGATTATTCCGGTGAACATAAAATCAATATTTAAACTTAAGTGTTAACGGGACCTGATGACCGGTTTTCCAGGTCAATCAGGTAGCTGGATAGCGGCATCGCTGAAGCATTATTAAATTCAGCACCCGCAGCAACGCCGGTGTGCGCAATCTCTTCAGCCGCTGCCTTATCATAAACGGCAAACATCGCACCCAGGGCAAATTCCGCACCGGAACCGATTGCCCAGAATTTTTTGTATTCAATGACTTCGCGTAATGAATGCACGCCGTAGATACCAGACGGGTTAGCGATTAATGCGTCAATCTGCGTAGATTCATAAGGGTCATCGTCTTCATCCTTGGAGATCAAAAAGTATTTCTGTTTCAACACCGGGTGCAAGGCACGGAAACTTTCGAAAATACCCAGCCGTGATGAAAAGTCGATGTTTATCTTTTTCTCAATCACTTTTTTGCTGGAGAACAGGCTTTCCATTACCAGTTGATGCGC
>JAJDNP010000050.1 GCA_022340645.1 Gammaproteobacteria bacterium | reverse complement strand
CAACCTGATCAATGTCTGCGTCCGGCTGCGAATTCAAAAAACAAAGTCAAAAACGATTCACCGCAGAGGCACAGAGAACACAGAGAAAAACATTTATGATTTATTATTAGCTGCGCCGCAGGCGCAGCTAATAATAAAATTCTTTCTCTGTGTTCTCTGTGCCTCTGCGGTGAAAATGCTTTTAATTTTTTTGACTTTACGATAAGGGTCGTCTTTTCCCGATCAGCAGTATTTTACGAAGGTCCGCTATTATATAAACATACCGGAATCAACCTGGTATATTCCAGCTTATGAAATGACAGCTGTTTTGTTTTTGAATTTCATTCTACCTTTAACAAGCCACCGAAGCCGTCCAGTTATCATGGGCTTTCTGTGAAAACTGTCTGAGCGTTTTGTGCGAGTTTTTACACAGCATGATAACTGGACGGCTTCGGCGGGAATCCCTGTGTTTTTTACAGGGACGTAGTCAAAGTGGCGGCCTTTTCTGGTTACTCTTTTTGGCTGTAGAAAAAGAATAACTCGCCCGCGGTGCGAGAACCGCAATGTAAATCAAGAACAAGATGGGAAAGGTTATTCCCTACTGTCAAAATGACAAAGAGCACGCCGGAAATAGCAGAGCCTTATTTCGGCCTAGGTTCTCACCGTGAGAGAAATAATTCGCGATACACATCAATAAATATGCGAATGAATTCGCACCTACAAATGATAAGACTCAAGCCGGCTCGGCATCCAGCAACGGTGTCGTTGTCTCCCGGTCAAACTTGCCGGTGCGCAGAAAAATAGTGACCTGTTTCGCTACCTGTGATGACATTAACATCCCCAGGTGACTCACGGGCATAACAATGGCATCCGTTGCGCCTTTGAGCTGTGTTTCTTCAACCGAGACCGTGCCATCATGGGGCAATTCCGGCCCCCCGGCTATCAACCCGAGACCAATCGGAATGTTGCCCGCTATCACACCGATGTCATGCCAGCTGTTCCAGGCAGGCACATCGCCAAACAGGCCCTTAACATGACTTTGACCCAACATCCAGCGAGCCATGGGAATAGCATTGAGTCGCCTGCCCACGGCGCTGCCGTTCACCGGTGATGCCAGCAATACGACACGTCCCTGTGGAATGACAAAAGGAAACTGGTCAAACAGATGCAGCGTCACAATACCGCCGAAGCTGTGTGACACAATATGGATAACCGGAGCATCTATTTTCTGGATAAACTCGTTTAGTTTAACGGCGATATCTGCCGGTGGTTTACCCCAAACATGATAGTTAAAGGAATGACATTCATAGCCGGCACTTTTCAGGCGATTGCGCAGCCGAAGCAGATCAACACCTGCTACACTCCACAAACCATGTACTAATACAACGGCTTCACGCATTGCAAATATTTGATTTAGCCCGGATACTTCATAGGAATACAGAGCTTTGGGGCCATGTTTTTTCAACATTGGTCAGCGAGTCAGTTTGTATGATTCTCCCCAGGATGTCATTATGGGCATAGCCATAACTATGATTACAGAATGATCGTGCCCAAAATATATTAATCATGGGGCCGCTGATATCCAAAGAAAACCTTCTATGGCAAAAACTGTATAGCGGTATCAGGCATACAATGTATTTATCTAATAT
The DNA here is from genome assembly GCA_022340645.1 of Gammaproteobacteria bacterium. GTDB lineage: Bacteria > Pseudomonadota > Gammaproteobacteria > SZUA-229 > SZUA-229. Next base: position 70,158 of record JAJDNP010000050.1, on the reverse strand, counting down.
ACTGCAATTTCTTATAATAATCATAATGATAAAAGTATAGCATGTAACGTTCCTGTGAAATATCCGGGCTTGTGTTAGGGAGAAACTTCCAGCATACGATCAAGCGCCAGTTTTGCCTGTTCGGCAACATCAGCGGGCACGCTGATTTGATTGACCACATGACCAGCAACCAGATTTTCCAGCACCCATGCCAGATGCTGCGGATCAATTCGAAACATGGTTGAACACATGCATACGTTCGGTGACATGAAGTGCACGTTTTTGCCTTCGTGCTTATACTGGTCATGTAATCGATTAACCAGGTTTAATTCCGTTGCCACCAGCCAGCGCGTGTTCGGTTCGGCCTCTCTTATTGTTTTGATAATATATTCTGTAGAACCAATATAATCAGATTTCTGGCAGACTTCAAATGAACTTTCAGGATGCGAGATTATTTTAGTTTCCGGGTATTTCTGCTTGAAATTGTCAATCTGTTCCGACTGGAACATTTGGTGCACCGAACAGAAACCTTTCCATAATATAATTTTCGCCTGTTGAATCTGCTCTCCAGTCAAACCGCCGCGAGGTTTATCGAAGTCCCACACCACCATTTTATCGAGCGGTATACCCATGGTGTAACCCGTGTTTCTGCCCAGGTGCTGATCCGGGAAAAACAGAACTTTTTCACGCTGTTTGAAGCTCCACTCAAGCACGTTACGCGCATTGGTCGAAGTACAGACGATACCACCATGGCGGCCGCAGAAAGCTTTAAGGTCTGCTGCGGAATTAATATAGGTGACCGGTGTAATGCTTTCATCAGCATCGAGCACTTCCGACAATTCAGCCCAGGCGGCCTCAACGTGCTGTAAATCCGCCATATCGGCCATGGAACAGCCGGCAGACATATCGGGTAAAATTGCAATCTGGTCAGGACGCGACAGTATGTCAGCCACTTCAGCCATGAAATGTACACCGCAAAAAACAATATACATTGCTCTGGATGCTGCTGCCTGGCGCGATAATTTTAAAGAATCACCCGTGAAGTTGGCATGGCGGAACACCTCGTCACGCTGATAGTGATGGCCCAGTATTACCAGGGAGTCGCCGAGTGTTTCACGCGCAGCAATGATACGGGCCTCGCAATCTTCATCATCCAGCAGGGTATAAGCTTGTATTGCCGCGTTCATATTAATCACTCTGTGTTATCTGCAGTCAGGCGAACGATGAACACCTGCCGCACTCCATTGTTTTCTTACTATGTTGCGCTCCCTACTTTCTCTATTTTACGCAATTTAAGATTCAATTCACGCAGTTGTTTTGCTGACACCGGCGCCGGCGCAGAAGTCAGTGGGCAGGCCGCCGTCTGTGTTTTGGGAAATGCCATGACATCACGAATACTCTGTGCACCAGCCATCAGCATCACCAGGCGGTCCAGGCCAAATGCCAGTCCCGCGTGAGGCGGGCAGCCATATTTCATCGCGTTCAGTAAAAACCCGAACTTCTGCTCGGCTTCCTGCGATGTAATACCAAGAATCTCAAACACGGCATTTTGCATATCTCCCCGGTAAATACGCTCGGAGCCGCCGCCCAGCTCGGTGCCATTGAGCACCATGTCGTATGCGCGTGACTGAGCCATGCCGGGATTAGCCTTGAGCTCCTCAGGATTAGCTACCGACGGTGCCGTAAACGGGTGGTGCAGTGATGTCCACCTGCCCTCACTGTTTTTCTCAAACATCGGGAAATTGACTACCCATAGCGGACGCCAGCCTGCATGCGTTTCCACGTCTACCATGTTTTGATCTATGCCCAGTTTGACCCGTAAGGCACCGATAGATTCATTAACCGTGGCGGCATTACCGGCACCGAAAAACAGGATATCGCCTGACCTGGTTCCGGTTTTTTTAATAATGGCTTCCAGCGCCTCATCGGGTAAAAATTTCACAACCGGCGACTGCAGACCTTCCCGCCCGGCAGCTGCATCATTGACCTTGATCCAGGCCAGGCCCCTGGCGCCATAACGGCCGACATAATCGGTATAATCGTCTATTTCTTTGCGCGAAATTTTGGCGCCACCCGGTACACGCAACACCACGACGCGGCCCTCAGGATCATTCGCCGGTCCCGAGAAAACCTTAAATTCAACATCCTTCATGATGTCAGCCAGGTCCACCAGTTCCAGCGGAATGCGTAAATCCGGTTTATCAGAACCGAAACGTAACATCGCCTCGCTGTGATCCATCCGCGGGAATGGATCTGGCAGTTCGACTTCCAGGGTCAGCTGGAACACGCTGCGAATCATTTCCTCCATCAGATTCATCACCGCATTTTCGTCCATGAACGAGGTTTCGATATCCACCTGGGTGAATTCCGGCTGGCGGTCGGCACGCAGGTCTTCATCGCGGAAACAACGTACAATCTGGTAATAACGGTCTATGCCGGACATCATCAGCAGCTGTTTAAATATCTGTGGCGACTGCGGCAGAGCAAAAAAACTGCCCGGATAGGTTCTTGATGGCACCAGGTAGTCACGTGCGCCTTCAGGTGTTTCTCTTGTCAGCATGGGGGTTTCAATATCGAGAAAACCATTGCTGTCGAGAAAATCACGCAGGTAACGTGTTACCTGCGAGCGCAAACGTATGCGCTGCTGCATTTCATCACGGCGCAAGTCGATATAGCGATAGCGTAACCGCAGGTCTTCATGCACATCGTTATCATCCAGTTGAAATGGCGGCGTTTCAGCAGCATTCAACACCTGCAGGTCAAGGCCCAGGATTTCAATTTTTCCCGATATGAGTTCGGGATTGACTGTCCCCTCGGGACGTGCGCGCACCCTGCCGGTAACACGCAAAACGTATTCATTACGTACGCGCTCGGCAATCTCGAAAATTTCCGCACGATCAGGATCAAACACCACCTGTACCAGGCCCTCGCGATCTCGTAAATCGATAAAAATTACACCGCCATGATCCCGACGGCGATTGACCCAGCCACAGAGTGTGACTTGCTGATCAAGAAATTCTTCGGTTACCTGTCCGCAATAATGACTGCGCATGTGTTTATCCAGTAAGTTGAGTGAAATGCCAGCAGCCTGAGGCAGGCATTTTCAGTTAGTTAAATTGTTGATTTTACCGTATTTTGGAGGGGAGTTGTAAGTTATAAGCGGTAAGTTTAAAGTCGTGGGTCTCGGGCTTATACCTATATCTTAAAACGTATAACTTATAACTTTTATTCTTTAACCTTTTTGCTTTTAGTCGAATCGACCGAGTTTTTTTTATCTGCTGACTTCTCAGTTTCTCCGGCTTTTTTCTCGGTCCCGGCACCCCCGGCCACGTTCTTTTTCTTGCCCGATTTAAAATCCGTTTCATACCAGCCACCGCCTTTGAGGCGGAATGCAGCTGCCGATACCACTTTTTTCAAGGTAGATTTCCCGCATGCAGGACATTTTTTTAATGGTTTATCATTAATTTTCTGCAGCACTTCTTCTTCATGTCCGCACGAAGTGCACTGATATTCATAAATCGGCATAATCATCCTGTAAAAAAGCTGTTATTAAATATATTAACCCGGCGATTATATATGCCGTTATATAATGACATCAACACCCGTTTACAATACTAATACGATGAATCTATTCTCCAGTACACCGCAAAATCTGCGCCATAAAACTGTTCTTATTACCGGCTGCTCTACAGGTATCGGTTATTGTGTCGCCAATGGTTTAAAACAGCACGGCTACCGGGTGATTGCCTCCGCCAGACGAAAAGAAAGCGTCGATCAACTGATCAGTGAAGGCCATGAGAGCCTGCAACTGGATTTATCAAGCAGCGAATCCATCCAACAGGCCTTTAAAACGGTTATGCAACTGACCGATGGCAAACTCTATGCATTGTTTAATAATGGTGCATTTGGCCTCCCCGGCGCCGTGGAAGACCTCACCAGGGAAAGCCTGAAACACCAGTTTGAAACCAATGTGCTCGGCTGGTTAGAACTTACCAATCTGGCAATACCGGTCATGCGTCAACAGGGCTTTGGCCGCATCATTCAGAACAGCTCTGTGCTGGGTTTGGTCGCGATGCCATACCGTGGTGCTTACATTGCCAGCAAATATGCGATCGAAGGCCTGAGCGACACACTGCGTCTTGAACTAACAGGCAGCAATATATTTATCAGCCTGATTGAACCCGGGCCGATTATCAGCCAGTTTCGCGCCAATGCTGTAAAAGCCATGCAGCAGTTTATAGACATCGAAAACAGCATACATCGCGAAAAATACCTGGACGTGCTCAGGCGGTTAAATAAAGAAGGTCCGGCAGCGCCTTTTACCCTGCCGCCGGAAGCTGTTCTTAAGTGCGTAATCGATGCCCTTGAATCGAAAAAACCTGAACCAAGATACTACGTCACCATTCCTACGCATCTATTTGCCTTTCTAAAACGCATACTCAGCCACCGTCAGCTGGATTTTTTTCTGTCCCTGGCTGGAAGTGACAATAAATAACAAGTAACAGCGGCGTTTTATAAGTATTTGCTCACAATATCCTATACTCACAGAACGTTAATCCTGAAAAACAACCGTCGAGCCAACAGAAACAGGCCGGAATGCTGGTTTGCCGGGCGGATATTATTATCCACTGCCATCTCCAGGTGAAATGCGTGTTTTTTGTAGCAACCGTCTCAGGCGCTTGCAACGACGATGTAAACAAGTTTTTCAGGTCATGCAATATTCGCCATTTTTTTAACGATATCCAGTACTTATATTATGCCTGTGAGCCGCAATCAGAAAAAAATCTTTCCGGGCATGAGAAAAGACCCCATAAAACTTCTTATCGGGCTGGGCTTCACTAGCGTGCTCGCGCTTATGGGTCTGACTATCTTCATTTCGATATCTCAAATGAGAACAATTACCGAGCAAATGAGTGCGACGCTTGATGAAACTCATGCAAAAATTTCCGCCAGCAGTACCATGCGTGACAGTATTCGCCTGCGTGGCAACATCCTCTATAAAATGTATTTAACTGATGATTATATTGAACGGGACAAATACCGTCTGGAATTTGCAGAAAAGGCGCTTGACTATAAAAAAGCACGGGACGTTCTTTACACATTTAGTATGAGTGCGCGTGAGGCCAGTTTACTCAACAAGTTAATGGAACAGACACGTATCGCCGAACAGCTGAATGATACTGCCGCGGAAAGTCTGCTATCTGATTTCCCTGCAGAAAAAATCAAGGCTGACATGCAAAAGGCAAACGAAGCAAGACAGAAAATGCTGAAGGGTTTAAACAGCCTGGTGTCATTACAGGAGGAAATATCGCATTCAATAATCGAGGACACTAAAAAGCATGAGGAAGTCATTGGCGGTATCGTTTCTAATCTGTCCCTGGCAGCTTTTATCATGGCGTTATACATCGCACAACTGGTAATGAAAGAAACATCAAGGAAAAACTCTGAAATCATTTACCAGGCAACACATGATGAACTTACCAGGCTGGTCAATCGCAAGGAATTCAATCACCAGTTGCGAAGAGCATTTGCCACCACACAGACCACCGCTAAAAACCATGCATTATGTTTTCTCGACCTGGATAAATTTAAAGTCATCAACGATACCTGCGGGCATAATGCTGGTGATGAATTATTAATTCAGTTAACACAAATCATTAAAAATAATATACGTAACCATGACACGCTGGCGCGCATTGGCGGCGATGAATTCGGGCTATTGCTTGAAGGCTGCTCACTGGACAAGGCGATAGAAATTACAGAAGGTCTTGTCAGGCTGATTAAGAATTACGAATTCAACTGGCAGGATAGAAACTTTAGCGTCGGCGTCAGTATCGGCATGGTGATGGTCACCCCGGAAACTGAAAACATCGAGAAAGCATTGTCGCAGGCAGATATCGCATGCTATGCCGCCAAGGATATGGGACGTTGCATGGTACACGTTCATGGACTTGATGATGATCGTGTTAAAAGAATGCATAAGGAATTAAGCTGGGTTGCTGACGTTAATAACGCCTCTACCAACAATCGTTTTTCACTTCAGTTGCAGGCGATTACCAGCTTACAGAACAGGAAGTCGTTATCAATGTACGAAGTCCTGCTGCGATTAAATGACGATGAAGGCACACTCATCTCGCCAGCCAGTTGCCTGCCCGCCGCAGAAAGATTCCGTTTGATGAAAGATGTCGATCACTGGGTGATAAAAGAAGTATTCAAACACCTGTCTGCTCTTTACAGGACTGTTCCAGATTGCGGTGTACAGCTATTTATAAACATTTCAGCTAACTCGTTAACCAATAACGAATTCACCGATTTCATTACTCAACAATATAAAAAATACAATATTGCACATGCTGCCGTTTGTCTTGAAATCTCGGAGATACAGGCGGTGAAAAATATTACTCAAACCAGTTGCATCATTTCAGCACTTCGCAAACACAATATAAAGTTTGCGCTTGATGACTTTGCTACCAGCACCGCATCTTTCTCATATATTAAAAACCTGCATGTCGACTATTTGAAAATCGACGGCAATATTATCAAGAATATGCCTCATTATAATGTCGATAAAGCCATGGTTTCAGCTATCAGCCAGATAGGCAAAGTAATGAATATCGAGACTATTGCAAAACATGTGGAAAATGTATTCACATTAAACCAGCTGAAAGAAATCGGCATTGATTACGCCCAGGGTTTTTATCTGGATAAACCGACTGATATCAATGAACGAATTGAAGAAATAAAAAAATCAGTACCGCAGCGATCAATAAAATACTAGTCCGCAAATAACGCGAAAAACGCAAATATAAAACTTAAATTTATTGAGTTATTGTTTGCGTTATTTGCGTGTTTCGTGGACTAAAGTGCTTTTTAGCCAGCCTGCTGCACTCTCTCAACAGGCACAAACACCAGCTCTGAATTGCTAGCGGTAATACTAATGACATCACCAGGCATGTAATCACCTTTCAGTATCTTTTGCGCTAACGGATTTTCGATGTATTGCTGTATTGCACGTTTTAACGGCCGTGCACCATAAACCGGATCAAACCCGGCCTCACCCAGTACATCTATCGCATCAGCTGATATTTGCAGAGTAAAATCCTGTTCCCGCAGGCGTGCAGACAGATGCTGCAGCTGGATTTTCGCAATTTCGCGAATCTGTTCTTTGGCTAATGGGTGGAACACCACGGTTTCATCCACACGGTTGATGAATTCCGGCCTGAAGTTCTGCGCAACAATTTGCATCACTACCTGCTTCATGCCTTCATAATCATTTTTCGTTGACATTTCCTGGATCTGCTGTGAGCCCAGGTTGGATGTCATGATAATAACCGTGTTTCTGAAATCAACGGTGCGCCCCTGGCTGTCAGTGAGACGGCCGTCATCCAGCACCTGCAATAAAATATTAAATACATCAGGATGTGCTTTCTCTATCTCATCTAGCAGGATAACGGAATACGGCTTACGCCTGATGGCTTCGGTTAAATAACCGCCTTCTTCATAACCCACATAGCCTGGCGGTGCACCAATCAATCTCGCTACCGCGTGCTTTTCCATGTATTCTGACATATCGATACGGACCATAGCGTCTTCAGTATCAAACATGAATTTCGCCAGCGCCTTTGTCAGTTCGGTTTTACCCACACCGGTTGGACCAAAGAACATGAAGGAACCGTTAGGCCTGCTCGGATCAGACAGACCGGCGCGTGAGCGGCGGATGGCATTGGCAACGGAAGCAACCGCTTCCTGCTGACCAACGACCTGTTTACCAATTTCTTCTTCCATACGCAGCAGTTTTTCCTGCTCGCCTTCCAGCATTTTACTGAGCGGAATACCGGTCCACCTGGATACAATTTCCGCCACCTCGTTACTGGTCACCTTGTTGCGAATCAACTGTGTTTTATGATCACGCGCCAGTTCCGCTTCAGCAACCTGTGCAATCTTTGCTTCAAGTTCAGGGATGCGACCGTATTGCAACTCAGACATACGTGCGAGATCACCTGCGCGACGCGCGGACTCAAGCTCTAATCTGGCAGCTTCCAGTTCTTCTTTCAGGTTAGACGAACCCTGGACTGCCAGTTTTTCTGCCATCCACCGTTCTTCGAAATCATTGTATTCTTTTTCAAGATCCGTCAATTCCTGCTCAAGGTTTTCCAGGCGTTGCAAGGTAGCCTTGTCTTTATCTTTTTTTAGTGCCTCGCGTTCAATTTTTAACTGGATAATGCGCCTGTCGAGCCGGTCCATGACCTCGGGCTTGGAATCTATTTCCATACGTATACGGCTGGCTGCTTCATCAATCAAATCAATGGCTTTATCCGGCAACTGGCGATCACTGATGTAACGGTGTGACAGGGTAGCAGCCGAGACAATCGCCGGGTCGGTAATTTCTACGCCATGGTGTATTTCATAACGTTCTTTCAAACCGCGAAGTATCGCAACGGTATCTTCGACACTGGGCTCATCAACCTGAATCTTCTGGAAACGGCGCTCCAGTGCCGCGTCCTTCTCGATATACTGACGGTATTCATCGAGCGTGGTAGCGCCAACACAGTGCAGCTCACCGCGAGCTAATGCCGGTTTTAACATGTTACCTGCATCCATGGCGCCCTCGGCCTTGCCGGCACCGACCATGGTATGCAATTCATCTATGAACAGTATAACCTGTCCTTCCTGGTGTGATAAATCTTTTAAGACTGCTTTTAAACGCTCTTCGAATTCACCACGGAATTTTGCACCGGCAATCAAGGCGCCCATATCAAGCGACAGGATACGCTTACTTTTTAAACCTTCTGGTACTTCTCCATTTAAAATACGTTGCGCCAGACCTTCGATAATCGCCGTTTTACCAACACCTGGCTCACCAATTAATACCGGGTTATTTTTCGTACGCCGTTGCAGTACCTGAATAGTTCGGCGAATCTCTTCATCACGACCAATCACCGGATCAAGCTTGCCCTCTGCTGCGCGTTTACTTAAGTCAATGGTATATTTTTCCAGCGCCTGACGATTTTCTTCTGCATTGGCGTCGTCCACCGACTCTCCACCACGCACATTGTTGATAGCCTGCTCTATCCTGTTTTTATCTGCACCGGCAGATTTTAAAAGTTCGCTGACAGCCGTTTTTGCCTCAACTAGGGCAAGCAAGAACAGCTCACTTGATATGAACTGATCGTTACGCTGCTGCGCCAGTTTATCCGTCTGGTTTAGCAATCGAATCATTTCGTTAGAAAACTGTACATCACCGCCATGCCCCTGCACCTGCGGCAGGCGCTGCAGGTTTTCATTCACCCTGGCCTTGAGTCCATTGATGTTAACGCCAGTCGACGCCAGTATCTGACTGACCGTGCTGGAATCCTGTTCAAGCAGCGCCATCAGGACGTGTGATGCCTCGATAAACTGATTGTCACGCCCTATGGCTAAAGACTGTGCATCGGCCAGCGCTGACTGAAATCGTGTTGTTAATTTATCCATTCTCATAATCTTGTCTCATATGTTTTACCTTGTTTCAATTATGCACGCGTCATGCATACACCTTGCTGCAAGTCGGATTTAAATTGAATTGTTTACTATATGAGGACAGAAAATAATCTTTCAAGCATTTATCATGATGCCCAGGCAGAGATCAACACTTTCTTGACGGACATCAAAAATGCCGCTTTCAAGCGGCATTTTTGATGTCCGTCAAGTGGCTGTTTCGTGCTTTATTTATTTACTTCAGTTTTGGCAACACTGGTGCTTTTAGGTTTAATTGTCGTCAGCCCCAACGATTGCCACATTTGCATACCGCCGCGGTAGTAGTGCAGTTTTTCGGCAGGATAACCCACTTTTAATAAACCTCGAATGGCACGAGGAGACTGGCCGCACCATGGCCCATTGCACCACAGTAATAATTCTTTAGCATCGGTAAAATCCCACTTGTCGGTTTTTTCATCACCACCTAACAGGCCGACATTTTCAACCATGCGTAATACGGGATTTACATCACTGCGTTCAACCGCGCCGAAACTTTCCAAGATCTCGGCTAACTGTGGATCATCGGCATCTTTTTCAAATTCAGTGAAAGGAATATTTACAGAACCTGGAATCGTCCCCTTTTTATACCAGCTAGACGTACGCGCATCTATCATAACGCCATCGCCGCGATACATAACCGTCTCGATAAATTTAATCACTTCCAGTTCTGCAACAGTTTCAACATTGTCATCTACATGTAATGGATTAATACAAAATGGCGGACACGGACGTGAAGTTTTGGCATATGAGCCATCGATCACGTGAGACGTATCCTGAATACGTGAGATTTTTATCAGCTCACCATCAACATGTACCGTGCTATAGCTCTTGTCCTGGGTGATTTTCACTGCAACATCTTTTGCCTGCGCGCCAAAAGAGACAGCTGCAGTAAGAAAAATTACACTTACGAATGATTTATACATAATTTATTTCCGCCTATCTGTCTTTTAAATGGTCCAGAATATCCTGTCTAATTGAGTCAATGTAAGCAGGTGATGATTTTGTGTAATTGTAATAAACTGTTTGTTGATCAATAGAATCCAGTTTCTGATAAAAAACAAAGCTGCCGTAAAAGTTCTTCTTAAGGACTTCGACAAATTCTTCCTGTTTCAAACCTGGCTGTAGCGCACCGCCTTCCTGGACACCCGAACTCTTTAAGTTCAGGTTCATAATACTTTCAGGAGAGACTTCATCGGTTTCCTGGGATTGATCAAGTTGTCCACTTTTATCGACCTCTAATCCCTTAGCTTCAGCTTCCAGCATTTTTAAATATTCATCATCTGCTGCTATGGCCTTCAACGCGAACAATAATGCAGTAACACATACAGTATTTATTATCGATCGGCAGATAAACGCCATTTTTGAAACCTTTATTATTTAAAATTAAAATTTAAGCGCAATTCATTTGAAGACATGCAAATATGTCATTGATATATAGCACAGCATATGGAAACATCTATAAAAATTGACTAATGTCATCTAAAGCAGGCAGAGTGGCAATCAGCTAATCCATATGATACTGGCCATTCGTCCTGTATTTTGCCGCCTGCGGTAAGAATAAAACCGGTTGCTTTCGCTGTAGGTACAGCATCTCCCGCCCGCGACCTGAGTCACCCCGACGGACTGCAATTCGATAGTGGCTAATTTATAAATATCACATAAATAACGATTATTTTCAGCTTTTACAAAAGCAGACCGATTTTTGCTGTCTTTATCGACAAAGGCCTGAAAAACCTCATCCCCGACCTCAAATACCCTGGCGCCGATTGCCGGGCCAAGGCTGACCAGAATATCCCCAGCTAAAGAACTCATTGTGTTTACTGTGTTACTGATAATGCCTGCATGCAGGCCGCGCCAGCCGGCATGCGCAACAGCGACTTCTGTACCGTAGCGGTTGCAGAAAAAAACCGGCAGGCAGTCGGCTGTGAGCACGGCACAAACTACACCTTTTGTCCTGGCAATACTGGCGTCGGCCTGTATGGCTGGCGCTGAATCCTCATCACCTGATGCCGAACTACCAGCCATGTCATCAGCAATAAGAACCCTATTGCTGTGTACCTGCTCCAGCCAGGCTGGCTCCGAAGGCAGCTTCAAATCTTCAACCAGTTTAGCTCGATTGGCCCTCACCGCCTGCACATCGTCGCCAACATGTGACGCCAGGTTAAACTGGCTGTAATCGCCTTTACTGCTGCCACCCGTAATCAGAGTGGTGCAGGCCTGGATATTTCCCGGTTTAGCGGAACAGGTGTTCGGCCAATCTGGGGCCAGGTAGGAAGCACCCAGTTGGCGGTTATTTAGCTTCATGCGCCAGCATGTCCTTGTGCAACAGGCTAATTAGCTGCTGTATGTCGTCAGCTAAAGGTGCTTCAAATGAAACTTCATTGCCATGTTGCGGATGAGCAAAACGTAACTTCCAGGCATGCAGTGCCTGACGTTTGAATTGCTGAAGATAATCGACTAACTCCTGTTGTGCCCCGGCCGGGATTCTATGCCTTCCAGCATATACGGGGTCACCGACAACAGGATGACGTAAGAAATTCATATGGACTCGGATCTGGTGGGTACGTCCTGTCTCAAGCTGTAATTTGATATGGCTGTGTTCACGAAAACGCTCAAGTAACCGGTAATGCGTGACAGCTTCACGTCCATGATCTGTCACCGCCATTTTTATGCGGTCATGCGGGTGGCGCCCGATTTTCTGGTTGACCATGCCGCCCCCCGTCATTACACCATGTACTACTGCCTGGTACTCCCTGATAACATCATGCTGCTGAATCTGCTCGACCAGGTACTTATGTGAGCTTAAATTGCGCGCAACTACCATTAAGCCGGTGGTGTCCTTATCAAGCCGGTGAACGATACCTGCCCGCGGAACCGAAGCCAGTGATTCGTCATAATGTAACAGTGCATTTTGGACAGTGCCGCTATAATGCCCTGCTGCGGGATGCACGACAAAGTCTGCCGGTTTGTTTATCACGATAATGTCGTCGTCCTGATAAACAATATCAAGAGGGATATCCTCGGCCTCACAGTTGGCATCCGACTCAATCGTCTGTACTGTTAGCTGCAGCACTTCATCACCCAGCACCTTGTTCTTCGGCCTGGCAATTTCACCATTCACCAGTACCTGGCCCTGCTCAATCCAGGTTTTCAGCCTGCTGCGAGAATATTCAGGGAACAACTCGGCAAGCACGATGTCCAGGCGTTTGCCTGCAAATTCTTCGGTTAAAGTCTTAATTATTGGTTCTTCAGTCATACGCCTGTATATAAACTTGGTTATAATATGCCATTCTAACGACATTGATTATGGCCTGTATATTCTTTGGGTAATTTCTTTGGGCAATTTTTTGGGTAAATTCTTTAATGCGACTCCTTATTCTTTTTTTACTGATTGCCAGTTTGTTTTCCTGTGCGGGCGCTGACAAGGATGAAACTGCGGATTACACTGCAAAACAGCTTTATGATGAAGCACAGCAAGCTATTAATTCGGCTGAATTTGAAACTGCAGTAAAGCATCTTGAAGCCCTGGAAGCACGCTATCCTTTCGATCCCTATGCAAAACAGGCTCAGCTCGATATCGCCTATGCCTATTACAAATTTGACGAACTTGACTCCGCAAGCAGTGCGTTAGATCGCTTTGCCCGCCTGCATCCACGCGACCCGCATATGGATTATGTGTATTACCTGAAAGGGCTGATTAATTTCAATCGCGGCCAGGGATTGCTTGATGCATGGTTTCCAAGAGAACCGTCAAAACATGATCCTGCCGTGCTTGAACAGGCATTCAATGATTTTGATACACTGGTGCGCCGTTACCCGAATAGCGTATATGCCGGCGACGCCCATCAGCGCATGATTTACTTACGCAATCAGATGGCTGAAAAAGAAATTCTCATTGCAAAGTTCTATATGCAACGTAAGTCATGGCTGTCCTCAGCGAAACGTGCCAAAGCCGTCATTGAACGTTACCCTAATACCAAATGGACAAAGGATGCACTGGAAATTCTGCTGCTATCCTACCAGAAACTGGAACTCTATGAGCTGGCTGCCGACACTCAAAGAGTCATTGATTACAATGATTTTTCCGATATAACGACAACCATCGATCCCGACAAATACGGCAAGGCGCCTCCTTCGACGCTATAAATAAAAGCATTTTTCATCACAGAGACACAGAGTTTTGTGTGTTTCTGCGCTATGCGCAGAAAATACAAAAAGGCTTACTCTGTGTTCTCTGTGGTGAACGCTTTTAAGCTTTTAATCCCGGCGAAAACCCGAAGTAATCGGGTAACGCCGGTCACGGCCAAAGGCGCGGCGGGTTATACGAATTCCTGGAGCAGACTGCCGGCGTTTATACTCGTTGCGCTGCACCAGCGTAATCACCTTTAATACTGTTTCACGGTCAATACCCTCAGCGACAATATCATCAACGGGCTTATCCTGTTCCACCGATAATTCCAGAATGCGGTCCAGCACATCATAGTCCGGTAACGAATCCTGGTCACATTGATCTTCTCTAAGTTCCGCGCTTGGCGGGCGTGTTAATACGCGTTCAGGAATAACCGCCGACACACCGTTTCTGTAACGGCATAATTTATATACCAGTGTTTTGCAGACATCTTTTATCGGCGCAAAGCCGCCGCACATATCGCCATATAAAGTTGCATAGCCAACAGCCATTTCACTTTTATTGCCGGTCGTTAAAACCATGCTGCCTGTTTTATTAGAAATCGCCATAAGCAATACGCCCCGGCAGCGCGCCTGTATATTTTCTTCCGTGGTATCGACCGGCGCACCTTTGAATACCGGCGCCAGCGATGTCAAGAAACTGTTGAATACATTTTCTATCGCTATCACATCATATTTCACGCCCAGTATTTCAGCCTCTGCTTCCGCATCCTGCAGGCTGATATCCGCGGTATAACGTGAGGGCATCATCACGGCATGAACGTTATCGGCACCCAGGGCATCGACAGCAATAGCCAGGGTCAATGCCGAATCCACCCCCCCTGACAGGCCGATTATCACTCGGCTAAAGCCGTTTTGATGCACAAAATCCCGAACCCCTGTTAGCAGTGCTTTATAAATCATTGCTTCAGCGCTCACAGTTTCATCGGGCGCTTCAGTTATTGCTTGCTGTCGCGATGTGACATCTTCACCGTCAAACCTCAGCTCAATGGTATCTGCTTCGAATAATCCTGCACGCGCTATCAGTTCACCCCGCCTGTTCACTACCAGCGAATCACCGTCAAATACCAGTTCATCCTGGCCGCCCGTCATATTGAGATACATAATAGGCACAGCAAACTGCTTTGCGTGATTTTGCAGCATCGCAATCCGTTCAGCATGCTTATCAATATGAAAAGGCGAAGCGTTAATTACAACAATCGCCTGCGCGCCGGCGTTTTTTGCCTGTTTTACTACCGACTCCTGCCATACATCCTCACAAATTAACAGGCCTATTTTGTAACCCCTAACATCAATCACCGCTATTTCATGTCCGGCAACAAAATAACGCACTTCATCAAAAACCGAGTAATTCGGTAAAGACTGTTTAAAGTAGTATTGCCTGATTATGCCATTACTTATTAATACGGCTGCATTATAAAGGCTAGCCGAGTGTTCGTGCGGTAATCCAAATATGACCCCGGTATCACCGACGTTATTCTTTAAGCTTTGCTGAATTCGCTTACACTCATGTTTTACCTGCCTGAGGAAGCCCTGACGATACAACAAATCCTCGGGAGGATAGCCGGTCAGTGCCAGTTCCGGAAATACAACCAGGTCGGCGCCTTGCTGGCTTGCCCTGATAGACGCCTTGATTATTTTCTCGGCATTGCGTTTAATATCGCCGACCTGGAACACATCCTGTACCATAACAATGTCTATCGGCGCTGAAGGATGTATCTTCGAGGATTTAACGGATTCACTCTGACTCATAATTGCTGGCTCATGACCGGGGATGTGTCTATCTGATTTCGGATAAATCTCTGGCAGAGAGACCATTTTTAGCAGATTCTTCTATCGATATCGTAAAATATGAACTTGTTCATGCTTCTTAATAGAATATACTGGTTTTAAATGGCACTGCGTCACTAAAATCACCTTAAACTGACAGACTGCATCATTCTTCTCTAACAACATTTAACCAAGAAATTTTAACATGCTACGCCTACTATTTATCATTGCAGCAATCACCGTCATCGTCCTCGGAGTACTTTTTCTGTTTAATCGAAAAAAACACAAAAAATAGCGTTCAGGCATGCAGATTGCAATTAGCAACTATACTTGGCCAGATAAGGGGAAAAAACAAGTAACAAAGATACTCGCGTGTCAGCTAATCAAATAACGATTGCCAGTAATACAATTTCTCAGAGTTCGCACGATATCTGGTATCGGCTGCGTCTGTTTAATTATTTTCGGTTCTCACTGGCGCTGTTTTTTATTACCCTCTATTTAAACGGCTGGCTGTTTCAGCTTATCTACAGCGGTTTTATTCACACTGATATATTTATAACTGCTTCCCTCATTTATCTCGTCGCCAGCTCCCTGTTTTTTATCGGTATTTTTTATCGAAACCCGGGGGTAACTACACAGGTCATTGTACATACCCTGGTCGATATTTCCTGCATTATCCTGTTGATGCACGCCACCGGCGGCATTCGCACAGGCCTTGGTATGCTGCTGATTATCAGCGTTTCAATGACCAGCCTGTTTTTACCGAAACAGACAACGATTCTATTTGCCGCAATTACAACATTAGTCATCATTGGCGAACAGATTTATTCACAGGTCAGCTACGCAGATTATACGCCTGCTTTCACACAGGCCGGATTGCTCGGTATTTTGATCTTTATTTCCGCTTTCCTGACTATCTATACCTCTAAAAGGCTAAAAGAATCAGAAAAACTGGCGGAAAAAACCAGTTATGAACTGGAAACCATCGTTCAAATGAATGAACACATTATCAGGAAAATGCGTACCGGCATAATGGTAATAAAAAATAACGGCCAGATACTAATGGCAAACAATGCCGCACTTGAACTTCTCGGCAACATCACCGTGGATTCACGAACCAATATAAAAGATGTTTCAGTTGAACTCTATCATCGGTTTATCGACTGGAGCCATAATGCAATTCAAAATCATCAGCCGATTCAGCAGCCACAGGGACTGCCCGATTTACAGCCGGGATTCAGTCATATTGATATCGCGAACAAGCCAAATAACAAAATTCATGGCCGCACCCTGGTCTTTATTGAAGATGCAACAAAATTAGCGCAGCGGTTTCAACAGATAAAACTGGCCTCGCTCGGCCGTCTAACGGCAAGCATTGCGCATGAAATTCGCAACCCTCTCGCCGCTATCAATCACGCCGGACAGCTGCTAAGTGAAACATCAACGGATGCATCCGAAATAAAATTAACCTGCATAATCAATACACAGACAAAACGCCTCAACAATATTGTTGAAAATGTTTTGCAGCTGTCCAGGCAGCAACGCGGCACGCCAGAAAACATCAGGCTTTATCCATGGTTACTGCAATTCAGAGAAGAATGTGTGGCAACACATAATTTACGGTTATCTCAAATGCAAATAGATATCGATCCTCAGGATATCGAGATTATGTTCGATTCAAACCAGCTGCACCAGGTTATGTGGAATTTGTGCACTAATGCTATTAGCCATTCAACCAGGGAACGCGCTGATATCCTGATCACTATACAGGGGACACTGGATAATGACAGCGGACGACCCTATGTTGACGTTATCGATAATGGCCCGGGCATAGACAAGGAATCCCAGGCGCATATTTTTGACCCCTTTTTCACAACCAGTTCAGAAGGCACCGGCCTGGGTTTATACATCACGAAAGAAGTGATCGAAAGTAACCGTGCTAAAATAAGACATATATCGCTGCCCATCGATGGCACCTGCTTTAGAATATATTTTCAACAGTCTCAATAAACGCAGATATGCAAAGTTGTAACAGATAAACAGTACCAGTCCTGGCGAAACACACCTTGCCCGCAATAGCCTCGACGAAAACCGGTAGATAGACAAAAAATGGATAACATATGACAGCAAAAAAAGTACTCATAGTTGATGATGAGGCAGACATTTGCGAACTTATTGAAATTACTCTGATGCGGATGGACATCGCCTCGCAGTCAGCGCTCAATCTCAGCGATGCAAAACGACTGCTTGAAACAGAACACTTTGATTTATGTCTTACAGACATGCGCCTGCCTGACGGCAATGGCATAGAACTTGTCGAATACGTTCAAAACAATTTCAAGAACATACCAATTGCAGTTATAACCGCACATGGAAATATGGAATCAGCCGTAATAGCATTAAAGGCCGGTGCTTTTGATTTTGTTTCAAAGCCTGTAGATATACAGATATTACGTAATCTCGTGTCGGCGGCTACAACACTTCCTGAAAAAACCGGTAACAAAAAAAACGATAAAGACAAAATCACCATAACCGGCAAATCAGCCGCGGTCAAAAACCTGTTAAACAGTATTGCCAAACTGGCAAGAAACCAGGCGCCGGTATTTATCCACGGTGAATCAGGCTCAGGTAAGGAACGTGTCGCCAGAATGATTCATCAACAGGGCCCAAGACAGAATAAACCATTTGTTCCCGTGAATTGCGGCGCAATATCTGCCGAGCTGATGGAAAGTGAATTCTTCGGCCATATCAAGGGCAGCTTCACCGGTGCACACGCAGACAAACAGGGATTGTTTGAAGCCGCTAACGGCGGTACCCTTTTCCTCGATGAAATTGCCGAACTGCCATTGAACATGCAGGTAAAGCTATTGCGTGCGATACAGGAAAAATCGATACGTCCTGTAGGCGCATCGCAAGAAACGCCGGTTGACGTTAGAATTCTCAGTGCCAGTCATAAAAATCTCGTTCAACTGGTCGCTGAAGGCGCTTTTCGAGAAGATCTCTTTTACCGTATTAATGTCATTGAACTCACAATCCCCAGCCTGCGCGAAAGAAAAGAAGACATTCCGTTATTCGTAAAACAACTGCTCAGCAACCTGGCAGAAAAAACGGGGATGGCGGTACCTTCAATTAATAGCGATGCAATCAATGCCCTGCAAGACTATCATTTTCCAGGTAACGTGCGTGAACTGGAAAATATACTGGAGCGTGCTATCGCTTTATCTGATAACAATAGCATTACTGTAACGGACTTACAGCTGAAACCTGCAGCCACGAATAAAATTTCAGATAACGGCATTATCGTCTCCGAATCGGCTAGTGTTGGGGCGCTGGATCTGGCTGGACAGGAACGACAAAGCATTAAACAGGCACTGGAAAAAACCCGCTGGAATAAAACAGCTGCAGCAAAATTGCTGGGCTTAAGTTTAAGACAGTTACGCTATCGCCTGGAAAAGCTTGATATTGAGTAAGCATTTATTATCTTTTATCAATGGGTGTCCCGCTAATATAAGTAAGAGTTCAATAAGCCATTGTTCTGTATGGAGGCGCCTGTATTTATACCATCCGAGATATGAACTGGAAACCATTACCTGAGACGCGCTGTCCAAAAAAGATAAAAACATGGCATCCTTGTACGCCCGTATGCCGCATCCATGCGGCATACGGTCTCAGGTAACGGCCCCCAGTCCATGCCCCTAACAGTGAACGAGACAGCAATAATCTTTTATATATTACCAACTGCTAACTGCCAGCTGCCAACTGACGACTTTCATAAGAAAACTGTCTCCTGTCATACAAAAATGTCACATTGTGACAATTTCAGCATTGTTGTAAAAACAATCGATAATGCAACTACTATGTATAATCGATTGATTTAATAGTAAATAAAAATATTTTACACAAAGTGGCACAGTCTCTGCTATATCAATATCAGTCTTTAACCTATGAGACATAAATTAAATACAAAAATACATAAATATATAAATACCTAAATACAAAAACATTAATAAAAAATTTAAGTTATTTTTCGGAGAGATTCATGAATAAAGTTCAACAAGGTTTCACACTGATCGAATTAATGATCGTAATCGCCATTATCGGCATCCTGGCTTCTGTTGCATTGCCTGCTTACCAGACTTACACAAATAAAGCTAAATTCTCAGAAGTGGTTCTCGCATCTTCAAATGTGAAATCAGCTATTGAAATCTGCGGCCAGACACGAGCTACCACTACAACTTTCGGTGACCTGTGTATCAATGGCGGCGGCGGCGGCGTAAATGACGTTGGCGCCTCAGGTTATGTTGCCAGCGTTGTAACTGCAAAAGTTGCAGCAAACCAGGTATCAGCAACCGCAACAAGTCAGAATATCGGCACTGCAGCCAAGACTCATGTTATCACCGGCACACTTGATGCTGCTGGCCAGGTCACATGGGCAACGACAGGTACATGTGTTGCTGCTGGCTGGTGTTAAGCAACCTGAATACACGCTTGGTATTATCTAAGCTGGTATGAATAAAGCCCTGGTTTATTTAACCAGGGCTTTTTTATGTTGCATCAGAAAGTCAGCAAGCAGCAGGGAGTCGTTGTTAGCTATGGGGCCAAGCTATTGTTCGCTATTTATTGCAACGATTTCAGCGTAACAAGCTTCGCTTCTGAATCGAGGTAAATTAGCAGCTTTTTATGTTTTGCATTACCTGTAAAAACATGCTGATCGTTTTCAGCAATATAATCACCACCAAGTCCCATCAAATAAATATTTGATAATTGATGAGATAGCATCTTGTTAATATTATCTTTCACCGGTTTATATAAATGTATCTGGGCATAAGCCGGTATCTGCTGCAGATTTAGCCGGCGCATCTCTTTAAGCTTTGCAACTGAATGATCGGTCTCAGCATAGATAATCAATGGTGTATCATCACTAAAAACAGCAACATCTTGCAAAGATTTACCCTGTTTTTTGTAATAGTCTTCGGTGACAGAATAAAACCCTCCTTCCCACATAACCAGTGCAACCGGACGTTGTGAATAAACCTGTAAACCACCCCATATCAAGGCACTAACCTGTACCATCGCAACGACTGATAAATCAAACACTATTTCTTTTATGGTCTTGGTATGGTTAAAAATAATAAATGTCAGGCTCGGTCCTAAAACCAGGTCTATTGCCGCCATTATCTTTATTCCAGTTAAGCCTCCATCGGCGGTAAATAATGCATCTGGATACCATTCAAAAACAATAAAATATGAAAAAGCGGCAAAAATCAGCAGACTCAATAGCATATGTATTGATGTCGCTTTTACCTTATATTTAAAAATCTCTTTCCAGTTTGCTTTTAAGTCGCTCATATTTTTATTACCAAAAAATCAATTTGTAATAGCTGCAAATAGGCTGATTATAGCGTTTGTACGATATATACATACGATTAACTCGCTGATGCTACTGATTTTAGCTTTTAATCGCTGCAACAGTCTGGGAGATATAGAAATTATCAAATAATAGACTATGATTTATTGAGATTATTGAAGTTATAAAAGGGACGAAAACGCTGACTGTGGGGAGCATATGGCTGCTGAAAACCAAAACATGGCTGCACAAGTGAAATTAAACGGGCTACCGCGTAAGCTGGTTAATGGCGGCTTGCTGGAGGAAGCAGTTGCCATTAATGCATTATCAGTATCGCGTGCTGAAAAAGTCTCATTTACCAGTTACCTGGTCAATAACAACCTGCTTTCGGCAAGCACAATTGCCATGGAAGCTTCAAAAGAATTTGGCCTTCCGGTATTTGATCTTGATGCCATTGATCCTGAAGCAATACCCCGCAACATCGTCGATAGAAAACTCGTCAAAATGCATCACGTTTTACCGCTCTTCAAGCGAGGCAATCGCCTGTATATCGGTATTGCCGATCCAACAAACCATGCTGCTATCGATGACATCAAGTTCCAGACAGGTGTTAATACAGAAGCTGTTCTTGTAGAAGAGGACAAGCTATCTTTCATGGTAGATAAACTGATTAATGAAGAAGAAGATCAGGCCATGGACGAAATGATGGACGATGACCTGGAAAATCTCGATGAGCTGGATTTTGCTGATCCCGAGGCCGAACAGAAAGAAGATGATTCGAG
Organism: Gammaproteobacteria bacterium; assembly: GCA_022340645.1. GTDB lineage: Bacteria > Pseudomonadota > Gammaproteobacteria > SZUA-229 > SZUA-229. Next base: position 48,579 of record JAJDNP010000050.1, on the reverse strand, counting down.
TTCTGAAGTCGATGACACGCCTGTTGTCCGCTTTATCAACAAAATTCTGCTTGATGCCATTAAAAAGGGCGCCTCGGACATTCATTTTGAACCTTATGAAAAAACCTACCGCGTACGTCTTCGTATCGATGGAGTTTTACGTGAAATCGCTAAACCACCGGTAAGTATGAGTGCCAAGTTATGTGCCCGTATAAAAGTTATGTCTCGTATGGACACAGCGGAGAAAAGGGTTCCGCAAGACGGTCGTATCAAATTAAAGATTTCCAAAAACAAGGCGATTGATTTTCGTGTTAACACCTGCCCCACCCTGTTTGGTGAAAAAATTGTACTGCGTATTCTCGACCCATCAAGCGCCACCCTGGGGATCGACGTACTTGGTTATGAGCCGGAACAAAAAGAACTGTACTTGCACGCGCTGGCAAATCCATACGGTATGATTCTGGTTACCGGCCCCACCGGTAGTGGTAAAACGGTGTCACTGTATACCGGTCTTAACATTTTAAATACCGTTGACACCAATATATCTACCGCCGAAGATCCTGCTGAAATTAATCTTGAGGGCATTAACCAGGTTAATGTAAATGATAAAGTTGGCCTGACATTTGAGGCAGCATTACGCTCTTTTTTACGTCAGGACCCGGATGTCATTATGGTAGGTGAGATTCGTGACCTGCAAACCGCAGAAATCGCAATAAAAGCTGCGCAAACAGGCCATCTTGTATTGTCAACACTGCATACCAACGATGCACCACTAACACTGGCACGCCTGGTTAACATGGGCGTGCCGCCATTTAATATCGCATCTGCCGTTTCCCTGATCATAGCGCAACGCCTGGCGCGCCGCCTGTGCAATCACTGTAAAGAAAAAATTGACATCCCTCGCGCCGCCCTGGAAAAAGAAGGTTTTACCACTGAACAGATCGATGCCAAACCTGACCTGTACAGGGCCGTCGGTTGCGATCAGTGCAGTGATGGTTACAAAGGGCGCGTCGGCATCTATCAGGTGATGCCGATATCTGAGGAAATAGGCCGCATTATCATGGAGAACGGAACTGCATTGCAGGTTGCCGATCAGGCAAAAAGAGAGGGTGTTGACAACCTGAGACAATCAGCAATAAAAAAAGTTATTGCTGGAGTCACCAGCCTTGAAGAAATTAACCGAGTTACAGTAGATTAAACAAATTAATATTTATCAGGATAATTCGAATGGCTAAGGCAAAAACAAAAAATGCAAGTTTCACCTGGGAAGGCACAAATAAAAAAGGTCAAACCGTAAAAGGTGAAATGGTTGCCGCCAGTGCCGATGTTGTCAAAGCAGAATTACGCAAACAGGGTTTAACACCTAAAAAAGGAAGAATCAGGAAAAAAGGCAGCAGTTTATTTGCTCCAAGAGAAAAACCCATTACCACAAAAGATATTGCGGTATTCAGCCGTCAACTGGCCACCATGATGAAGGCCGGCGTACCGATGGTGCAGGCTTTTGATATTGTTGCAGAAGGCCACTCAAACCCCAGCATGACAAAATTAATCTTGAAGCTTAAATCTAATGTTGAAGCCGGTGGTACTCTGGCCAGTTCATTAGCTCAGCATCAGGCTCAGTTTGATGAATTATTTGTCAACCTGGTTGATGCCGGTGAGCAATCAGGTGCACTTGAGACACTGCTTGAAAAAATAGCCACCTATAAAGAAAAAACCGAAGCATTAAAAAGTAAAATCAAAAAAGCAATGACATATCCGATAATAGTGCTTGTTGTTGCCGTTATTGTTTCAGCAATTCTTCTTATATTTGTTGTGCCAACCTTTGCTGATATGTTTGCCGATTTTGGCGCGGAATTACCCGCATTTACCCTGTTTGTTGTTGGCCTGTCTGACCTGCTCGTCGAAAATGTCTGGCTGTTTATTGGCATCATTGTCGCATTGATATATGGATTTAAACAGGCAAAAACCAGATCAAAAGCCTTTAGAAATTTCCTCGACAAACTGGCACTTAGTTTGCCTGCCATAGGTATATTAACGACAAACTCGTCAATCGCCCGCTTCGCAAGAACCCTTGCAACCATGTTCGCTGCCGGCGTACCTTTGGTTGAGGCCATGGATTCTGTTGCCGGCGCATCTGGTAACAGTGTATACCAGAAGGCAATCATGAAAGTAAAAGATGACATTGCTACCGGCACAACTCTGCAGGCCAGTCTCGCACAGAACAAGGAATTATTCCCCAATATGCTCATCCAGATGGTCGGTATCGGCGAAGAATCCGGTGCGCTTGATGAAATGCTGGATAAAGTTGCAGACTATTACGAAACCGCCGTAGATGATGCCGTCGACAATCTAACCGCGATGATGGAACCAATGATTATGGCATTCCTTGCTGTTGTCATTGGCGGCCTGGTTATCGCCATGTACCTGCCTATCTTCAAGATGGGTGAAGTCGTTTAAGCTTCGTTATACTATTAACCAGTTCCCGCTGTTAACCCGGATATTTCACAGGAACACTGTAAATACTCCATTTCACTATGACTATCATAAAAAATAACGGTATTTTAAAAAACAAGATGTATCTGATAATGCAATACAGAAGCTCAGGGAAAGATCCGGGTTTATCACATGCTGGAAAATATTGAGCTTGTCTTTGAAAACCTGATTATCGCATTTCAGTCATCCCCGTGGCTGTTCTATGGCTCTACCCTGTTTTTAGGTTTATGCGTCGGCAGTTTTCTAAACGTTGTTGCCTACCGCCTGCCTGTGATGATGGAACGCAACTGGAAACTTGAGTGCCATCAGTTCCTGGAACTCGATCCGCCCGAATTCGACAAAAATCTACTGGCGATGAATCTGGCGACGCCTGCATCAGCATGTCCCAAATGTGGGCATAAACTACACTTTTGGGAAAACATACCCGTGATTAGCTACTTATTCCTGAAAGCGAAGTGCTCCTCCTGCGGTGAAAAAATCTCGATTCAATATCCGCTTGTAGAGCTGCTGACCGGCATAAGCTCTGTTATCGTCGCGGATACCTATGGTGTCAGCCTGCAGACACTGGCTGCTTTATGCTTTACCTGGGTATTAATTGCGCTCACATTAATCGATCTGAAGAAACAGTTATTACCTGACAATATAACCCTTCCGTTATTATGGTGCGGTCTGTTTTTAAGCTTTTTTGAATTGTTTACAGATTTAGAATCCAGTGTCACAGGAGCAATGGCCGGCTATTTAATTCTCTGGTCTGTTTATTATTTATTCAAATTGCTAACCAGGAAAGAGGGCATGGGCTTCGGTGATTTCAAACTGCTCGCCGCACTGGGGGCATGGACCGGATACAGTTATCTGCCACAAATTATCCTTGTATCTTCTGTTGTTGGTTCTGTTACTGGTATTGCCATGCTGGTAGCTGGCAGAACAAAACACCGGCAGCCAATACCATTTGGCCCTTATCTGGCGATTGCAGGCTGGATTGCATTATTATGGGGTGATAAAGTCAACACTACATATCTCTCTTTTTTACCATAACACAATCTTGTCGGGGTATTAGCCCAAATATTTCATCGGAGCGCTGCGAGTATCATTCATAATTTGGTTATGATTATTAATGTAGTTATATGTTAAAGCACACTATACATCCTGTAACGCTATGCAGTTTAGAAAAACACAAGCGGCCCCATGATTTATTTATTTTGGGCACGATTCTCCTGGAGCCATGGCATCAACTATGCATTTCGAAGAATCGCACAAACTGTTCTCACTAATATTTACCCAAAACTCTGCATTGCTGTGAATTATTTGGGCCAGGCATGCTAACAGTCGGATTAACTGGCGGTATAGGCAGTGGCAAAACAACCGTCTCAAACCTGTTTGAGAATCTCGGCATACCGGTGATTGATACTGATATCATCGCGCGTGAACTCGTAATTAATAATCCGTCTGTCTTAAATGAGATTGTCAGTGTTTTCGGGCAGGCCATTCTTAATCAGGATGGTACGCTGAACAGAAAAAAACTGGCACAAATTGTTTTCCAGAATAAAGAAAAAAAGCAGCAATTAGAAAATATACTGCACCCCAGGATACGAATCGAAGTAAAAAACAAGATCCAGTCGCTTAATGCAAACACCAATCCTCCACAATATATCATTGTCGTCATTCCGTTATTGTTCGAAACCGGTTTTGCTGACCTTGCTGACCGAATACTTGTTGTTACAGCAGATGAAAAAACTCGAATCGAAAGAATCAAATGTCGTGATGACCGGGATATAGATGAGATTCGCTCAATAATTAACAGCCAGGTAACGGACGAAAGGCGCTTAAGTGGCGCAGACGATATAATCGAAAACAACTATACATTCAAAGAACTGGAAGCCAAAATTCTGCATCTTCATAATAAATACATAAACTTGTCCACGATGAATACATCACCAGGGTGAGCCAGATCGAATACGCTTAAGTAAAATCGTGTCACCCGGAGGTGAAAAAAAGTGTAAAATTTGCTGTAATATAGAACATGTTAAACTTTTTCATTAGCAATAAATAAATTAAAGCACTTTTACTGTGACAGAATATTACGTATACGAACAGCCACTAAATGAAAAAGTACGTTCTTTCTTGCGCCTGGAAAAACTGTTTCAGGAATATTCTTTTCATCTGCAACATGATTCTCACTGGAATAACCGTATTGCTATTGATTCGATATTACAGCTACTTGCGTATACCACGCGCACAGACATCAAGTTAGAGGTACTCAAAGAGCTGGAACGACAACACTCGCGACTTGAACGATTGTCCAAACGCCCGCAAATAGATCAATCACAGCTGGCATCTTTATTAAACAACATACAAAAACACATAGCAAACTTGCAGGGAATTAGCGGGCAGTTTGGCCAGGATACAAAAAATATTGAACTGCTTTCTGCCATAGCGCAAAAAAGCTCGGTCCCTGGCAGCATTTGTGACTTTGATTTACCCATGCTCAGGCACTGGTTTACCTTGCCGAAGGAAATACGACACCAGCACATCCAGAAATGGTACCAGCCATTCAGTCATTTGGATCATTCCGTGCAGTTAATTCTAGATGTCTTAAGACAAAGTGCTGAAGCTACCGATGAAATTGCACAACATGGTTTTTTTCAGAGATCACTTGATACAAACCATGCAATTCAATTGCTGAGAATTTCTATCCCTATAGATGGTTCATACTTCCCGGAAACCAGTGCCGGCAGGCACCGTTTTTCGATACGTTTTATGTCCAATGAAGATCCTGCATTGCGCCCCGAACAATGCAAACAGGATATTCATTTCAAATTAACGATGTGCGCAATCTAAATTACCTTAGTCCGCGAAAAACGCAAATAGCGTAAATAAAAGCAACAAGATCTTAATTCACTTAATGTCATCCTGAACGATAGTGAAGGACCTTTGATGTAAGTAATATAACCAGGTGTTTATATCCTTCACTATCGTTCAGGATGACATATGATGACGATTAAATTGATTGCGTACATCGCATTATTCGCGGACTGAATCCTGGCTTACTTCCAGAAGGCGCTAATCGCTGCGACACCCTGCGCACCATGAGCCCACGCAGTGTTAATATCTTTCTCAGATACTCCTCCCAGGGCATAGACCGGTATGGAAATATTTTCTATCAGCCGGGAAAACTGCAGCCATCCCATCGCCTGCATTTCAGGATGACTCGCTGTTTGCTGCACAGGTGACAGCACAACAAAATCGCAATTCAATTGTACGGCGCGTATCAGATCTTCCTTGTTATGACATGAAGCTGAAAACCATTCTGCATCTGGCGCCAGAGATATGGTCTTTAAAGTTTTGCTGTCTGCATGAAAACCCGCAAACTCTATTTGTGACAGGTCAAGCTGATCAAGATAGTCATTAGATAAATTAAGCATCAGTTTCGCACCAGACTGCTTACATAAATCGGCTGCATGCTTAACTATGGTCTGCAGCTGGTTAATATCATCCATGTTGTTATTTTTTAAACGCAGTTGCACCAGTTCAATTCCATTATCCAGTGCATTTTTCAGTTTGTTTATAAAATCATCATGATTGATAAATTTACCGGTGATTAAATATTTTTCGGGCAACTGGAGTGCCTTGATAATAGCCTGGTTGGCGGCCGGGAACTCATAAGCAGACAGCTGTGATATGTCTACCCATTTAACCTGCTGCCCTTCAACGCCTTGCGCCTGCCCCTGATAGTGCAATATTCTTCGCACATGCAGGCACACGGTTTTATCTTGATAGCTATGAGTGATGGTGATAAAAGGACGGGAGCGTTTAATAGTCAGATCAAGCTCTTCTTTTATCTCACGAACCAGCGCATGCTCAATAGTTTCATGTTCTTCAACCTTGCCGCCGGGAAACTCCCACAAGCCACCCTGATGGGAATTATTATGGCGCAGGCTGATGCAAACCTCACTGTTATCATTCACGATAACTGCGACTGCAACATGAATAATGTCTGGCATCTGAAGTTAATTACATTATTAAAAACTTTTTTAGTCCGCAAATGAACGCAAAAAACGCAAATGTAATTTCTGTTTCACTCCGTTTAAAATGATAATAATTAATCACTGCTGTCCCTTTAACATATAAATTCATTCTGTAAAAGGTTGATATAGTTGGCTCAGGGCCTGTTTACACTGATCCGAGACATGGGCCGGACATATATACCAGTGACCATCACCCGCATGGACGCGGGTGTTGAGCCACCATGGATGGTCCAGGAATAATAAGCATGGGGCGCGTCACTGGAGAATATGTCCGGTTCATGTCTCTGGCCGTTAACGGAACAGCAATGATACTTAATAGATGTTTTTATTTGCATTTGTTGTGTTCATTTGCGGATATATTGTTATTTTTTAAAGGACGAGTACAAATCATGTACGGTATTCAGCATTAATACGGACATATTCATGCGACAAATCAGTCGTCCAGATAACTGCTGATTCACTGCCTCGGCCCAGTTCGACCATGATAGTTATTTCCGGGCGATTCATTACTGTCTGTCCCTGCTCTTCCCTGTAGTTTGCATCGACACCGCCGCCGCGCACAATACAGACATCATCAAGAAAAATATTAACGCCGCCTATGTCCAGCTGTTCCAGACCGGCTCTGCCAACGGCTGCCAGTATTCTTCCCCAGTTCGGATCACTCGCGAATAAAGCTGTTTTCACCAGGGGAGAGTGTGCAATGGTGTAGGCAACATTTTTTGCCTCATGTCCTGACCCTGCCTGTCTAATATCCACGGTCACAAATTTTGTTGCACCCTCGCCGTCGCGAACGATGGCCTGCGCAAGCTGCTGACAGACTCTGCTCAAACTATCAGCAAATACACCTGCATCTGCTGATGTTGTGTTGAGCAGCGCATTGTTAGCTTTAGCCGTAGCAATCAATACACATGCATCGTTTGTCGACGTGTCGCCATCGACCGTGATCGCATTAAAACTATCGGCGACCGCATCTGACAGGCACTGTTGTAAGAAATCATTTTCCACATTCGCGTCGGTTGCGATAAAACACAGCATCGTTGCCATATTTGGGCAGATCATTCCTGCGCCTTTTGCGATGCCGCTTATTACAACTTTCTGTCCATCCAGCATAAGTGTTTCTGTTGCAGCCTTCATTACCGTATCCGTGGTCATTATTCCTCTGGCAGCAGACAGCCAGTTATCTTCGGTTAGTTTTGTAACCGCCTGTTTTATACCCGACCGCATTACAGACATTGGCAGCTGCTGGCCGATGACACCCGTAGAAAACGGCAGTATTTGCTGTGCGGAGCATTGTAATTCATCGGCCAGCCACTGGCAGGTTTGCGCAGCATTTTGCAGGCCGGTTTCGCCTGTCCCCGCGTTTGCGTTTCCGGAATTGATTAGCAGGGCGCGGGGTGACAACTGCGCTTTTTTTGCTGCAGAAAGGTGTTTTTTGGCCAGCGTTACCGGTGCAGCACAGAAGGCGTTTTGGGTGAATGTTGCTGCACAGGATACGCCTTCATCAAATGCAAAAACCACCATGTCATTGCGTCCATTTTTTTTAATGCCTGCCGCAACCGAGGCAAGCCTGACGCCCGCGACTGGCGGGATATTATCGGCTTCGATTATTCCAACAGCCATAAATACAGGCTAGTTTAACTTGCCGTGACAGTGTTTATATTTTTTACCGGAACCACAATAACATGGCTCATTCCGTCCTATTTTTTTATGCTCGCGATGGTATGGCTGTGATGCAGTCACGGCTGCATCTCGTGACTCATCGTCTGCCTGCGACTGACTCATGCCCGCTGCAGCAGCATGCTGGTAATGCACATTCTCGACTTCCGGATTTTCATTAGCATCAAGTTCTTCAACCTGCTCGGTTGACTGTATTCTTACCTTGGAAAGAATAGTCACTACTTCATATTTCATACGATCAAGCATCTCGCTGAACATTTCAAATGCTTCTCGTTTGTATTCCTGCTTGGGATTTTTTTGAGCGTAGCCACGCAGGCCGATGCTTTGACGTAAATAATCCATGGCGGCCAGATGATCTTTCCATAACTTGTCCAGTACATTCAGCATGACATGTTTTTCATAATTACGCATGCCTTCGGAACCAACCATGCGTTCCTTGCTCTCATATTCTTCAATAACCATTGCCAGAATCCTGCTGCGCAAGCCTGCCTCATCCAGCATATGGTCCTGTTCCAGCCAGCCAGCGATTGGCATTTTCTGACCAAACTCTTCATCCAGAACATTTTCCAGCCCCTTGATATCCCACTGCTCGTCCAGACTTCCCGGCGGGATGTGAGCGGTAATGATATTGTTAATGACTTCTTCACGGATAACCCTGATTGTTTCCGACAGGTCCGTTTCAGCCATCATCTCATTACGTTGCGCATAAACCACCTTGCGCTGGTCATTGGCCACGTCATCATATTCAAGTAACTGCTTACGGATATCGTAGTTATGTCCTTCCACTTTCCGTTGTGCATTTTCAATGGCACGGTTGACCCAGGGATGCTCAATCGCTTCACCTTCCGCCATGCCGAGCTTTTTCATTATTGCGCCAACTTTATCTGATGCAAAGATACGCATTAAGTCATCCTGCAATGACAGATAAAAACGACTGGAACCTGCGTCGCCCTGACGGCCGGAACGGCCACGCAACTGGTTATCTATGCGCCGGGATTCATGACGTTCACTACCGATAACATGCAAGCCGCCGGCTTCTATCACCTGTTGATGACGCTGCTCCCAGTCCTTGATTATCTCTTTACGTCTATCTTCGCTGGCATCCATATTTTGCGCCAGCTCAGCATCGAGATTTCCGCCAAGCACTATATCTGTACCTCGACCTGCCATATTGGTTGCGATGGTTACCGCGCCAGGTCGTCCGGCGTGGGCAATTATGTGCGCTTCATTTTCATGCTGCTTTGCATTTAACACATTGTGCTCGATTTTTTCTTTTTGCAGAAGTTTTGAAAGATGTTCTGAAACTTCAATCGATGCTGTTCCCACCAGTACCGGCTGTTTTCTTTTTACGCAATCTTTTATATCGTCAATTATGGCCCTGAACTTTTCAGCAGGTGTTAAAAACACAAGATCAGTATTATCAATTCTTACCATGGGTTTGTTGGTTGGAATGATAACGACTTCAAGATTGTAAATCTGCAATAGCTCTTCCGCTTCGGTATCCGCGGTTCCGGTCATACCGGATAACTTGTTGTACAATCTGAAATAATTCTGGAAAGTAATGGATGCCAGTGTCTGGTTTTCATTCTGGATCGGCACGCCTTCTTTGGCTTCAACCGCCTGATGCAGGCCTTCAGACCAGCGACGCCCCTCCATAGTACGCCCGGTGAATTCATCGACGATGGTAACCTTGTTATCGCGCACGATGTAATGCACATCTTTTTCAAACAAAGCTAACGCGCGCAATGCAGCATTCAGATAATGTACCAGGTTGATGTTTGTCGCGCTGTATAAGGAATCATTGGCATCGAGGATACCCTCTTCAACAAGAATTTCCTCGACACGCTGATGTCCCCGTTCAGTTATGTGAACACTTTTATTTTTTTCGTCGACAGAAAAATCGCCTTCCTCGGGCTCATCTTTTTTTGTTAAACGGCCCTGTTCGAGTTTTTTGACAATATCCTTGAACTTGAGGTGTAAATCACTGCTTTCACCGACGGTACCGGAAATAATTAAAGGTGTTCTCGCTTCATCGATAAGGATGGAATCAACTTCATCTACAATCGCAAAATTCAGCTCCCGCTGTACCTTGTCTTCGGCGGTAAACGCCATATTGTCACGCAGGTAGTCAAAACCGAATTCGTTATTCGTGCCGTAGGTTATGTCTGCCGCGTATGCCTGTTTTTTTGCAACATGATCCATACCCGATATGCTGACACCGGTGGTCATACCGAGAAAACCGTAGAGCTTGCCCATCCACTCTGCATCACGCATAGCCAGGTAATCATTCACGGTAACCACGTGCACACCCTTGCCAGGCAATGCATTAAGATATGCCGCCAGGGTTGCAACCAGTGTTTTACCTTCACCGGTTTTCATTTCTGAAATTTTTCCGCTATCCAGCACCATGCCGCCGATAAGCTGCACGTCAAAATGACGCATATTAAATACTCGACGGCCTGCTTCCCTTACTGTGGCAAATGCTTCAGGTAATAATTGATCCAGCGTTTCACCCTGCTGCAGACGATCACGAAACTCCTGGGTTTTTGCAGCCAGTTGCTCATCACTGAGCGCTTCAACCTCAGGCTCTAATGCATTGATGCGGGCAACTGTCTTATAGTGTTTTTTAATCAGCCTTTCATTACGGCTGCCAAACACCTTTTTAACGGCATTGAAAATCATTTTAATTTTTAACCTGTAACAAAAAGACGACCAGAAACCACATTTCTGTTGCCGTCTTCATAGTAATTAAATTACGACGTATTATGCCTGAGAACCAGTCGCAGGTCATATCATATTGAGCGGAATATTGAGCAGAACTGAGTACAAATAAATAAATTAATCTATCTTTGACCCGTACTATTGCAAGGCAACATAGTGTGACGGGTTAACCTGCCTGTCATTTTTCAACACTTCAAAATGAACATGCGGGCCGGTTGATCGCCCGGTAGAACCCATTAATGATATTGTCTGTCCTTTTTCAACACTATCACCGACTTCAACCAGTATTTCCGCATTATGTCCATATCGCGTGGTGTATCCATTACCATGATTAATTTCGACTAACTGGCCATATCCATATCGCTCACCTGCCCAGGTAACAACACCACTTGCCACCGCAATAATTTCACTGCCTTCTTTGCCGGCAAAGTCCATACCTTTATGCATTGCCAGCTTTCCAGTAAATGGATCCGTGCGTTTGCCATAATATGATGAAGTCCAGCCTTTTACTATCGGTCGGCCGCGTGGCTTTGATTCACTTCTTAACTGGCGATTCATTATCACCTCTTCAAGCACACCCAGTTGCTCTTCACGACTACTCAGTTGCTTGTCAAGATCAGCCATGATGTTAGCAAAATCGACGCTGGCAACACTATCATTTTCCGAGGGGCCGCCATAAGAAGGGTTATTTTTAAAATTAAATTCTTTCGAATCCAGCTTGGCGACCTTTACAAGACGCTGGCCCAGTGCATTAAGCCGTATAACATTTGCCTGCATTTTGCCCAGGCGTGCCGCCACTGCATCGAGTTCAGATTCTGCTGAACGGCGGGCTTCGTTGATAAGCACTTTTTGTTCGGAAAGATTCTGCTCAAGTTCGGCAAACTCATGCACAGCTACACTTTTTTTACCATACCAGTAGCCAGCACTAGCTATTGATCCTCCGAAAAGACTTATAATAACAATAAAGGTAATTAAGGGACGCGAAGCATTCAGATGATAGCGAAGCGGCTTGCCTCTAAATTTTCCTACAAAAATAATATTCATAATTAGATTATTGAGTTATAACCTTATTTTAACAATAGATATATACAGTATAGACAACCTGTCAATTTTTTGATAATGAAATCAATTAATGAACAAATTAACCCCAAATTCGTGATTCAGGCAAAAATACTGCATCAATTTGCACAATTATTGCAAAATGTTTTACCGTACGAATGCCGTAATCATGTCCAGGTTGCTAATATTCGCCAGAATATTTTAATGCTAATTACTGATTCACCGGTATGGACAACCAGACTACGCCAGCTCAGCCCCCAGATATTACACTACATTCATGACAACAGCTCAAAATTCGATGACTGTGTAAAAGCGTGCTCTTCCGGCAAATCACACATAATACACCATATTCAGATTAGCACGCGTTATCACGCAACGAATGCCTATGAGCACTCGCTTCACTCAAACAAGCAGCGAAGCGCACCGAGTATAAGCAACAAGACCGCTGAACTTCTAACCCAGTCAGCCAACAGTATCGATCACCCGAAACTGAAAACAGCCTTATTAAAGATTGCCAGTCATGGCGGGGCAAACACAAACGGTGCGTTTAGCAGCAAGCAGCCAGATACGGAAAAATAAGCCCGGCTGTTAAAAAGTCTGCAAGGGTTGTGTATAAGAAATAGGCGAAGAAGCTTTTTCATCTTCAAATGTCACCTCTTCCCATGCCGTTTCATCTGCACACAACGCTTTCAATAATTTATTATTCAATGCATGACCTGAACGATAACCAGAAAAAGCCCCGATCGAGCTATGCCCCAGTAAATACAAATCGCCGATTGCATCCAGTATTTTGTGCTTTACGAACTCATCTTCATAGCGCAGCCCATCTTCATTTAACACACGATACTCATCAACAACGATGGCATTATCAATACTGCCGCCCAAAGCCAGATTATTTTTCCGTAGCGCTTCAATATCACTCATAAAGCCAAATGTACGTGCCCGGCTGACCTCTTTTACAAATGATGTTGTTGAGAAATCGATTTCTGCGGTACAGGGTAAGTCCTTAAAAGCGGGATGATCAAAATCAATTGCAAAACTAACCTTGAACCCGTCAAAAGGGTCAAATCGTGCCCACTTGCCTTGTTCCTCAACGACGACAGATTTTTTTATTTTCACGAAGCGCTTGGGCGCATCCTGCTCGATAATACCGGCAGATTGAATCAGGAAAACAAACGGCCCCGAACTGCCATCCATAATAGGCACTTCAGCCGCACTGACATCGACGTATGCATTATCAATACCTAAACCAGCCATCGCTGACAGTAAATGCTCAACGGTTGAAATACTCACGCCACCCTGTACCAGGGTTGTTGAAAGCATGGTGGCGCCAACATTTGACGCTGTGGCTTTAATTTCAACCGGTTCATTCAAATCGACACGGCGAAATACAACGCCCGTATCTGGCTGGGCCGGACGCAATGTCAAATACACCTTTTCACCAGAATGCAAGCCAACGCCTGTGGCGCGAATTACATTTTTTAACGTTCTTTGCCTAATCAATATCTCAATCCCATTAACAACACAAATGTTATAGTTATAGTAACAGCTTTCTAAAAAAACGCCGTATTATCACACAATTACGGAGAAAATTGGAAACTGTCATCAAATATCCTATAAAACACATCCTCCCGACCCGCTTTAATTACCCAAAAAACGAAAACTATACTGCCCGGCACAATAAATTCAAGTGCTTACAAACCCCGAGCAGCCATTACCTAGTCAGCCTGGCGACGCAAGAACGCCGGTATATCCAGCATTTCCTCATTATATTCGCCATTAACCGACACTGCTTCGGCCGCTGATTGCGTTTTCCTTATAATAACCGGCTTGTCGTATTCCCTGTAAGATGGCTCTACTCCAGCCGGTTTGTTTACTGGTTTTATCTCAGCAGCAGGCTTGATGGGTTCCATTGCCGGGGCCTGTCTTGGCGACTGCGCCTGGTTCGCATTAGACAGGCCAGTTGCAACAACTGTTACTCTGATTTCATCCTCTAATGAAGCATCAATTGCGGTTCCCATAACAACCGTTGCATCGTCAGAAGAAAACTCACTAATTACCTGACCGATATCCTGGAACTCACCCAGCGTCATATTGGCACCAGTGACATTAACCAGAATACCACGTGCACCTGACAGGTTAACATCTTCCAGTAAAGGACTGGCAATAGCTGCTTCTGCCGCTACTTTCGCCCTGTTTTCACCTTTCGCGTGGCCTGAACCCATCATACCCATACCCATTTTTGACATTACGGTTCTAACATCGGCAAAGTCAACGTTAATGACACCAGGATTGGTTATTAATTCCGTAATACCCTGCACCGCGCCATATAACACATCATTGGCACCGCTGAATGCGTTCATTAAATCGAAATCACGGCCAAACACGTCGAGCAGTTTATCGTTAGGAATGGTAATTAGCGAATCCACATGGTTGCTTAATTCTTTAATACCTTGCAGTGCAATTTTCATACGTGCGTGGCCTTCAAAAGAAAACGGTTTGGTTACAACGCCAACAACCAGGATTCCCATTTCTCTTGCTATTTGTGCAACTACGGGCGCTGCACCCGTACCGGTTCCCCCCCCCATACCTGCTGTAACAAACAACATATCGGTATTCGCAATGGCTTCCTGGATCAGCTCGCGGTCCTCAAGTGCCGCCTGTTGACCAATATCGGGTGTTGCGCCGGCACCCAGACCTTTGGTGATACTGCTGCCAATCTGCAAAGATTTAGCGCCATCAAATCGCCCCAATGCCTGTGCATCGGTATTGGTGCAGATAAAATCAACACCATTAATGCCGCTATTCACCATATGCTGTACAGCATTGCCACCGCCACCGCCAACACCAATTACTTTTATCACCGCATCTTGTGCACCAGAATCCATCAGTTCGAACATAGGCATAAGATTTCTCCTCTATAGTATTTGTTTAAATTCAGTTGTCTATTTTTTTCAATTTCGTTTAGTTATTTCTGCTAGCTGTTAACTCTTTCAAGAATCAAAAGTTCCCCTGAAACCATCTTTTCATTTGACCAAGAACTCCTTTAAACCCGCCTTCGCGCAAAATATGGCTGGTACCGTTATTTCTGTGCTGACTGCCAAACAGCAATAAGCCGACGCCAGTCGCATAAATCGGGTTGCTCACCACATCTGACAGGCCGGAAACATATTGCGGCAGTCCCAGGCGAACAGGCGCGTGGAATATTTCCTCTGCCAGGTCAATCACGCCTTCCATTTTTGAACTGCCGCCGGTCAACACGACGCCTGCCGCGATGATTTCTTCATAACCACTGCGGCGTAATTCAGCATGCACCAGGTTAAGTAACTCTTCATAACGCGGCTCGACTACCTCGGCCAGCGTTTGCCGAGACAGCTTGCGCGGCGGCCTGTCACCAACACTGGGAACCTCTATGGTTTCTTCAGGATTGGCCAGCTGCCGCAAGGCACATGCATATTTAATTTTTATCTCGTTGGCATACTGCGTAGGCGTGCGCAAGGCGACGGCAATATCATTGGTAACCTGATCACCCGCAATCGGAATCACGGCGGTATGACGAATGGCGCCATCAGAAAAAATCGCGATATCTGTCGTGCCGCCGCCAATATCAACCAGGCAGACACCCAGTTCTTTTTCATCTTCCGTCAGCACAGCATAACTGGAAGCCAGCTGCTCGAGAATAATGTCATCAACTTCCAGGCCGCAGCGCCGTATACATTTGATAATATTTTGCGCCGCACCAACGGCACCGGTAACCAGGTGCACTTTTGCCTCTAACCGAACCCCGGACATGCCGATCGGTTCGCGTATGCCTTCCTGGTCATCAATAATAAATTCCTGCGGCAGGATATGCAGTACACGCTGATCAGCCGGAATTGCAACTGCACGTGCAGCATCAATCACCCTGTCCAGATCACCACCGGTTACTTCACGTTCACGAATCGCCACAATGCCGTGCGAATTCAAACTGCGAATATGACTGCCTGCAATGCCTGCATAGACGGAATTAATTTCACAGCCGGCCATCAGCTCGGCTTCCTCGACAGCATGCTGAATGGATTGCACGGTTGATTCAATATTAACGACGACGCCTTTTTTCAGTCCGTTAGATGGATGTGAGCCCAGGCCAATAATATCGATATTACCGTCAGCATTGATTTCGCCGACAATTGCAACAACCTTGGAAGTGCCAATGTCCAGGCCGATTAACATATTTTTATCAGACTTCTTTGTCATCGATTCAAGCCTCGCTCATTTGCACAGCAAAACCATTCGGGTAACGCATATCAATTACTTTAATTTTCTTTCCTTTTTGTTTCATTTCAGCAGTTAAAGCGGGTAATATATGAACAAACCGCTGCATACGTTTCTCGGTATCAAATCGTCCAAGTCTGACGTTAATATCATCTTTCAACTTTATGGGTACAGCATCCGCGCTGCCGGCATTCAAATTACCGGCTATTTCCAGCCGCCATGCCCTTCTGTCATCCAGCTGCAGACGTTTTATCTCATAGTCAAGCGCTGCCATATCCTGGTAGAGAACGTTCATAAATTTCCAGACATTGACATGCTGTCCTTCGGGACCATTGAGTTCCGGTAAATTTAATGCTTTATTTACCGAAGCCGGCCTGAATACATCGCCCGTATTGCTGATGAATTCTTCATCATTCCAGTAAGCCACCGGCTTTTTCTCTTTGACATAAACACTGATACCCGACGGCCACTGCCGTCTCAAAGATACTTCTTTAATCCATGGTTCATGCAGCAGTATTTCTCGCACGTGATTCAGGTCAACAGTAAAGTAACCGCCGTTTATATTATTCTTCACCGTTAAACCGATTTCGTCTTTATCCAGAAAGTTCAACTCACCTGTTACCCGAACGGTATTCACGGGCATGATTGTCGGAACTTCAATGTCCTTCACAAACAGTGCCGCATAATACACAGCCGCGACGCCAGACATTACCGACAATGCCCTGATGATGTGTTTAAGCGCTGATGTTCTATTTGTTTTTTTCATCATTTTTCGCCACAATTTACACATGTCGCCATTGATAAAATACGTATAACCAGATCATCAAAAGTCAGGCCTGCCTGTTTTGCAGCAATGGGAACAAGTGAATGACTGGTCATGCCCGGCACGGTATTTATTTCGATCAACCATGGCTGATTATGCTGATCAACAATAAAATCAACCCGGCCCCAGGCGGAGGCATTGACCGCATCAAATGCCTTCCTGGCTAACTCGGCAAATGCCGCTTCGGACGCTTCAGGCAAACCGCATGGACATATATACTCAGTATCCGTGGCATCATATTTGGCATCATAATCATAAAACTTATGCGTTGTTTTTAGCTTTATCAGCGGCAGCACCTCATCTCCCAGTATTGCCGCGGTGTATTCATTGCCTTCAATCCAGCGTTCCGCGATTACCGTGTTACCGTAGTGTTTCGCTCTCTGCCATGCCGGGATTAACTCATCCTTAAACTCCACCTTGCTCATGCCAATGCTTGAACCTTCAAGATCAGGTTTAACGATGATCGGCAAGCCCAGGGTAGCAATTGCCTTCTCGCAGTCTTCTTCAGAATTGATAATATAAAATTCAGGTGTTGGTAAACCCATCGCCAGCCATATTTGCTTGGTTTTTAACTTGTCCATGGCGATCGATGAGGCCATCACGCCAGAGCCGGTATAAGGTAAACCCAAGAACTCCAGTAAACCCTGGATGGTGCCATCTTCACCGCCACGACCATGCAGCACGACAAAAACGGCCTGATAATTATCATTACCCAGATCTCTGACAATGTTCTTATTGACATCAATACCATGCGCATCCACGCCTCTGTTTTTTAAAGCCGCCAGCACAGCCTTGCCGCTTTGCAGGGATATTTCGCGCTCAGCCGACGTCCCTCCCATCAGTACAGCAACTTTGCCAATGTGTGTCATATCCAGGGTCATGACTGTTGTTCTCCGGGCAGCGCATCACCAACAATTTCGACTTCAGGCTGCAACACAATACCGTATTTAGCTTCAACCTCGTGCTGCATCAATTTAATCAATGATTCAATATCCGTTGCACTGGCATTGTTGTCATTAATGATAAAGTTGGCGTGTTTTACTGAAATCACTGCTCCGCCAATACGCCTGCCTTTCAGGCCGCACTGTTCGATCAGCGATGCTGCATACTGGCCTTCAGGATTACGAAACACACTACCGCAGCTGGCAGCACCGATTGGCTGATTCTGAGCTCGCCTGGCCAGCAGCCGTTTAATATCTACAGCCCCGCTGCTTTGCTCCTGTTTTTTCAATTTCAGGGTTGCACTGACAAACCATTCATTCTTTGGCCCCGCCACATGTCGGTAAGAATATGTAAACTCGCTGGCCTGCCGTTTTGTTATTTCGCCTTTTCTGTTCAAGGTTTCCACCGCAACGACCAGTGGCCAGGTTTCGCCGCCAAATGCGCCGGCATTCATCGCCAGCGCGCCGCCGATCAGCCCGGGAATGCCGGCAAAAAATTCTGCGCCCGACAGCTGGTGCCTGCCGCAGAAACGGGCCAGCTTGGCATCGGCAACACCGGCGCCGACATAAACCGTGGTTTCATCGAGCAACTCAAGTTGCGTCATCAACCCCTGTGTTGCAATGACGGTACCGTTAAAACCGCCATCACGCACCAGTATATTGCTGCCCAGCCCGGTCCATAAAACCTCTTCATCCTCCGGCAATGTGGCAATAAACGCTGCAAGTGCGGATAATGATTTGGCCCTGACATACCGTCTGGCTAAACCGCCAGCACGCCAGCTGGTATGACCTGACATCGGTTCGTTGCTAAGCACTGTTATATTGTCTGCCACAGATTTCATGTTTCCACACTTAAGCATTTTGTTATGCTACCTGCTCACTACTACTCAGAGATGCTTTTAACTGTGATGCAATGCGGCCAATGCTGCCCGCTCCCATCGTGAGCAACAGGTCACCATCGTGCAAAATCGCTTTTAAATCATTGCCAAGCTGTTCAACATCTTCAATAAATACCGGATTAACTTTACCGCGCGCGCGAATAGCAGCACACAGGGCGCGCCCGTCCGCGCCGGCGACTGGCTCTTCACCGGCGGCGTAAACTTCCGTCAGTATCAACACATCACACTCTGCCAGCACCTTTGTAAAATCCTCGAACAGGTCACGTGTACGCGTATAGCGATGCGGCTGGAACACCACAACCAGTCTTTTATCCGGCCAGGCATTTTTTGCCGCCGCCAACGTTGCTGCAATTTCGGTTGGATGATGGGCATAGTCGTCAACCAGGGTAACAACACCCTGCGTCAGCGTGATATCGCCATATCTGTGCAGACGGCGGCCGATACCTTCAAAACCGGATAACGCAGCCTTGATATCAGCAATAGAAACACCGAGTTCGTAGCCTACACATATGGCCGCCAGTGCATTTAATACATTGTGACGCCCGGGCATGTTCAGCACAATTTCAACCGGCGCCTTTGCCTCGGGAAGCACAAGATCAAAAATCGTTTGTGTGCCACGATAGCGAATATTCGACGCACATACATCAGCATCAAAATCGATACCGTAACGTATCACCGGCCGCGTTATATCGGGCAGCAAACTGCGTGCTTCATCATCATCAACACAAACAACAGCCAGTCCGTAAAAAGGCAGGTGATGTAAAAATTCAACAAAGGCCTGTTTCAACCTGGAAAAATCACCATCGTATGTCGGCAAATGATCCGCATCGACATTGGTCACTATGGCGATCATCGGCTGCAGGTACAGGAATGAAGCATCACTTTCATCGGCTTCGGCAACCAGGTATTTACCGTTGCCCAGGCGGGCATGCGTTGCCGAGCTGTTTAGCTTACCGCCAATTACATAGGTTGGATCAAACCCTGCTTCAGCCAGCACGCTGGTTACCAGTGAAGTCGTCGTTGTTTTTCCGTGGGTTCCGGCGACAGCGATGCCGTGACTGAAACGCATCAGTTCGGCAAGCATTTCCGCACGCGGCACAACGGGAATTCGTCTGGCTTTAGCTGCGACTACCTCAACATTATCTTTTTTAATGGCCGTTGAAGTTACCACTACATCAACATCATTTATATTTTCTTCGGCATGAGAGTGATATACCTTGACGCCCAGTTTCAGCAACCGCTCGGTAACAGCATTGCTGGCTATATCAGAGCCGCTTACCTGGTATCCCAGGGTATTCATCACATCCGCAATACCGCTCATTCCCGCGCCGCCTATACCAACGAAATGTACTTTGCGTATACGGCGCATAAAATTATCTTCCGCACGTTTGTTGACGGTTTGTATTGACATTACACAATACCTCCTGCATTCAAACATGCATCCACAATGTTTCTTGCCGAATCAGGTATGGCCAGCTTGCGGGCAGCCACCGCCATGTCTAACAGCTTGTTACGATTCACTGAGAAATCATTAATCACCTCTACAAGCCAGTCAGCGGTTAAATCACGCTGCTGTTTAATCACTGCCGCACCTGCGCGTTCGAGGTAATACGCGTTGCAGGTCTGGTGGTCATCAACAGCATGAGGATAGGGGACTAAAATGGAGGCCACACCCGCAGCAGCAAGCTCAAACACGGTCATTGCACCGGCACGGCAGATCACCAGATCGGCCCACCGGTAAACAGCCGGCATATCGTCAATAAACGCTTCAACCTTTGCCTCGACACCCGCATCTTTATAAAGTGATCTGGCGGTCTCGATATTCTTCACGCCTGTCTGATGAATGACTTCTGGCCGCTGGCTGCCTGCAATTTTTGCCAGCGCCTGCGGAATAATTTCATTGAGCTTCACTGCGCCCAGACTGCCGCCGATAACCAGTAAGTGTAATCTGCCATTACCTCGGTTCCGTGTGCGCATAAAACGGGTTTCAGGTTTTTCAATTTCACAGATCGACTTCCTTACCGGGTTGCCTGTGGTGATCGCCTTTTTAAAGACGCCCGGAAACGCCTGCAACACAACGGTAGCGAGTCTCGACAGGATTTTGTTCGTCAGCCCGGGGATCGCATTTTGCTCGTGCACCAGAAGAGGTTTGTGTAACAGCCACGCCATTAAACCGCCAGGCCCCGAGACAAAACCGCCCATGCCTAACACCACACCGGGTTTTCGTCTTCGCAGCACAACTAAGGCCTGCCAGCAGGCTGTCAGCAGACGAACCGGCGCCAGCAGCATGGTCCTTGCATTTTTACCGCGCAAACCGCTGATGCTTAGCCATTCAATGGGATAGCCGGCCTGGGGCACGAGCCGTGACTCGATACCGGTTTTGGTTCCCAGCCAGACCACGGGTATGCCACGTAAACGCAACTCGTCGGCAACAGCAAGCGCAGGGAACACATGCCCCCCGGTACCGCCTGCCATTATTAAAACCGGTCGCACATCAATCATGATTAAACCCTGCCTGCCCTGGTTGAAACATGACATATCTTCGAAACGGCCACAGACAGTCCTGTTTTCCTGTTACGCCTGGTCTGTCCATTCTGGGTCCGTATTTTCCTGACCGGCACCTGCCTTGCCGCCTTGCCTGTCTGCTTTCTGCTCGCCTGTTTCACTTCGCTGCTGGTTTCATAATGGATACGCATCAGCAGGCCAATCGCCATACAGCAGACGATCAAACTGCTGCCGCCGTAACTCATTAACGGCAGCGTTATTCCTTTCGTCGGCAGTAAACCAATATTCACGCCCATATTAATCATCGCCTGCATCGACAGCCATATACCGATACCCTGAGCCACATGGGCGGCAAAATAATTGCCCGATGCTTCCGCCTGGGCTGCAATTTTAAAGGACCTGAAAAACACAACCGCGTACAGTATGACAACCATGAATATGCCGACAAAGCCCAGCTCTTCTGATAAAACTGCAAACAGAAAATCCGTGTGTGACTCGGGCAGATAAAATAATTTCTGCACGCTGCCGCCAAGACCGGTACCGAACCAGCCGCCGGTGCCAATTGCAATCAGTGATTGCGTCAGCTGAAAACCGCTGTCAAATGGATCAGCCCATGGATTGGCAAATGCCGTTATACGCTGCATACGGTAGGGCGAGGTCACCACCAGTAACAGCGCTGCGCTGACAAAGATAAATACAAAGGAAATAAACTGGCTAAACCTGACCCCGGCTAAAAACGTCATTGCCAGCACCGTACCCATAATTACCATGGTAGCACCAAAATCAGGTTCCATTAACAGCAGCAGCCCGGTGATACCCACCATCAGCATGGGCTTGAGAAAACCCCATAATGAACTGCGCACAGCATCACCATGACGAACCAGGTAACTGGACACATACACCACCAGGAATAGCTTGGCCAGCTCGGATACCTGCAGATTAATAACGCCCAGCGGCAACCAGCGGGTACTGCCGTTGACAGATTTTCCTATGCCCGGAACCAGCACTAACACCATCAGCAGTAAAGCTGACATCAGCAAAACCATGCTGGCTTTTTCCCACTGGGCGAGGCGGATTTTAAATACCGTTAATGCAGCAGCAAAGCCCATAACCACGAACACTAACTGGCGTTGTAAATAGTAAAACGGATTTGAAAAGTTTCTGTCGGCAACACTAATCGAAGATGACGCCACCATGATGAGCCCAATCGTAAGCAGCGAAATAAAAGCGATAGTTAACACAGGATCAAAATCATCAATATCGATACCAAACCTGCGCACCGTTTTGCTGCGTCTTGCAGAGGGTGACTCGAATTTTGGAAACATGCCGGCTATGACACTCATGATATTGACCTCTCTGACACAAGCTTCTCAACTTCCTGTATAAAAACATTACCGCGGTGTTCAAAATTTTCAAACATATCAAAACTGGCACAGGCAGGCGCCAGCAGAACATTGTCGCCAGGTTGCGCCAGTGACTCTGCAGCCAGTACGGCTGTGCGCATATCGGTTGCGGCTTTAACCGGGATTGTGTCGTCGATAACAGCTGCTATCTTTGCCGCGTCTTTACCAATCAGCACCACGGCGCGGCAATGCTGTTTGACAGCCTCAGCTAGTTCTGAAAAATCAGCGCCTTTTCCTTCGCCGCCGGCAATCAGTACATGTTTACCGGGCAACCCAGCCAGTGCCGCCACGGTGGCGCCCACATTTGTCGCCTTGGAATCATTAATCCAGCTAACGCCATTTAGCTCTGCCACAAACTGGGTACGATGCTGCAGGCCTTTAAATTCTCTCAGGGTAGCAAGCATGCTATCCACGGACAAACCAACAGCATGCCCCAGCGCAAGCGCCGCCAGTGCATTTTGCAGATTATGTGAACCCTTCATTTTCAGCTGATCAACGACGATGAGCACGCTGCTGCCAAAACACAAAGCGCGCTGCTGGTTTTCATCCTGGCAGATGCCAAATTCATTTTCGTCTGGATTATTTAAGGTAAAACTGATTTTCCTGTCAGCTGCAATCCCGGCTCGATTGGCCACATAGCTGCTGGCCAGGGCATCATCTTTGTTTACTACCAGCACCTCGGCATTCTCATAAATCACCTGCTTGCTCATCGCGTAAGCGGCCAGGTTCTCGTAGCGGTCCATGTGATCAGCGCTGATATTCAGCACTACCGCCGCTTTCATTGGCAAACACTGCAATGTTTCCAGCTGAAAACTGGACAGCTCAAGGACGTACAAATCGACATTTTCATCTAACGAATCAAGTACCGGCATGCCAATATTGCCGCAGGCGACGGCATTCATTCCCGTGTTTGACGCCATTGATGCCAGCAGGGTTGTCACTGTCGATTTGCCATTCGAACCCGTGATAGCAACAACCGGTGCCGCCACTTCATGCGCAAACAAATCGATATCGCCGATAATTTCTATATTATATTTCCTGGCTTCAACTAACGCAGGCTCTGCCAACGGTACGCCGGGGCTGACCACGATACGTCGTGCATTGGTAAATAATGCTGTATCGAACTTTCCTGTAACGCACTCAACATCGCTGTATTCTTCTTTCAATTTACCCAGGCCGGGTGGAATCGCCCGGCTGTCAACAACGATCAACGCTTCACCCAGAGCACGTAAATAACGCACCACGGACAGGCCTGTTTTACCCAGTCCAACGACCAGGGTGTATACAGCCTGTTCAGGTTTTATCGTCATTGTATTCAGCGTACTCATCTTATTGCTGTCAGCTACCTGTTGTTATCAGTTATCCCTATCGTACTTTCAACGAAGCCAGGCCTATCAACACCAGCACTACCGTAATTATCCAGAAACGTACGATAACTCGCGGCTCCGGCCAGCCTTTCAATTCAAAATGATGATGAATGGGCGCCATTTTAAACATCCGCTTGCCGATTAATTTATAAGAAGCCACCTGCAAAATAACGGACAAGGTTTCCATGACAAAGACGCCGCCCATGATGAGCAGCACAATCTCCTGCCTGACATAAATAGCGATCACACCCAGCGCGGCGCCAAGGGCAAGTGCGCCTACATCACCCATGAATACCTGCGCCGGATAGGTGTTAAACCATAGAAAACCCAGCCCCGCTCCCACCAGCGTGCCGCAGAATATCGCCAGCTCACCGACGCCGGATACGTAAGGAATACCCAGGTAACTGGCAAAAGTCACATGCCCGGTAACATAGGCAAACACACCAAGCGCACCAGCCACCATGACGGTCGGCATAATCGCCAGGCCATCAAGTCCGTCTGTCAGGTTAACCGCATTACTGCTGCCCACGATCACCAGGTAGCCAAGCACGACAAACGCCCCACCAAGCGGAACCATCACATCTTTCAGGAAGGGAAAAATAAGCGTTGTTTCAACCGGCGTTTTAGCATTCACAAAAACCAGATACGCCGCGATAACACCAAACATGGTTTGCCAGAAATATTTCACTTTGGCGGTCAGGCCTTTTGAATTGCCATAGACCAGCTTTTTATAATCATCGATACCGCCAATTAACCCGAAAGACAGGGTCGTACCCAGCGCCACCCACATTTTTAAACTGGATAAATCACTCCATAACAGGGTGCTGATAGCAATCGCAACCAGTATCATGGCGCCGCCCATTGTTGGGGTGCCGGCCTTTGACAGATGCGACTGGGGACCGTCGTCACGTATCTGCTGGCCAATTTTATAGCCGGACAGCTTACGTATCATGTAGGGACCAATCACAAGAGATAAAACCAGTGCGGTAATGGTGCCAAGAATGGCGCGCAAAGTAATGTATTGAAAAACAGCAAAGCCGCTTTCAAACTGTTGTAGATATTCAGCCAATGTTAAAAACATTAATCCACCCTCTTATTATTATTTTTTGGGGTTAATATCTGCTCAACTACTTTCTCCATAGCCGCACTGCGAGAACCTTTAATTAAAACCGTATCTCCGGCTTTTAAATTTTCCTTCAATGCTTTCACTAATTCATTTTTATGCTCAAACCAGTCGCCGTTATCGCCAAAGGCTGCAACCGTGGTTGCGCTGTATTTTCCGGTCGCATACAAAGCCTTTATGCCAGCACTTTTCGCTTTTCTGCCGATCTCGGCATGCAGTTGCTGCGCATCCTCGCCAAGCTCAGCCATATCACCCAATACCAGCACCGTGTCACCCGGTACAGCCGCAAGCACATCGATGGCGGCAGACACCGATAAAGGATTGGCATTGTAACTATCATCTATCACCTGATAACCAGCGGGTGATGCCAGCAGGGTTAAGCGGCCCTGTATATTTTCAAATTCGGCTAATGACGAAACAATTGACTGCAGCGGGATGCCAACAGAGCGTGTTGCCGCAATGGCCGCCAGCGCGTTCATTACATTATGTTTGCCGGGCACTTTAAGCGACAACTCGGCCTGTTCATTTAATGTAACCATCTGATAACGATTTTCTGAAACAGTCATCGCATATACATCCGCGGTTTCATCAAGCATTGAAAAGCTGACAATTTTTGCTGCGGCACAATGATTTTCACAGTAATCCATCCAGTATGAATTGAAAGCATCATCCAGGTTAATTACCGCGACGCCATTTTCAGACAGGCCGTTATAGATTTCAGCTTTTGCTTTGGCGATATTTTGCAGCGAACCAAAACCTTCGAGATGGGCAGGACCAACGTTAGTTACAACGGCTACATCAGGCTTCGCGATCGCTGTCAGGTAATCAATTTCACCCATGTGATTTGCACCCATTTCAATCACCGCATACTGATGCTGCTGCCTGAGCTCCAGCAACATCATTGGCAGGCCTATATCGTTGTTCAGGTTGCCTTTGGTCGACAACACGGTATCCGCGCCGGCATAATCAACAAGAATTTTCCGGCACATTTCTTTTACCGAGGTTTTACCGTTGCTGCCGGTAATGCCAATCAGCTTGCCCGCTGCATTCTGGTTCCGCCAGAGATTTCGCCAGTGTGCCGCCAGCTGCCCCAGGGCAAGACGCGTATCATTAACTTTAACCTGCGGCAAATCCAGTGGCTGCATTTCACTGACAAGCGCGCCGGCGGCACCGGCTGAGCCTGCATCTTCGACAAACTTGTGACCGTTAAAACGCTCGCCGACAAGCGCCACGTACAGGTCGCCATGACGAATATGGCGGCTATCTTTTGACACCCCCGTCATCATTACGTCCCTGCCATAGAGGCTGGCATCCAGGGTTTCAGCAATTTGCGACATCATCATCACTTAAGCACCCCGGGCTCGCGGGCAGCCAGCAGTTCGCGCGCTACCCGACGGTCATCAAATGCGATATGCACGTCACCAACGATCTGGCTGGTTTCATGCCCCTTGCCAACCAGCAACACTACATCGCCGGGCTGCGCGCTGGTAATCGCAATATCGATTGCCTGACGCCGGTCGAGTACTGCTTCAACCTTGTCCAGTGATGAAAAACCGGTCATCACTTCATTGATAATATCCTGCGGATCTTCATGCCGTGGATTGTCCGTGGTGACAATAATTCTGTCAGCATATTTTTCTGCAGCCTTCGCCATTAGCGGGCGCTTAGTGCGATCACGGTCGCCGCCGCAGCCAAACACACACCACACCTTACCCTTGAAGTGCTCACTCGCCAGCTGGCAGACAGCATTCAAGCCCTGCTCGGTATGCGCATAATCGACCACCACTACAGGTTTATCTTGTTCGGTGATGAGTTCTACGCGGCCGTCGACGGAATGCACGGCCGAAAGACTTTTTATTGCATCTTCAAAAGAAAACCGGCTAACAAGCAGGGTGGCTAGCACGGCCAGGGCATTAGCCACATTAAAACGGCCCAGTAATGGAATATCAAAATGGCCGCTGCCTTTCGGTGTAACCACAGACAGGTGATAACCCCTTTCAAACGGCGTCATTTGCTTCACGTTCACAAAATAGTCGGCAGATTCCTGATAGGTTGAAATATCTTTTTTCAGGCTGTAACCCCAGACACAAACATGCTGACGAACTTCTTTTGCCAGTTCCCGACCAAAGTTATCGTCGAGATTGATAACTGCCGAACCCAGTCCAGGCGTATAAAACAGGCGTTTTTTTGCAGCGGCGTAATTATCTACGGTCCCGTGATAATCAAGATGGTCCTTTGCCATATTGGTAAACACCGCGGTGGTGAATGCCACGCCGTTCACCCGCCCCTGGTCCAGGCCGTGCGATGACACTTCCATTACCACGTGTTTTGCACCCGCCCGCTTTATCTCAGCCAGCGTCTTCTGTACCAGCAGGGCATCAACCGTGGTCAGGCCGGTGGGATGAAGATCGTTGATAAAACCATTACCAAGCGTGCCCAAAACACCACAATGCACATCATAGGCGTCCAGGCACTGTGCAAGGTAATGTGCAACGGAGGTCTTGCCGTCGGTGCCGGTAACACCAATGATATTTAATGACAATGAAGGCTGTTCATAATAGCGAGAAGCTATGGGACCGACTTTATACTTTAAATTTTCACAGTGCAGGCATAATACTTTATTTGAAATGGAATCGAGAATTTCGTTTCCTTTTTCGTTATCGATGCCAACTTCCCCATCCCACAGCACCACACTGACACCTTTGGCAACGGCCTCCGGGGCATATAGCAGGCCATGCGTATGATAGCCCTGGAACGCTAAAAACAGGTCGCCACTGCGTGCTTTGCGATGATCCTGCACCAGCGCATTGATATTTATACCACGGCACTGATCTATCAGGGCATCATCAATGAAACCTTCAAGCAGAAAATCCAGGGCTACTTCATTGTGCATCATACTTTCCCGTCCTTAATAACCAGTGCTGCATTCATTAACTGTTTTTCTGCAACCATGTCAGGTGCGATATCCAGCAGGCGCATGGCGCCGGACATTACCTGGCTAAATACCGGTGCCGCCACCAGGCCGCCAAAATACTCGCCATTCCTGGGCTCATCAATCATCACCACCATGACCAGTTCAGGGTTGACCGCCGGAACCATACCGGCAAAGATGGAAAGATATCGGTCTTCTGCATAACCGCCAGCAATAAACTTGTGGACTGTGCCCGTCTTGCCCGCGACACTGTAGTTCGCCACTCTTGCGCGTTTCGCCGTACCATCATCGGATGTCACGCGTTGCAACATCTTGCGTAGTGCACGCGCGGTATTCACTGACATCACACGCTTCCCGGCAGCCCTGGCATCTTTATCGCCGTCTTCATCGTATACAAAATTAACCGGTCGCAATACGCCATCGGCCGCGATCGCGGAATAGGCATGCGCAAGCTGCAGCGGTGTGACCGAAATGCCGTAACCAAAGGCAAGTGATGCTCTTACAAAATCATTATTTAATGCATCCAGTGAAAGCTGCCCACTGGCTTCACCCGGAAAACCGCTGCTGGTGACCATGCCAAAACCCATCTTCTTGTACATTGACCATTGCTGTTCAGGGTCAATCGCCAGGGCAATTTTACTGATGCCTACATTACTGGACTTTTCCAGCACACCGCCCAGGTCAAGATCGCCATAATTTTTATGGTCCTTTATCCTGTTTCCCTTAACGTAAATATATCCCGGTGCTGTCTCAACCTTATAAAACGGTTTCCAGCGGCCGCTTTCCAGGGCAGCAGCCATGGTAATTGGCTTCATTGTCGAACCCGGCTCAAACACATCGGTCACCGCTCGGTTTCGTGTTGCCTGCGGCTGCAGCTGTTTTCTATCATTGACATTGAATGAAGGCTGATTCACCATCGCCAGCACATCACCACTGGACACATCAAGCACCACGGCGGAACCCGCCACCGCGTCATGCTTCATAACCGCGGCTTTCAATGCACGGTAGGTGACATATTGCAGCCGTTTATCGATGCTTAATTTTAATGTTTTACCCGGCTGCGCAGACTTGATACGCTCTATATCATCGAAGGCACGACCGAGGCGGTCGCGAATGATGCGTTTTTTGCCTGGGTGACCTTTCAGCCAGGCGTCATACGCCAGTTCGATGCCTTCCTGGCCGTTATCATCAATATCTGCAAAACCAACCACGTGCGCCGCCACTTCACCGCTTGGATAATAACGGCGGTATTCATTTTGCAGGGCTATTCCAGGCACTTTTAACGCCATCACCTTGTCAGCCAGTTCCGGTGAAGCCTGGCGTTTTAAATACAGGAACTCACGATTCGCATTGTCATTGATTTTCTGCTTCAGGCTAATAGCGTCAAGCGATAGCAGCTCCGCTACCTGAACCAGCTGGTCCAGATGTTCGATTGCAACTTTTGGATTGACCCAGATACTGTTAACCGGCGCGCTAATAGCTAGCGGCTCGCCGTTTCTATCAACAATATCGCCGCGATTTGCAGCAATGGCAACGGTACGCAACTGGCGCGCATCACCCTGCTGCTCGAAAAACTCGCTATGCAATATTTGCATATCCAGCGCCTTTACCAGCATCGCTGTTGCCAGCAGCACAAAAATCACAGCAGCAAACAGCCGGCGCCATACCAGCGAACCGCCGATTTCACGTGAATCAAGGGATACCTGCTTGCCGAATTTATATGCTTTCAAGGCTGGCTTCACTGCTCAACAAAAACCACGTCACCCGGTTCCGGCATCACCATGGATAAACGATTTCTGGCAATGCGCTCAATTCGCCCATGCCCCGACCAGGCACTTTGCTCCAGCTGCAACTGACTCCATTCTGTATTTAAAATATCCACCTGGTACTTCAGTTGCTGCAATTCCACAAAAAGCTTTCTGCTCTGATGCTTGCTGTATACCAGTAAAATTGCCGAGCCCAACAGCATGCTGAACAACAATGTCACTATAAATAAAATCCGCCGCCGCTGATTCATAAACACCTCTCCAACACTCGTAAACGTGCACTTCTGGACCTGGGGTTTTGCGCCAGTTCCACCTCACTCGCTACCATCGGCCTGGCCACCAGCCGAAAAGGTACTTTTATGTCCGCCTCCATCACCGGCAAACCTGCTGGCAGTTTTGGCCTGCTGGAAACATTTCGCATAAATCGTTTTACAATTCTGTCTTCAAGCGAATGAAAGCTGATCACGGAAAGCCTGCCACCTTTTGCCAACACCGAAATTGCCCCTTTCAAACCCCGCTCTATCGCCTGTAATTCATCATTTATATAAATGCGAATTGCCTGAAAACTGCGCGTCGCAGGATGCTTGTTTTTTTCTTTTACCGGGATTGCATTTGAAATGATTTCAGCCAGTTCACCCGTTTCTGTTATTTCATGCTGCGCCCGTGCCTCAACAATGGCTGCTGCAATTCGCCTGGCGAATTTTTCTTCGCCGTATTTTTTGAGCACATTTATCAAATCGGCCGGTTTCACCCTGGCCAGCCATTGCCTGGCAGTTTCTCCCCTGCTTGTATCCATACGCATATCTAATGGCCCGGAACGCAAAAAACTGAAACCGCGTTCAGCATCATCAAGCTGCGGTGACGAGACGCCCAGGTCCATCAGCACGCCATTTACTTTTCCCGTCAAACCATATTGTTCAATCACCTCCGCAATACGATCAAAGTTACAATGCTCGATCGTAAAACGAGGTTCATCGGCATACTGCTTTTTCGCAAAAGCAACTGCCTCGGCATCCCGGTCAAAAGCAAGCAAACGGCCCTGTACATTAAGCTTCTGCAAAATTGCGCGACTATGACCGCCTCTGCCAAACGTCGCATCAATATAAATACCCGACGGCTGAATATTCAGCGAATCAAGCGCTTCTTCTAAAAGCACTGCCTGATGATCAAAACCAGCCATCAACAGTGCGACTAAAGTGACAGCTCTTCCAACGCGGCTGGAAGTTCACCCACATCAGCCCGGGCCGAGTCCAACCATAGCTGCTGGTTATCACCCCAGGTATCTTCATCCCAGATTTCTAATTTCTTACCCTGGCCAATTAACACCGCTTTCTTGTTCAGGCCAGCATAGTCACGCAGCATGGCCGGCAATAAAATTCTGCCCTGCCCATCCATTTCCAGCTCGGTGGCATGGCCAATTAACAGGCGTTGCAATAAGCGGGCTGTTTTGTTTAAGCTAGGCAGGTTAACCAGCTTACTTTCGATGACCTCCCATTCAGGGAGAGGGTAAACCAGTAAACAATGATCACGATCAACGGTCACTACCAGACGCCCGCCACAGCCTTCAAGCAGGCTCTCACGATAGCGCGCAGGCATTGCCATTCTGCCTTTGGCGTCGATAGCTATGTTGTTGATTCCTCGAAAATGCATTCTTATTCTTATTGTTTCCTGTTATCTGAAACCGGGGATATCCACGGACAAAACTTATGACTTGAGCCACAATTCCCCACTTTTCACCACATAATGACACTATAGGTATTTTGCACGCCTAATGCAAGCATTTTTGTGCCTTCGGTCACAAAAATTTCTATATGTGACAGCGACTTACAAGAAATACAGGATATTGGTTAAAGATAGATACAGGATATGCTTTTAAATCATTGACTTGATTGTAAATTCTAATGATTTACTTTAACTCTGAAGATCGATTCTGAGAGGTAAGCCATTTATCTTTCAGGGCAATCAATACGCCCCAACCACTTTGGCAGGTTGTTGAATTACGTATATCTCGCAAAGGCGTACTAAAATGCTCCCGGCATTATTGTGCGCCTTTGCGAGAGCATAAAATACTTATATGCTAACTGTTATGTAAAAGGAGGACAGTTACCATTTACGGATGGAGAAAATAAAAACGGGAGTCAGCCGATAAGCCGGGTTCTGTCGAGGGCAATCATTCATCTGGATAACATGTCACCATGTACCTCAAGCAACCTACCCGGGAACAGCGCGGACCACGCATTATGTTCCCCTATTTGGTCTTGCTCCGAGTGGGGTTTACCCTGCCGCACCTGTTACCAGATACGCGGTGCGCTCTTACCGCACCATTTCACCCTTACCGGCACCTGATCAGATCAGCTACCGGCGGTATATTTTCTGCGGCACTTTCCGTAGGCTCACGCCCCCCAGGTATTACCTGGCACTCTGTCCTGTGGAGCCCGGACTTTCCTCCCCGGATAATCCGTAGATTACCTGGCGCGATTGCCTGGCCAACTCCCAGACGGGATTTTAACATGCGAAAGGTAAGAAAATTTAAAAATTAAAAGCATTAAACCACAGACAAATTTGACGGGATTAAATTTGAGCGGCTTTTAACTGGCCCCAGGGTGCAATGCAGGATGCCTGCTATAGCCACAGAGAGCAAAGAGATTTTTTTCTTTTACCGCGGCGGCGCGTAGACGCAGGGATTCACTGTTAATTAATGTATATCATTCTTATATATATCACTCAAACAATAGATTCTATCTGTAACAATATGACATGGCTTTATTGTCCTTCCTAAACGGTGACTGTCTATATACCCGTCGCCTGTAACTATGAATGTCACAGTTCTTTCATATATCGATCATATTTCTGAAATATTTCAAAGGTAATTTACGCGTGTTTCAAAGCGGACTGACTGGTACATATGAACCGGGTTTGACTGCGCTGATTTGTACCTGCGTATTTGCGGGCTGAATTACCATCCAGGCCAGGGCCTGGTTTATTTTTATCAATAATACGAGTCTATCAATAATCTGAGGAAAACAATAATGCATATAAGTAAACTTGCGAGAGAGAATATGACTATTCGCAAAACTGCGATCGCCACAGCTGTAGCAAGCCTGGCAGCGGGGTTGCTGGCGGCCACACCCGCTTACGCCATCAAGGTCAACGATAATCTGGAAGTCAACGGCAAAGTATTCGCCAACTGGGTCTCGGTGGACGGTAAATCTACCTCGGCAGCCGACGATGCAGCCAGCGGCTTCCATTTCGATCGCGCCTACTTCGAGGTCCGCGGCAAACTCACTAAAGAAGATATGGTCCGCATCACCCTTGACCAGAAAGCGCCCGACGGCCAGGTATTCGTCAAGTATGCCTACTGGCAGCACAAGTACAGCGATGCCTTCAAAATCAAGGTCGGTCAGAACCATACCCCGCTGGTGGACTATATTCAGACCGAAATGTGGGGACATCGTTACGTACAAAAGACTTTCTCCGACTACTATGGCGCGCAAACCTCCTCTGACCTCGGTGTCAGCGCGCTGGGCAAAGGCGGCAATAGTTTCGACTATTACGTATCGGTGATGAACGGCGAGGGTTACACCCATACCACCGACGGCGCCGGCTATGCGCTCATGGGCAGGGCCGAATGGCATGGTGCCGGCGCGCACATAGGCGTATTTGGCCATTCCGAGACAGACCGTAGCGGCATTACCGGCTACGATCCGACCCGCGCGGAAATTTATGCCTGGTGGGAGAATGACGCATTCATGATCGGTGGCCAGTACCTGGAGGCCGACGACGGCGACTATGCCAAAACGACGGGAACCACGGCCAAATTCAAGGACGGCACAGGTTACAACGTACTGGCTAATATCAAAGTGCCGGCGATGGGCCCCAAGACTACAATCTTCGCCCGTTACGACTCGATGGACGAGATGGACACCGGTAACGACCATACCCTTACCATTGCAGGCATCGAGTTTGAGGCCGCAAAAGGTGTGATGCTCGCTGTCGACTACCAGTCGGATGATCCTGGGACAACTGGATCTAAATCGGTGGACATGATTGGTGTTCACGGCCAGTTCAAGTTCTAGGCAGGCATCGCACGGACATCTGGCTCTGATATCGACATGGGTCGAGACAGGTTTCCAGAGCAATCCTTGTTCGTAAGTGAATGGGGCCGGTGACAAATTATTTGTCACCGGCCCCATTCATTATGGCAACGCATACTTTATTTAGCATTATGGGAACAGTATACTTAATCTCACTGTTTCTTTCTCCCACACTTCTTTACACCAGCACCGTTCCTGATAATTGCTCGAAAAACAGAACCAGGGAACATAGCTATCTGACACGGTTTTCGATGACTAAAAACATTAAACTATAATAATATAAAGTTTTATTTAACCGCAAAGACACAGAGGCGCAGGGATTCATTCGTATTAATAATTTCTATGCTGGACGCGGTGAGGGACGAACCGTATCAATCGCTTTCTGTTGTATGGGTTCGGATTTAATGATGATTAGTTAAGTAAAAAAATCCCGCCATTGCATGGAACGAAGCACTAATTTCCCAGGAAAATATCAACACGCTTTTTGCGGCCCAAAGGTGATACATGGATGTAACTCATAATCTCCTCGCGGCAGAGTTATGTTAACAGCTTGCCGCGCTATCGCTCGCAATGACAAAGGAACAACTATATGCTGTTATACAAGTGTTATTCCTCTCTTGCACTGTTTTCCTCGCGATTCATATAACTCAACGACTCTGGACTGAAAATCATCCTTGCTACCTTAATTCATTTTATCTCGCAAAGCCGCACCAAAATGCCGGGAGTATTTTGAACGCACGCAGTGCGGCCCGCAGGGTAGCGCGCAGGATTGCGCGATGTAATAGTCACCAGGAAAAATATCCAAAACCCTGGAGTCTTTCTTTGCCAGAGTATCAATTACTCTTTATTAAAACAGGTATAGCTAAAGTCTGCAGATAGGTGTCATTGCTGATGCCTTACACTAAAGTGATGGTTTTCACTAACGTCCCGGGCAATAAATCCCTGCATCTTTAGCCTCTGCATGAAAATAATAAAAAACCCGTGTAAAGTTGTTCTACACATCACACGTGTATAAACTGCGAATAAACTGATTTATTCAGGAATATCAATGCAACGCTTTATTGCAGTTTTAACAGTCTGCCTTGTTTCACCACTGGCACTGGCAACAACACCCGAACCGCGAGACCTGATCATTCAGGCGATGAACCACTGGCGCGGCACGACTTCATATTCGGAAATAACCATGACCATACACCGGCCTGACTGGCAGCGCAGCATGTCAATGGTCTGCTGGACCCGGGGTGATAAAACCACGCTGGTACGCATCACCGAACCGAAAAAAGATGCAGGCAATGGCACCCTGACCAAAGATAATAATATGTGGACTTTTTCGCCGAAAATTAACCGTATTATCAAGGTGCCCTCTTCAATGATGAACCAGAGCTGGATGGGCAGCGACTTTTCCAACAAGGATATCAGCAAGTCCACTGATATCGTCGACCAGTACGATCACACACTGCTGGAAACGCGGCAACAGGACGGCCACATGGTTTACCTGATCCAGTCAGTACCGCATGAAGATGCCGCCATTGTCTGGGGCAAGGAAATCCTTGTCATCAGGGATGATTACGTGCTACTGGAACAGCAGTTCTGGGACCAGGACGGCATCCTGGTCAAAACCATGAAAGCCAGGGAAATTAAAATGATGGGCGGACGCACCGTGGCCAGCATCGTGCGTATGAGCAAACAAGAAACAGCCGAAGAGTGGACCGAAATGTCGGTACAGAAAATCCAGTTCAATATCAACATTGACGACAGCCTGTTCACCCTGTCCAACCTGAGAAATCCGCGGCAGTGAAGGCCAGTCTGAATATCGCCCCCAATATGAGCCTGCATATCGGTCTACGTATGGCATGGCGTAATCTGTGGCGCCACAAACGCCGCACCTGGCTGACGGTGGGTGCAATGATTTTCTCAAACCTGCTGCTGGTGTTTTTAATATCCCTGCAGTTCGGCAGCTACCGCATGATGATAGACAATACGCTTAAATCCTATACCGGACATATGCAGGTGCAGCACCGGGGATATAACGACAACCCAAAAATCCGCACCAGCATCGAAGGTATCATCCCGCTGGCCAGCAAGATACGTAAGCAGCTGGGCACTGATATGGTTGCCGCCCGCGGTGTTGCATTCGCCATGACCTCGAGCAAACAGCGCTCCTACGGGCTGCAGATTATTGGCATTGAGCCGCAGTTCGAAGCAAACGTCTCAACCCTGCCCGGGCTGATAATAAAAGGAAAATACTTTACCGATAGCAACGCCGAAGAAATTATTATCGGCAGCGTACTCGCGCGTAACCTGCGTGTTGTTATCGGTGACGAGCTGACCCTGCTTGGCAGCGGACGAGATGGCTCATTTGCCGCAGGCGTTGTTACCGTTGCCGGTATCTTTGAATCAGGCATTATTGATATTGACCGTTCCATGGCCCAGCTGCCTCTCGCTTACTTTCAGTCCTTGTTCAGCATGGGCGACCAGGGCCATAATATTGTCATCAACGCCAGTGACCTGACGCAGGTAACAGCGCTGAAAAAGCAGGTAAGTCATATTATTTCAGACCGAAAAGAGCTGACAGTGCTTGACTGGAACCAGTTGCAGCCCGGCCTGAAACAGGCGATACAGGCAGACATGACCAGCGCCTGGTTTATGTACGCGGTACTGATAATCCTGGTGGCATTCAGCGTATTAAACACCCAGCTCATGTCCGTACTGGAACGTACACGCGAGTTCGGCACTATGATGGCGCTTGGTCTGAAACCATCAAGGCTCAGTACCCTGGTTTTCACTGAAACGTTTCTCATGTCCGGTCTCGGCCTTGTCCTCGGCACGGCGCTTGGCACTCTGCTTGCGTATTACCTCAGTATCGTCGGCTTTTCCTACCCCGGCATGGAAGAAATGGCTGTACGTTTTAACCTGCCTGACCGGATGTATCCCAGCCTGTCACTGCTGTCGATTTTTCTCGGCCCCGGTGTCGTCTTTATCTTCAGTCTGCTGGCGTCGCTTTATCCCTCCCTGCGGCTGCTTTTTCTGCAGCCGGTCAGCGCGATGAGAGCGGTATGATACCTATACTATAATGAGATCCAGGCAGCAGAAGTTAGCTTTTATAGCCATGTTAACCCTGGCATGGCGCAACCTGTGGCGTAATCACCGCCGTACTGTGATCATGCTGGCTGCCATTACCGTGGGCGTGTGGGCGATGATATTTATGACCGCGCTGATGCGTGGCATGGTCGATGATATGCTGCACAATGGCATTCGTAACCTGCCGGGTGAAGTGCAGATACACAATCGGGCTTACCGTGATGATCCGAGCATTAATAACAGCATCCCGGCGCCGGATAAAAATTTATTGAAGGCATTGCAGAGTGACACCGTGAAAGCCTGGACACAGCGCGTTCGGGTGCCGGCGGTCATTTCCAGCGAGCGCGACAGCCGTGGTGTTACCCTGCTCGGTGTAGAGCCGCAAAGCGAAGTAAAGATCGGCTTTAGTCTCGACAGCATCAGCGAAGGCCGCTTTCTCAGCGACAATAACGACGACGGCCTGGTTATCGGCGCCAGGCTGGCTGAACGCCTGGAAACACGGCTGGGCAAACGGGTCGTTATCATGAGCCAGGATCCGAAAAATAATATCGCCGAGCGCGGCTTTCGTATCATTGGTATCTATAAGGCGAAGCTGGCCAGTCTTGAGGAAAGGTACGTTTATACCGGGCTTGAAACTGTACAGACATTACTCAAAATGAAAAACAGGGTTTCGGAAATCGCCATCACCGGCGAAGACTACCGTAATGTCAGCAGCTGGTATCCGGCTATTGAAAAAGCCGCGGGGAAGAATATGCAAACCCTGCCCTGGTACCAGATTGATACTTACCTTAGCAGCATGCTGAAAATGATGGATGGTTTCGTGCTGGTATGGATAATTGTCGTTTTTCTTGCCCTGTCCTTCGGGCTGGTAAATACCCTGGTGATGGCCGTATTCGAACGCGTGCATGAAATCGGCCTGATGCAGGCATTAGGCATGCGGCCGAGTATGATCCTGTACCAGATTCTGCTTGAATCCTTGCTGCTGTTAATTATTGGTTTGCTGGCCGGTAATGTTCTGGCTATCGGCACGGTGATTCCGCTGCAGGATGGTATCGATATATCCGCGGTTGCCGAAGGCATGGAAATGATGGGATCCAGCAGTATTTTATATCCCGCGCTCAAACTGAATGACATGCTGTTAGCCAATACCGTGGTGATTTTTCTTGGCGTGTTGACCAGCATCCTGCCGGCATGGCGCGCGGCGCGTTTTGATCCTGTTGAAGCATTGGGTAAGGAGTGAGCAAAGACATGGACTGGAAGCTTTGCCTGAGACCGTATGCCGCATGGATGCGGCATCCGAGCGTACATGGATGTATTTATTGCGTGTCTCAGGCAAAGCTTCCAGTCCATACCCGATACAGTTAAATGGACAGCAAAGCATAAAGACAATAACTAACTCTACTGGTATAAAACAATGACCGCTATCGTCTGCAAAGACCTGTGCAAAACCTTCCAGCAGGGCGATGAAATCATCACCGGCCTGGAGAATGTTTCCATCACCATAGAAGAAGGCGATTTTGTCTGTCTCTCCGGCCCTTCCGGCTCCGGCAAAACCACGCTGCTCAATGCCATGGGCGGACTCGATACCCCTGACAGCGGTCAGATACTGATTGGCAATACCCGGCTCGACCAGCTGGGCAAGGGCGCACTGGCTGACATGCGCCTGAATAAAATCGGCTTTGTGTTTCAATCATATAACCTGATACCGGTGCTGACCGCACGTGAAAATGTTGAATTCGTTATGCAGGTGCGCGGTGTGCCGGCAAAGGAACGTGCATCGCGTTCATTCAAAATCCTCAAAGAAGTCGGCCTGCAAGGTATGGAAAATCGCCGCCCGGCACAGCTCTCCGGTGGTCAACAGCAGCGGGTAGCCGTGGCGCGCGCCATTGTCGGGCATCCCGCACTGGTACTGGCAGACGAGCCCACTGCCAACCTTGACACCCTGTCCTCAAGCCAGCTGATGGAGTTATTTGTCGAACTCAACCACCACCACAACATTACCTTTGTTATCGCTACTCACGACGTACGCGTGATGCGATATGCAAAACGCCTGATAAAAATGCAGGACGGAAAAATCATCAGTGACGATACCCAAGAACAGATTAATACCAGAGACAAATGATCCGACCGCTAACGCTGTTCATTTTTACCTGCCTGTTGCATGCGGCCATTGCAGCAGGTGCAGATAGCAACACGGCAGGATTCAAAGGCGGGCATGCAAAGTACCAGTTCCTGCTGAACACTTTTCCCGAGGACAGCCTGTTCCGTGATTATGTTGATACGCCGGCAGTTGATCACAATGGCGACCTGCGACTTAAATTCGGCTGGCAAACAGACAGCTTATCACTAAATATAGATTACCAGATAATCGCACAGCACGGCGATAGCCTAAACCTCACCAACAGTCTGCCCGGCGCGGTGATATTCATAAAACCGGTGCCTGATGATTACTACCGGCTGTTCGATCTGACACATGTTATTTCACAGGACGATAATTCGGTCGTCGTTCACCGTCTCGATCGTCTTTATGTCGATATGACCAGCCGGAATATGGTAGCCCGATTCGGCCGGCAGGCGGTCAGCTGGGGTAACGGCCTGATCTATACACCCATGGATTTTTTCAATCCATTCGATCCGGCGGCCGTGGACAAGGAATACAAAACCGGCGATGACATGTTATACGGCCAGTACCTGAGACAAAACGGTGATGACCTGCAGGCCGTCTGGGTGATTCGCCGAGATATCAACGGTGATGTCAGCAGCACGGTAGACTCTATTGCCGCCAAGTATCATGGCTTTGCCGGCAGCAGTGCCAATAACTCGGAGTTCGACCTGCTGCTGGCGGAACATTATGACGATTACATTATCGGCATTGGCGGCCTCACCGATATCGGTACCGCCCTGTGGCGTGGCGATATCACCCTGACACGCACCAGTAATCCGCTGGCAGAATCTGACAACGTCTTCAGCCTGGTAACCAGCCTGTCCTGGTCGTGGGTTAGCTGGGGGCATAATGTCAGCGGTATTGCCGAATACTTCTATAACGGCTTTGGAATATCAGACGGTGACTATAGTCCTGCCGCCCTGGCCGCGAATCCCGAGCTGGTAGAACGAATCGTTCGCGGCGAGCTGTTTACCCTCGGCCGGCATTACCTGGCATTATCGGCAACCATAGAATTAAACCCGTTATGGCTGTTAACCCCCAATGTTTTTATCAATGCCAGCGACGGATCATTATTAGCGCAGCTGGTGTCGACATATGACCTGAAACAGAACTGGCAGCTACTGGTGGCATTGGGTATACCTGCAGGTGCAGCAGGTACGGAATACGGTGGCATCGATACAGGTATGGCAGGCAAACAACTCAGTACCGGCCCGAGCCTGTTTGCGCAACTGGCGTGGTATTTTTAACCGCCTGGCTGCAGATGTGAACTTATTTGCACAATGACTTCCAGCATTATCGCCAATGTGCGAATAAATTCGCAGCTACAGGATGATATAAACTTGTTAGCACCTATGCTGTATGGCCGTTAAAGTCACGCGCCGGATGCAGCCGTCAGTGACACGCCCCATGTTAATTATTCCTGGATCATCCATGGTGGCTCAACAGCCACGTCTCTGCGGCTGATGGTCACTGATGGCTGTATCCGGCCCATGTGGCAGACAAATGAATTTTCATATTAAAGGTACAGCGGTGTTATTATAAATATCACTCTGCACTAACTTCGAGTAACTCCGATAAATGAAGATTCTCAGGAGATAACAATGGAAACATCCGGGACGCTGATGATCGATGGCAACCAGGCGGCCGCCGAGATCGCACACCTGACCAACGAAGTCATCGCAATCTATCCAATCACACCCGCATCACCCATGGGTGAATGGGCCGATGAATGGTCCTCCCGGAAGCGGCCAAACTTATGGGGAACCGTGCCGCGCATTATCGAGATGCAAAGTGAAGGCGGCGCAGCCGGCACCATTCACGGTGCGCTGCAAACCGGCGCACTGACCACGACCTTTACCGCCTCGCAGGGATTGTTATTGATGATCCCAAATATGTTCAAAATCGCCGGCGAACTGACACCTGCCGTGTTCCATGTGGCGGCGCGCTCGATCGCTGCCCAGGCGCTTTCCATCTTCGGTGACCACAGTGATGTCATGGCAGCGCGCACCACCGGTTTTGCTTTTATGGCATCGGGCTGTCCCCAGGAGGTGATGGACATGGCGTTGATTGCCCAGGCGGCCACGCTGGAGACACGCATTCCCATCGTGCATTTCTTTGACGGCTTCCGCACTTCACATGAAGTCGCAAAGATCCAGTCAATCGACACCGGAATCATCCGGCAAATGATAAACCAGGAAAGTGTCACCGCGCATCGACAGCGCGCGCTGTCACCCGAACATCCCATGATCCGGGGCACGTCGCAAAACCCGGACGTATTTTTCCAGGCACGCGAAAGCGTCAACCCTTATTACCAGGCCATGCCGGCGATCGTGCAGCGAGTGATGGACCGCTTTGCAGAACTCACCGGCCGCGGCTACCACCTGTTCGATTACATCGGTGCCGGGGATGCCGAAAAAATAATCGTGCTTATGGGCTCGGGCGCTGAAACCGTTGATGAAACGGTTAACTACCTCAATGCACAGGGTGAAAAAACCGGCCTCATCAAGGTACGCCTGTACCGACCGTTCGAGGCTGCAGCATTAATCAAGGCGCTGCCCGCAAGCACAAAAGCCATTGCCGTGCTGGATCGCACCAAGGAGCCAGGCGCCGATGGCGAGCCGCTGTACAAAGACATTGTCACCGCGCTGGCGCAACACTGCCTTGAAGCGCAATGCCAGCATGGCAAACCGCGGTTCAGCCAGCCGCCGGTTGTGATCGGCGGACGCTACGGCCTGTCATCCAAAGAGTTCACGCCGGCCATGGTGAAGTCGGTATTCGATGAGCTTGACCCAAAAGATGGTGGGGGGCAGCCCAAAAATCATTTCACCGTCGGCATCATCGACGATGTCACCAGCAGCAGCCTGGCCTGGGACAGCAACTTCCGCACCGATGCGCACGAACATAACTTCCAGGCCGTGTTTTATGGACTGGGCAGCGATGGCACCGTCGGTGCTAACAAGAACAGCATTAAAATCATCGGCGAAGCCACCGATAAATACGCACAGGGTTATTTTGTCTATGACTCGAAAAAGTCAGGCGCCGTCACGGTCTCGCATTTGCGCTTCGGTGACAGACCGATCAGATCAAGCTATCTTATCGAGGACGGCGATGCCAATTTTGTCGCCTGCCACCAGCCGGTTTTTCTTGAACGATACCCGATGCTCAACAAGGCAGCCGCCAATGCCGTATTCCTGCTGAATACACCGCTACCCGCCGAACAGGCATGGCAAAGCCTGCCCGAGAGTATGCAGCGGCAAATCATCGATAAAAACATTCAGCTTTACTGTATCGATGCCTATAACATTGCTGACATCACCGGCATGGGCAGGCGCATCAATACCATCATGCAGACCTGCTTCTTTTCCATCTCGGGCGTGCTGCCGGCGGATGAAGCGATAAAAGCGATCAAGGACGCTGTCGAAAAAACCTATGGCAGAAAAGGCAAACGCCTGGTCGAAAAGAACTTCAAGGCCATCGACGACACACTGGCCAACCTGTACAAGGTCACCGCACCGGCAGCAACGCAGGCCAGCTTTGATTTGCATAACATCATTGGCGATACGGCGCCGGATTTTGTCAGGAAAGTCACCGGGGAAATCATTGCCGGTCGCGGCGACAAAATCCCGGTGAGCCTGTTCCCGGCCGACGGCACCTATCCCGTTGGCACCGCCGCTTATGAGAAACGCAATATTGCCCTGGAAATTCCGGTGCTGGATGAAAACCTGTGCACCCAGTGCGGCAAGTGTCCGCTGGTATGCCCGCACGGCGTGATTCGCAGCAAGGTGTTTGATGATGACCTGGTAAGCGGGGCACCGCAAAGCTTCAAGTCAATGCCGATAAAAGGTAAGGATTTCCCGCAGAACCTGCGCATGAG
Source organism: Gammaproteobacteria bacterium (assembly GCA_022340645.1). Classification (GTDB taxonomy): domain Bacteria; phylum Pseudomonadota; class Gammaproteobacteria; order SZUA-229; family SZUA-229. Next base: position 5,399 of record JAJDNP010000050.1, on the reverse strand, counting down.
CTACCAGGTGTCAGCGGAAGACTGCACCGGCTGCGGGTTATGCGCTGACATTTGCCCGATACTCGACAAGAGCAATGCCAGCCACAAGGCACTGAACATGGCGCCTTACACTGCCGAACTGCGCCAGCAGGAAAAGCTGAACTGGGAATATTTCCTCAGCCTGCCGGAATATGAACGCACTGCGGTTAAAACAGGCACCATCAAGGGCGCCATGATCCTGCAGCCGCTGTTTGAGTTTTCCGGCGCCTGTGAAGGCTGCGGTGAAACGCCCTACATCAAACTGGCGAGCCAGCTATTCGGCGACCGCATGGTAGTCGCCAACGCCACCGGCTGTTCATCCATCTATGGCGGCAACCTGCCAACAACGCCGTGGGCAAAGAACAGCGAAGGCCGTGGACCCGCATGGTCGAACTCACTGTTCGAAGATAACGCCGAGTTTGGCCTGGGCATGCGGCTTGCCATCAACAAGCAGAAGGAATATGCAGGTGAGCTACTGCAGCAGCTGAAAACCGGTATCGGCAGAGAACTGGTCGAACAAATACTTGGCGCCGATGAATCCGACGAAGCCGGCATTGCCAGTCAACGCTCACGTATAAGAACCCTCAGGGAAAGGCTGAAAACCATTGATTCATCTGCTGCCCGAGAACTCGAGAGTGTGGCGGAAAACCTGGGCCGCAAGAGCGTATGGATTATCGGTGGCGATGGCTGGGCTTACGATATTGGCTATGGCGGACTCGATCACGTGCTGGCCTCCGGCGAGAACGTCAATATCCTGGTGCTGGATACCGAGGTTTATTCCAATACCGGCGGACAGACTTCAAAGGCCACGCCGCGCGGTGCGGTTGCAAAATTTTCCGCCGGCGGCAAGGCGACACCGAAAAAAGACCTTGCCCTGCTGGCGATGGACTACGAACACGTCTACATTGCACGCGTCGCCTACGGCGCCAGGGATATCCAGACTATCCATGCGTTCCATGAAGCCGAAGCCTACCCGGGACCGTCAATAATCATAGCCTATTCACCCTGTATCGCACACGGTATCGATTTGAAACAAAACCACCTGCATCAGCAGCTTGCCGTCGATAGCGGTCACTGGCCGCTGTTCCGTTACAATCCGCAACAGGCAGCCGCCGGCAACAATCCATTGCACCTGGATTCCAAACCGCCATCAATCCCCTATCGTGAATTTATCGAAACAGAAATTCGCTTCAACATGTTATGGCGCACGCATCCCCAAGCTGCGGAAAAATTCCTCGAGCAGTCACAGCGCGAAGTGCTGCATCGATATCATTATTATGAACAGCTTGCCAGCCTGGAGTGGGAAACGGCAGGCGACCTCGAACCGCCGCATCGAAAACTGAAAGCCGCCCAGGAAAGCATTTCAGGCGAAATAAAAGGCAGTGAAAAAACATCGGAGCAGACATCATGATAGATCTCAGCACAGAATACCTGGGAATCAAACTGAGCAATCCACTGGTCCCTTCCTCCTCGCCGCTGACGGGCGAGCTTGATTCCGCGATGAAACTGGAAGATGCCGGCGCCTCTGCGCTGGTCCTGCCCTCGTTGTTTGAAGAAGCAATCGAGTATGAGCAGCAGCAGCTTGAACGCTTTGTTAATTCACAATCGCTGGGTCACTACGAAGCGCTGTCTTATCAGCCGATACCGGAAGAGTACAGCAGCGAACTGGACAGATACCTGGAACGCATACAGCAATTCAAGTCTGCGCTGGATATTCCGGTTATCGCCAGCCTGAACGGCATTTCAACAAGTGGCTGGATAGAGACCGGCAAGGAACTCCAGCAGGCTGGCGCCGATGCCATTGAGCTTAACGTGTATTACATTGCCGGGGATCCGACCATCAGCGGCGAGGAAGTTGAAAACCGTTACCTGCAGTTGCTGGCAGACCTGCGCGGACACATCAGCCTGCCGGTCACCATGAAACTTTCATCCCAGTTCTCCTGCGTGGCAAACATGGTGCATAAGCTGGAACGGGCAGGTGCGCGCGGCGTGTCTCTGTTCAATCGTTTTTACCAGCCCGATATCGACCTGGAAACATTGCAGATTAAACCTCACCTGGAACTTTCCAGCTCAATGGAGTCGCTGTTAAGAATACGCTGGATCGCCCTGATTCGAGACCGTGTTGATCTGTCGATAGCAGCAACCGGCGGCTTTCATCATACCGAAGACATCATAAAAGGCCTGCTTGCCGGCGCGGACATAATCCATCTATGCAGTGCGCTTATGAAGAACGGCCCGGAACATATCGCTGTGCTCAAACGAGAACTGCAAGACTGGCTGGAAGAGAATGAATACAGTTCGGTGGCACAGATGAAAGGCAGTGTCAGCCGTTCATGTGCGATTAATCCTGCTGCGCTTGAGCACAGCAACTATATGCACATTATTAAAAGCTACAGCCTGTAATGATTGATTAAATTAGCTGTGTAACAAACAACGGCTTAATCGATGATATGGTGCTTACCAATAAGATGGACGGTGCTGGCCTGCAGGCCTTTTTTACCGACTCCCTCAACAAACCTTACTTCATCGCCTATATTCAGCGTATCAAAATCTCCGCCCAGAAAACTGTTGCGATGAAAATAAAGTTCCCTGCCATCCGAGCCGCGTATTCTGCCGTAATTCTGTTCCGGCACTAATTCAAAGATGATGCCATGGGGCGGTACTACGTGCGCCTTAATATCACCACGCTGCTTCCTGGCAAAATCCTGCAGTTTTCTGCGCGCCGCCTTAAACGCATCCCGGATAGCGACATAGGCATCTTCATGCGCATGGTGCTCTCGCGGATCCCGGTTAACGATTATTTCACCATCAGGCACGGTCAGATCAATACCGACATGAAACAGGTTGCCCTGATGGTGATGACTATGCGGCGACTCTATCACCACGTGACATGCCAGTATATGTTCATAAAACTCTTCTAGCCTGGCGACTTTTTCGCGAATTTTTGCTTCAACCGCCTCTGACCGCGGCATATCTCTGAAAGTAATTTCAACTGGCTTGTTCATCAAAAAAACCTTCTTATAAATAGATAATTATACGTTTATATATTAACCATAATACTATGCAGATAAATTTCAACGGCATTGCAATATTTGATGTTAATCAAGAAACTCATAAATATACTTTTCCGATAACAATGAATTTATATCGCTGCAGAATTCGATACCCAGTACTAACACAGCAACAAGCCATGTTTGAATGTAAACTACGGGACCGGCAGACATAAAACTGATTTAAACCCAGGCGATGAAGTATTCGGCACTACGTGATCAACAGGTACGGCGCATAATCCTTATTGAGGGTTCAGCCAACCTGGTTGTTTTAACTGCCAAGGTCATCATTGCACTATCTACCGGCTCCATGGCCATACTGGCTGATGCCGTCCACTCATTAACCGATTTAACCAACAACATTATTGCCTGGATTGTCATGCGATTTTCCAGCAAGCCCGCTGACCACGAACACCCTTATGGTCACAGGAAATTTGAGACTCTGGCTGTTTTTATTCTGGCGTCCCTACTGCTGGTGCTGGCTTTTGAGCTGGTGATCAATACCATCAGGAAAGAAGAAGCTGAAGTCGTCTCCACCGGCATTGAACTGGCTGTCATGCTTTGTGTATTAGCGATCAATATCCTGGTCACTATCTGGCAGCACAATTGGGCGAGGCGCCTGGACTCGGATATTTTACGGGCAGATGCCACTCACACTTTTGCTGACGTGCTGATCACCGGCACCGTCATTGGCGGCTGGCAATTATCTGCCAGGGGATATGGATGGGCGGATCGAGCATGCGCCATCGCGATTGCACTGTTCGTCATCTACCTCGCTTACAGCCTGTTTAGACGTGTTATACCGGTGCTGTTAGATCAGTATGCCATTGAACCAGGTGAACTTCGTGAACTTATAGAATCTGTGCCCGGGGTAAAAAACGTTTACAAAATTCGTTCGCGGTGGATAGGAAAGAGCTGCGCTATTGATCTCACTATTTCAGTTGACCCGGAACTGTCAACCAGGGACTCACATGCTATTGCGGATAATATTGAATCGATAATTGAAAAAAACTTTAAGACCTCTGATATTACGATTCACGTTGAGCCTGATAGCACATCGTGAGCACAATAAATGAATCGGGGCGCCAGTGTATGATCAGCATCTGCGCAGGCACAGACAACGACATTTAGTCATTTCGATGTGAAAAGCAAAAATCATAATCCTGCATTTCAAACTGTTCACCATATTAAGCAGTTTTCGTGCTTCATTATCGATATATGGATCACCCGATCTGAATTTTGTAATATACTGGACTGATATATTTTTACACTACACTTCTTCCGACCAAACACCTGATATGAGGCTTCACTAACAACATGTCCAGCGTCGCACGCCATGCCAGCACCCTGTCACCAAAGAACGGGGCGCTCGATATACGTGACGAGTATCGCCTGCTTTTGCTGTGCGCCCGCACCCGAGTTGACCCGCAGCAAAGCGAGCAGATGCGTGCACTCACCCAGAAACAGCTGGACTGGGAGTTTATTCTCGTCAAGGCGCAGCCGCACGCACTGATACCACTGCTGTATCGCAACCTGAACAGATACTGCGCAGACCTGGTTCCACCGGCGGTACTCAAGCAACTAGAATCCGATAACAAGGTGAATGCCGATCGTAATCAGAAAAACACTGCTGAGATGATCAGGGTACTGCGTGAATTCAAAGCCGCGAACATCAGTGCGGTTCCATACAAGGGGCCGGCCCTTGCGGTCCTCGCCCATGGCGATATCGAACTGCGCAAGTTCTGGGATCTGGACATCGTCATTCGACCACGCGATATCATTCCCGCGAAGATGCTGCTGTTATCACTGGGTTACGAGTGGCGCCCCATGGAGGGTCAGGTGACAGGGCGCAACGAAGCACGTAACTTCCGCGTATGGCACGAGTACAGTTTTATCCATCCCGATACCAGGGCCATGATCGATCTGCACTGGCGCATCACTCCTAGTCGGTTTCCTTTCAATGTCGATCTGGATGACATATGGAAACAACTGCAACCGGCACGCCTGCTCGACGAAGATATCCAGACGTTTCCGGTCGAAGCCCTGCTGTTGTTTCTCTGCGTCCATGGCTGTAAGGACATGTGGTGGAGGAGGATCGGCTGGGTCTGTGATATTTCAGAACTGATCACTTCGAATCCGGATATTGACTGGTCATACTGCCTTGAGCTGGCAACACAAACCGGGGCGCGACGTATGTTTTTGCTTGGACTGGCACTTGCACACGAGCTGTTGCAGGCGCCACTGCCAGAACAGGTTCACGCATGGATCCTTACGGATAACATGGTGCAACCGCTAGTTGAACACGTGTTTCACCGCATGTTCGATGAACCG